>CALMGA010000203.1 GCA_937863205.1 uncultured Beijerinckiaceae bacterium | reverse complement strand
GGCAGGCCGGCCCGCTTCGCCGCCCCCCACGTCCTGCTGCAGCCCGGCGACGAGCTCGTCGCGTCCAACAGGATCGGCGCGGCGGCGCTGGCGCGCTTCGAGCGCAGCTTCCAGCGCTTCGGCCGGCAGGTCAGGTGGGCCGATCCCAACGCGCCGCACAGCTTCATCGAGGTCCTGTCAGACAGGACGCGGGCGATCTTCGTCGAATCCCTTTGGGGCGGCTGCGAAGGGATCACCGATCTGCAAATGGTGGCGCGGGTCGCGCAGCGGGCGCGGGTGCCTCTGATCGTCGACAACAGCTGGGCGACGCCCTACCTCCTGCGCCCCCTGGAGCACGGCGCCGACATCATCCTTCATTCGACGGAATTCCTGGCCGGGACCAGCCGCGGCGGCTTGATCGTCGACGGTGGAAGCTTCGACTGGGCGGATGATCCGCGCTATCCCGCCATCAGCGGGCGGACCGATGGCGACTTCGCCGTCGCCGACGTCTTCGGCAACTTCGCCTTTGCCGTCGCCTGCCGGCTGCTGGGCGTCCACGGCCTCGGCCTGTCGCTCGCCGCCTGCGGCGCATCCGCCATCGCGCAAGGCATCGAAACGCTGGCTTTGCGGATGCAGCGCCACAGCGACAATGCGCTCGCCATCGCTAGGCACCTTGCCAGCCATCCTGCCGTGTCGCGGCTTCGCTATCCCATGCTGGACAGGGATCATGATCGCGCCGGCCATTATTGCCCGAAGGGAGCGGGGGCCGGGCTGACTCTCGCCCTCACCGAAGGCGCGCCGGCCGGCGAACGCCTGATGAGTCGGCTGCGTCTCATCGCGCGAGCCGGCGAGGCGAGCCTGTCGAGATCGCGCATCGACGCCGCCGGCGGTCGCCGGCGAGACGTCCTTCAGCTCTCGGTCGGCCTGGAAGACAGGGCCGACATCATCGCCGACCTCGATCAGGCGCTGGCCGTCTGAGGCCGGCCGGTCGCCGCGCCGGTGAGTCGAACAGCGAGGCCGAGCCGCTGCCGGCACACCACCGCCCATGCCAGCACCACCATCGCGAAGAGCTGGTGCAGCAGGCCCGCCGCGATCGGCACCGCGAGGAGCAGGGTCGCGACGCCGATGGTCGCCTGCGCCGCCACGAGTCCGGCCAGGACGAGGGCGCGTCGGGCCGCATCCGTTCCCGGCAGGACTCGAACGGTCGCGACGGCCTGCACGATCACCACGGCGAGCAGAAGGTAGGCGGTGATCCGGTGCTGGAACTGCACGGTGGCGAGATTGTCGACGAGGTTGCGCCACGCCGGCGTCAGCGCCGCGAGCAGGCTTGCCGACGGGATGAGATGGCCGTCCATCAGCGGCCAGGTGTTGTAGGCCTGACCGGCGCGCAGCCCGGCGACCAGGGCGCCGAGCCCGATCTGCGCGAAGACCAGCGCCAACACCGCCGAGCCCAGCCTGCACAGCCCGGCCGGCACGCGCTCGGCCGCTCGTCGTCCGGGAGCCGGCGCCTGTTCGATGGCGATCCACACCAGGGCGGCGAAGGTCACGGAGGCGAGGAGCAGGTGCACGGCGAGGCGTTCCTGCGCGACCTCGATGCGTTTGCTCAGGCCCGAGGACACCATCCACCAGCCGACGTAGCCCTGCAGGCCGCCGAGAAGGAAGACGCCGAGAACCTGGCCGATCAGTCGCCGGTTCAGCCGGCCGCGGATCCAGAAGAGGGCGAAGGGCACGACCAGCGCGACGCCAAGCACCCGACCGACGAGGCGATGAAACCATTCCATCAGGAAGATCGCCTGGAAATGCCCGAGCGTCATGTCGGGAAACATCGAGGCGTACTGCGGGATCTGCTTGTATTTCGCGAAGGCTTCGATCCAGGCGGCATGGGTCAGCGGCGGGATCACGCCCTTGATCGGATCCCATTGCGTGATCGACAGGCCCGACTCGGTCAGCCGGGTGGCGCCGCCGAGGAACACCATGGTGAACACCATCGCGGCGAGACCCCACAGCCAGACCGACACGGCCGCGCTCCGGCCGGGCGCCGCGGCGGCTGCGAAGGCGAGGTAGGGTCGGGTCGCGACGACGTCCGTCATGGCGGGCACCCTTGAGAGCTGGAATTGGCAGAGCTAGGCTTCGGAGAGCTGGACGCGTGGCATTGTCAGCCGTACGGGCGGCAGATAAGACCGGCCGGCGCCCGAGTCCAGCTCGTTGCCTGTGACCTTCGGCGCGCCGGTCCCCGAGCGACCCCGCCCGGCCCGCGACCCACGGGAGGCGATGGGATGAGACGGCGCACCCGCAAGTTCATCGGCGTCGCCGTGACGCTGGCCTTCGTCGTCACCTACGCGCTGGTGGCGATGGCGCTGGCCCAGGCGCGCTTCGTGCTCGGCGCCCCCGACCTGCTGCAATGGACCTACTACGCCGTGATCGGCACCGGATGGGTGCTGCCGATGATGCCGCTGATCCGCTGGATGGAACGCCCCGACGCTGGCGGCTAAGCAAGTTGCGCAAGAGTGCCCCGCGGCTTTGCGATCGAAACCTGCGGCCTCTCAAAGAGCTAAGCGGATGAAGCGTTGGCCTACCAACGCGAACCTGCTTCGCATTCCACCGGCGCGCGACGCCGACCCAGTATCCCCTCCGGCTCACGCCACCAGCCGACCCTTGTTCCAGATCGCGAAGGGTACGCCCGACAGCAGGACGTCGAGGCAGGCGAGGCTCTGCCATTCGCCGTTGAGGGACACGCGGGGAAGCGCGTGGAGCGCCGCCCGGTGCTGCGGGAAGATCATGCCCGGGCGGGTCGTCACCGCGCTGGCGAAGCCGAGCTCGGCCGCGAGGGCGAACTCGCGCGCGCCGGCGGAGGTCGGGTCGCCGACGGGGTAGCTGAGGTGGCGCACCGGCAGGCCGGTCGCCTCTTGCAACCGGCGGCGCCCGACCTCCAGCTCGCGGCGAACGGTGTCGATTTCGTGCTTGGCGAGCATGGGATGAGTGCAGGTGTGGGCGCCGATGGTGCAAAGGGGCTCGCGCGCCAGAAGACGGACGCCGTCCCAGTCCAGGCAGCGCTCGGCGACCAGCGATGCGGCGTCGACGCCGGCCTGACGGGCGAGGTCGGCGATGACTTCGAGGAGGCGTTCTTCCCCGCCGGCGCGGAGCCGCCAGTACAGCGTCTTGAAGGCGGCCGCCTTTTCCGCCGCGCTCGCGCAGGGCAGCGAGGACCCCGCGATGCGCGCCTGGATGCGGTCGCTGGCGCGGATCGCCTCCTCCAGCTCGACCCACCACAGCCGGGCGGTGCGGTCGGCGAAGCCGGTGGTGATAAAGGCGGTGAACGGGGCGGCGTGGCGGCGCAGGATCGGCAGGGCGTGATCGACGAGGTCGCGGTAGCCGTCATCGAAGGTCAAGGCGACGAAGGGCGCGGCGGCGGCATCGCCTGTCCGCCGCAGCGCCTCATCCAGCGACACGAGGTCGAAGCCGAGCGCGCGGATGCGGCCGAGGGCGAGGTCGAGGAAGGCGGGTGCGACGTCCAGCAGGCGATTGGGCGCGAAGGCCCCGCCCCGTGGCGGCCGGACGTGGTGCAACGTCAGGATCGCGCCCCGGCCGCGGGTCAGCGGCGCCAGGCCCCTGTGCAGGCCGGTGGCCTTGAAGAAGGCGAAGCCGGCTCCGATGACCCGCTGCTTGTCGAGCGTCATCTGCTTGCGGAGGGACATGGCGCTCCCGGCGCTTACGAGATCTTTGACCAACCCTCGCAAGTCCGCCTTGAGGTTTCGTTGCCAGACTGAGGCGATGACAACGCACATCCTCGCTTTCGCCAAGGTTCTCCGACCTGCGGAGGTCGCGGCGTCGCCGCCCTTCGCCCGCGTCGAGGTTCATCATGCCGCGACGGCCGTCGCCGAGGCCTGGGGCGAGCTGGAAAGCTGCGCGCCCTGCTCGGTGTATCAAACGCGCGCCTTCGTCCGGCCCTGGGCGGAAACGCTGGGTCAGCGCGCCGGCATGCGGCCGTTCTTCATCCTGGCATGCGACGCGGAGGACCGCCCGACAGCCCTGCTCGCCCTCGGCTTGCTGCGGCGCGGGCCGTTTCTGGTCGCGAGCTGGCTCGGCGGCAGGGATGCCAACCTGCAGATGGCGCTGCTGCGTCGCCCGTCCGACTGGACGGGGGCGCACCTGCGCGAGCTGCTGCGCGAGGCGGCGCGCGCCGCCGGTCCGCTCGCGCCCCACGCCTTTGTGCTGCCGAACCAGCCTTTCGCCTTCGCCGGCCACCGCAACCCGTTCTCGCAGCTGCCCGGCAGCAGCAGTCCCAGCGCCGCCTACGGCACCGTTCTGCCCGGTGCCGCCGAAACGCTGTTCGCAGCCAAGCTGTCGAAGGACACGCGCAAGAAGCTGCGCAAGAAGGAAGCCAAGCTCGCCACGCTCGGCGCGGTCAGCCATCTCGTCGCCGCCACGCCGGAGGAGCGAGCGGACGTGATCGACGCCTTTCTCCGACACAAGACGGCCCGCTTCCGGGCGCGCGGCATCGCTTCGGACGTCGGAGCGCCGGAAATGCGCGCCTTCATCGAGGCGGCGAGCGATCCCTCGCGTGGCGACGATGGTGCGCCGGGCCTCGAACTGCACGCCCTCCTCGTCGGCGGGCGCATCGTCGCCACCTACGGCGGCGGCGCTCACGGCGGCCAGTGGAGCGGGATGTTCAACGCCTTCGACGCCGACGAGGAGATCGCCAGATCGAGCCCCGGCGACCTCCTGCTGATGCGCATCATCGCCCGCTGCTGCGCCCGCGGCATCGCCCGCTTCGACCTCGGCATCGGCGAAGCCCGCTACAAGGCGGCGCTCTGCGATGAAACCATCGCGCTGTTCGACGCCGTTGTGCCGGTCACGCTCGCCGGGCGGGCCTTTGCCCTCGCCTTCGGCCTGCAACAGGCCGCCAAGCGGCGGATCAAGCGCGATCCCCGCCTCCTCGCGCTGGCGCTCAGGCTGCGCAGGCGGCTGGGATAAGCCACCCGCGCCGAGCGGATCGGGCCGCGCGTCCGCCCCTCTTGATCCGGCTTTCAGGCGACGTCGCGCGCGGGCGTTGCCTCGGAGTCGATGATCAGCACGTCGCGGGCGCCCGCCTCGACCATCTCCGCTTCCAACAGGTGCAGCACGTCGCGATCGGACGCCTTCGCCGCCGCCAGCACCACCATGTCGGCGTAGGGCGCCATCACCTTGGCGATCTCGCTCTGCGGGAAGGACGGGGTGAGCAGCATGATGAAGTCGTAGGTTTCCGATAGGGCGTCGAGGATCAGGTCGAAGTCGCGGAAGTCCGCGTCCATCGCGCCGGTCGGGATGAAGTGCAGCCGCGACGCGCAATCCCGGTGGATCACCTCGGCGAAGCTGGCATCGCCGGCGAGCAGTTCCGACAGCCCGGCCATGGCGCCGATCTCGGCCTGCCCGCTGCCCGCCCCGACGAGGGAGCCGAGCCTGGCCGGCATCGTGCCGAGATCGACGATCAGGCCCCGGCCCTTGGCCGAAAGGTGCCGGCTCAGCGCGATCAGCTGATCGGCGCGTCCGTCCCCAACCCCCGTCCCGACGATGTGGAGGCCGCGGCCGGGGACGTGCGCGGCGGCGATGCGCTGCGCCAGGGCTTCGAGGGTCGCTTCGAAGTCGTCGGGGACGGCCTCGACGGTTTCATCCCGCTCGACTGGCTGGACGATCGCCGACGTGACCGGTCGCGGATCGGGCGGGGGAAAGACATCGCCACTTGCATCATGACCTTCATGGCGGCCGGATTGCTCGGCCGATTGCCCGAAGCGCCTGAGGTAAGCGAACAGCACCCGCGCGGCTGCATCGAGGGACAATTTCGACGTTCCCGACCCGGCAGGGGAAAGGCCGGCCGCAGCCGATGTCGGCGGCATCGTTCGGCCCGGCGCGCGCGTGCCCGCCCACCACTTCTTGACCGCCGGCGCCTTGATCGGCGGATCCATCGCCGCCGGCTCGGCGAGGACTGGCCGGCGCCGGGGCGCGCCCGTTCGCTCAACCGGCGGCGGACGCACTGCATCGTCGCGAAGGATCCCTTGTGCGCGGCGGCTTTGCGGCAGGCTGAACGACGGCGCGACCGGCAGCGCCATTTCGACGGGCGACACTGGCCCGGCGAGCGCCCGACCCGACAGCAGTTCGGCGGCGACCACGCAGCTCAGCGAGAACACCAGCGTCGCCAGCGTGGCGAACAGCACGAACGGCAGTTTCTTGGGAAACGAGGGAAGCTGCGGCGTCACCGCGCGCGAGATGATGCGGGCATCGGCCGGCGTCGCCGTGGACGATTGCCGGGCCAAGGCCTCCTCGTATTTGGTGGTGGACGACTCCAGCTGCTCCTTGAAGCCCTGCGCGACGCGCTCGAGGGCGCGCAGATGCACCTCGTCGCCATTGGCCACGCCGGCCGCCGTCTTCTGCTGCGTCAGGACGGTTTCGAGGTTGGCCACGCGCGCGCCGGCGATCTGCGCCTCGTTCTCCAGCGTGCTGGCCGCCTGCCGGGCGGCGCCCTTCAGGGCGACGTCGAAGCCCTCGACCTGTGCCCTGAGCTCTTTGATGTGGGGATGACCCGGCAGCAGCGTGCGCGACTCCAGGGCGAGCTGCGCCTGCGCCGTCGCCCGCTGGTCCCAGATCCGGCGCACGATCTCGTTGTTGGTCACTTCCGCGACGTCGACGGACTTGCCGCTGCGCAGCAGGCTGCGGATCATCGAGGCTTTGGCCTGCGCGTCGGCCTGGATCGCCCGCGCCCGCGAAAGGTCGCCGTTCAACTCGGCCACCTGCTGGCCGCTGACCGTCATGTTGTTGGAGCCGGCGAGCAGTCCCGAGGTGGAGCGGTAGCGCTCGCGTTCGGCGTCGGCTTTGGCGAGCTTGGTGCGAAGGTCGGCGATCTGCTCCGACAGGGCCTCGGCGGCTGTGCGCGCCTGCCCCCGTTTGGCGGCGGACTGTTCCGCGATATAAAGCTCGGCGACCGTGTTGGCCGCTCGCGCGGCCAGCGCCGGATCACGGCTGGTGAACTCCAGCGTCACGACGCGGGTCTTGGGCGGCGAATACACCGTCAGCTTCTGCCCGAAGGCGTCGGCGGTGCGCTGCTCCACCGCGTCGCGGGACGGCTCGGGGGCGAGATGCAGCAGTTGCAGGACGCGTGTCACCGGGCCGGGGTGGGCGGACGGATCGAACTCGTCGTCGCCGACGAGCTTGAGCTTGGCGATCGCGCGGCGGGCAAGGTCGGGCGAGGCGATCAGCTGCACCTGGCTCGCCACCGCGACCTCGTCGAGCTGCGCCGCTTCGCTGGGCTGGCTCGTGCGGTCGGGCCGGGTGAAGAACGTTTCCTGGTTTTCCAACAGGATCTGGCTCTGCGCGGTGTAGCGCGGCGTGACGAGGATCACGTAGATGCCGACCAGCACCATCGCCAGCAACGTCGGCAGGAGATAGATGCGGTGCCGGCGCTTCAGGGCCTTGCCGACCGCGCGAAGGTCGATCTCGCTGGACGCGTCGCCGCTTTCGGCACCGGATTGTGGGTAACGCGCCATCGGTCGACTCGCAAGAACACAGACGGCCAACACAACCGTTTCGAGGTTGCTGCCGGGTTAACTCGTCGAGTCCTTCCTAAACTCGCGCGATCCGTCCCCTGCTGCATTCAAGCCTTTCTTAACCACGTCTGCATAAACCTCGATGTCGCTCCGTTATGGCGCGGGATCGACGTCACACGACTTTGGGCGGGCTTATGCGTTTATTCACGAAACGATGTTCGGCGAAGCGACGCTGGCTGAGCCTGCTTGGCATGTGGGCGACGATGCTGCTTGTCGGCTGCGCGCCCCGGGCCAACGGCTATGCCGATTTCAAGGCCGACGTGCCCTACACGCTGGCCAGCGGCGACCGCCTGCGCGTCATCGTGTTCGGCCAGGATGGGCTCAGCAACGCCTATGCGGTGGGGCCGACCGGCAACATCTCCATGCCCCTCATCGGCACGGTGCGGGCCCAGGGCTTCACCACCGTGGCGCTGGAGCGCAGCGTCGAGGCCAGGCTGCGCGACGGCTTCATCCGCGAGCCCAAGGTATCGATCGAGGTCGATGCCTATCGGCCCTTCTTCGTGCTCGGCGAGGTCACCACCGCCGGCCAGTATCCCTATGTCGCCGGGATGACCGCGGAAACGGCCGTGGCGGTCGCCGGCGGCTTCACGCCCCGCGCCAACAAGTACGAGGTCGACCTGACCCGCGTCGTCGAGGGCCATCCCGTCACGGCCAGCGTGCCGGTGGACCAGCCGGTGAAGCCGGGCGACACCGTCTTCGTCAGGGAGCGTTTCTTTTGAAGCATCGGACGGAGAAGTGCGCGGCGATCTTCGGATAACTCCGATGCGGCACAAAAGGTCAGAGCGTCGGACCGGTTCAGGGTCCGGTGGTCCGAAGTGTCGGGTAACGCTTCGTTCAGGGTTGGGCGCCATGCTCCCGCCCCATGACAGTCTCCCCCGATGACGCCCAGCGCCCGTTGCGCATCCTGCACGTCCTGCGCGCGCCGCTCGGCGGCCTGTGGCGTCACGTCGTCGACCTGACGCGCGAGCAGGTCGCGCGCGGCCACCACGTCGGGCTCGTCGTCGACAGCCTCACCGGTGGCGAGCGGGCGGCGGACACCCTGGCCGAACTCGCACCCGCCCTGACGCTCGGCGTCGAGCGCTTCCCGATGCTGCGTCGTCCCCACGCCCTCGACATCTCCAACGTGCTCCGGGTGGAGCGCCACGTCCGCCGGCTCAAGGCCGACGTCGTGCACGGGCACGGCTCGAAGGGCGGGCTCTACGCCCGGTTGCCGGCCTTGTGGAGTCGCGCGACCCCGCCGGCACGCGGCTACACGCCCCATGGCGGCAGCTTCAACCATGTCGCCTCGCCGCTCGTGCAGGCGCTCTACATGGGCGTCGAATCCCTGCTGGCGGCGCGCACCGACGTCCTGCTCTTCGAAAGCGTCTTCATCGCCAACCGCTTCCACGAGCGCATCGGTGAAACGCCCGCGCTGGTGCGCATCGTGCCGAACGGCATCGCACCGGCCGAATTCGTTGCCGTCGCGCCCGACGCCGACGCGGCCGATTTCGTTTACGTGGGCGAGCTGCGTTCCGCCAAGGGCATCGACACCCTGATCGACGCGACCGCGCTCCTGTCGCGGCAGCTCGCCCGTCCGCTGAGGCTGATCCTGGTCGGCTCGGGCCCCGACCAGGGCATGCTGGAGGAGCGGGCGCGGGCGCGCGGCATCGCCGGGCAGGTGTCCTTTCCCGGCGCGATGGCCGCCCGGCGCGCCTTCGCGCTGGGTCGCGTGCTGGTGGTGCCGAGTCGCGCCGAATCCCTGCCCTACATCGTGCTCGAAGCGGCCGCGGCGCAGATCCCGATGGTGGCGACCAACGTCGGCGGCATCGGTGAAATCTTCGGCCCGCATCGCGACCGGCTGATCCGCTGCGACGACGCGGCCGTTCTCGCCGATGCCATGCGATCGATGGTCGAGGCCGATCCCGAGCGCGTCCGCGCGCAGGCCGCCGACCTCGCCGGGGTCGTGGCAAACCGTTTCTCGATCGCCAACATGGTCGATTCGGTGATCGCCGGCTACCGCGACGCGCTGACCCGCCAGGTCGCCCCGGCTGCGACGGTGCCGCTGCTGTCCGCCCTTCCCCGCTAGCCCCGATCCGTCTCCCTTCCGGTCGTTCCCGCGAGTTCGCCATGGCCGCGTTTTCAGCTCAGGATCTCAGAACCGTGGAGGCGCCGTTCGCGGCCGCCGCGCGGACCAATCCGCACGCGGTGGAGCTCGACAAGCTCGCCGCGTCGCTGGCTGAGGGCGGCAAGCGCCGCATCGTGTCGGCCGCCATCCTTGAAGGCCTGATGCGGCTGGGCGAGCTCGCCCTCGTCGCCTTTGCCGGCCTCGCGACCTATCTGGTCGCGGTGCGCTCGGGCGGAAAGGTCGCGGTGCTGCCGCTGCTCGCCGTGCCGCTGCTCGCCCTGCTCGTGGTGATCTGCCTGCAGTCGCTCGGCTCCTACCGCATCGCCGCCCTGCGCGCGCCGACCCGCTTCGGCCTGCGCATCGCGGCCGCTTGGTTCGGGGTGTTCGGCAGCGCGCTCGCCGCCTGCCACCTGGCCGGGGTCGACCCGTTGCTCGGGCGCTGGTGGTTCGCCCATTGGGCGGTGACCGGCTTCGCCGCCCTGCTCGCCGGCCGATCGGCCGCCTCGGCCCTCACCAACCACCTCACCCGCACCGGCAAGCTGTCGCGCCGCACGGTGATCGTGGGCGGCGGCCCGGCGGCCAAGCAGCTGCTGGCCGACTTCGCCGATCAGGGCAGCGAGGACCTGCACATCTTCGGCATCTTCGACGACCGCACCGACGAGCGCTCCCCCGACATGGTCGGCGGATACCCCAAGCTCGGCAACGTCGACGACCTCGTGAACTTCGCCCGCCACACGCCGCTCGACCTCGTGATCTTCACGCTGCCGATCTCGGCCGAGCAGCGCCTCCTCACCATGCTGCGCAAGCTTTGGGTGCTGCCGGTCGACATCCGGCTCGCCGCGCACATGAACAAGCTGCGCTTCCGCCCGCGCGCCTATTCCTACATCGGCAAGGTGCCGGTGATCGACCTCTTCGACAAGCCGCTGGCGGAGTGGGACATCGTCTTGAAGTCCATCTTCGACCGGCTCGTCGGCGGCGCCTGCCTGCTCGCCCTGCTGCCGGTGATGTGCCTGGTCGCCCTCGCCGTGAAGCTCGATTCCAGGGGTCCGGTGCTGTTCAAGCAGAAGCGGTACGGCTTCAACAACGAGCTGATCGAGGTCTTCAAGTTCCGCTCCATGTTCACCGACCAGTTGGACACCAAGGCGTCCCGGCTGGTGACCAAGAACGACCCCCGCGTCACCCGCGTCGGACGGATCATCCGCAAAACCTCGCTCGACGAGCTGCCGCAGCTCCTCAACGTGGTTTGGAAGGGCAACCTTTCGCTGGTCGGTCCGCGCCCCCACGCGGTTCACGCCAAGGCCGCCAACGCGCTCTACGACGAGGTGGTCGACGGTTACTTCGCCCGCCACCGCGTCCGCCCCGGCATCACCGGCTGGGCGCAGATCCACGGCTGGCGCGGCGAGACAGACACGTCCGAGAAGATCCAGAAGCGGGTGGAATGCGACCTGTTCTACATCGAGAACTGGTCCATCTTCCTCGACCTCTACGTGCTTGCCGCGACGCCGGTGGCGCTGCTGCGCACCGGGAACGCCTATTGATCCCGGCGAGCGCGCTGCGCCGGTTCGGACTCGCCGTCTCGCTGGCCGCGTCGCTCGGCTTGGCCGCCGGCCCCGTGCACGCCGAGCCGGCCAGCACCGAGCCGGCCGGCACCGACCTGACAATCGCCTTCGCCGGCCCGCCCTTGGTTCTCTACGACCCGGCCCGCGACGCCTGCCAGCCGATCGATGATCCCGACATGAATCCCCGCGCCTTTCGCGACGACAAGGGCGCCGTGGTGATGTTCGCCCTGCACTTCGTCGCCCGGCCCCTGCGCGGCCGCGACCTCGATCACGTCCGCATCGACTGCCATTCCTCGCTCGACAGCCCGTTCGATCCCGACCCCTCGCACTTCGCCGATCGGCGATATGTCGCCGCGACCTGGACCCGCGACGGCCGCGACGTCGGCGCGCTCGTCCACGAGGAGTACCACGCCGACGATCACGGACGCTGCACCGTGTCCGACAGCCTGGGCTGCTGGTTCAACACCATCCTCGCCTTCCATTCGAGCGATGGCGGCACGCGCTTCGCCGCAGGCAGGCCGCTCGTCGTCGCCGCCGCACCCTTCACCCAGGACGTCGGCCAGGGCCGCCACCGCGGCTTCTTCGAGCCCTCGAATATGTTCGGCGACGGCCGCTACGTCTACGCCTTCGCCTCCACCACCGGCTGGGCCGGTCAGGATGCCGGCTCCTGCCTGTTTCGAACCACCGATCCCACCCGGCCCGACCTGTGGCGGGCGTTCGACGGGTCGCAGTTCGGCGTGCGTTACGCCGACCCCTACCGCAGCAAGGCCCTGCCCCAGCCCTGCGCGGTGATCCGCCCCTTCACCTTCGCGGTGAACAGCGTCGTGCGCCATCGGCCGAGCGGCCGCTGGATCGCTTTGCTGCAGGCGAGCGCGAGCGGCGACTTCCCCGTCGACGGCTTCTACTATGCCTCCTCGCGTGACCTGATCCACTGGGGACCGGCGCACCTGCTCCTCGCCGGCCGCACCCTGTACAGCGGCTGGTGCAAGGCCGATGGTCCGCTGATCAACTATCCCTCGATCCTCGATCCGGCGTCGGCGAGCCGCAACTTCGACACGGTCGAGCGCACGCCCGAGCTGTTCTTCGTCGCCATGCAGGCGCGCAACTGCGCCACATCCGGCCGGCTGCTGCTGCGCCGCCCGCTGGCGATCACGGTCGCCGGGCGCGCCGCCGCGGTCGGAGACGCCGCTCGAACGCGGCCTTAACCCTTTCCGGTACTGATCGGGGCCAAGCGACGCCAGCAGAGACGACCATGCACCACGAACCGCCGCGTCCCCGCACCCTCGCCACCGAGACCGTGCTGCGCGCGCTGCTGTTCCCGATGCTCAGCCTGGGCAGCATCTCCTTCTTCGAGCCGTCGCCCTACGAGATCTGCTTCCTCCTCCTGCTGCCGCTGGTGTTCTCTGCCCACTTCGTTCTGACGCGCGCCACGCTCGCCTTCGCGGTCCTGCTCGGCCTCTTCATCTTCGCCGAAATGCTCGCGCTGATGCCCTGGCTGGGCGACCGGCCGGCGCCGGCCGAGGACGGAACGGGCGCGACGGCGCTGGTGTACACGCTGCAAACGACCTACCTCTTCGTCAGCGCCTTCATGTTCGCGATGGTGTTCACGCGACACACCGCCGGACGGCTCCGCCTCGCGCTTCTCGGCTACACGATCAGCTGCGTGGTCGCCGCCGCCTGGGCCGCCGCCGGCTACTGGGACCTGCCCGGCTTCCACGACAAGGCGGCCATCGTCAACCGCATCGCCGGGCCCTTCAAGGACCCCAACGTGCTGGGTTCGTACTGCATCCTGGGCGTGCTCTGCCTGATGCAGGCGACGGTGCGCGGCCGGCTGCTCAAGCGCGGCCTCATGGCCGCCCTGCTGCTGTTCACCATCTTCGGCGGCGTCTTCCTGCCGCTGTCGCGCGGCGCCTGGGGAGCGCTGGTGTTCGCGGTGCTGTACTTCGCCGTTGTCACGTTCATCACCGCCGACGACCGGCGCACCCGTCGGTCCATCCTGGTCGGCACGGTGCTGTTCGTTCTCGCCGGTGCGGCGGGCGGCCTCGCCATCGCTTCCAACGACACGCTGCGCGAGGTGGTGACGAGCCGCGCCAAGCTGCAGCAGGAATACGACGGCGGCGTCACCGGGCGCTTCGGCAACCAGATGCGCTCGATCCCGATGCTGATCGAGCGCCCCCTCGGGTTCGGGCCGCACCGCTTCGCCTTCACCTTCGACCTCGATCCGCACAATTCCTACATCGGCGCCTTCGCCTCCGCCGGCTGGCTGGGCGGCGTGGTCTTTCTTCTGCTCGTCGGCTGGACCACGGTCGTCGCGGTGCGGTTGAGCTTCAGACGCACGCCCTTCCTGCGCCACGCCCAGGTCATCACCCCGGCCCTCGTCAGCGCCTTTCTCCAGGCCTTCCAGATCGACGTCGATCACTGGCGCTTCGTGTATTTCATGCTCGGCGCCGTGTGGGGCATGGAAGCGGCGCGCCTGTCGGCCCTCGCCCGATCGGTGCCGGCGCAAGCGGCATCGCCGAGGTTCGGCCAGCAGCCAGCCCCCGTCGCGCCCTGACGCGAAGAAGATCCGTAGGCGCTCGCGCCGCCCGTCCCGTGGCGTCGGCCCGTTGCCGCCGATCCCCTTGCGCCACCTGCACGCATCGGCGCACCGATTGCGTCTCCGCCCTTTACCGATTCGGAAGCCTTCGCCGGCACGGTGTGGCGGGGGCTCGGGATGCGCCGGTCCCGCAACGACCGAGGCGGGCACGATGGAAGCTGCGGGACAGCCGAACCGGGAAATCTGGCCCGGATTCCATTTCCTGCGCCATCTCCTCGCGGTGGTCATCCTCGCGTTCCACGCCTACGTCCTGACCTTCGGCGGCACCGGCAACATCGGCTACGCCAAGGGCAACCTGATGGCCACGGCCGCCAGTCTCAGCGCCAGGCAGTTCGTCATCGAGGCGCTGCGCCCCGGCCTGTTCGCGCTGGTGGGCATGTTCTTCGCCCTCAGCGGCTTCCTGGTGATGGGCAGCGCGCTGCGCGCCCGCGACACCCGCAGCTTCTTCACCCTGCGCATCCTGCGCATCCTGCCGGCCCTCTTCACCGAGGTCGTGCTTTCGGCCTTCATCCTCGGGCCGTGCGTCAGCACGCTGGCGCCGGGCGAATACTTCGCCAGCGCCGGCACCTACACCTACTTCGGCAACATCATCGGGTGGATCCAGTACGAACTGCCCGGCGTGTTCACCGGCAATCCCCTGCCCGACATCGTCAACGTCAACCTGTGGACCCTGCACGCCGAGTTCGGCTGCTACCTGCTGATCGGCGCGATGATGGCGAGCGGCCTGCTCGCCCGCCCGCGCACGACGACGGTCGTGCTCGTCGTCGGCATCGCCGCCGCCGGCATGGCGGTGCCGGCCCTCGGCCTTTCCACTCGCTACGAGGCGACGCACTTCCAGAGCTGGTTCCTGGTGGTGCTTTTCGCGATGGGCATGCTGTTCGCCCTGCACCGGCACGCCATCCCGCTGCGGTTGCCGCTGTTTCTGGCCTGCATCGCCGGCTACGTCGCCCTGATGATCTCCGGCCTTTGCGACACGCTGGCCGCCGTGCTCCTGACCTACGCGATGGTCTACCTCGGCGCCTGCCGCTTCCCCTGGTTCGACCGGCGGGTGAAGGACGACTGCTCCTACGGCCTCTACCTCTACGGCTATCCCATCACCCAGACGCTGGTCTTCGCCCTCGCGGCGCGGCTCGGCGCCCTGCCCGGCGCGGCGCGCGTCGTCCTCTTCGCGGTGCTGGCCGTCTTGGTCACCGCCTGCTTCGCGCTCGCCTCCTGGCGCTTGGTCGAGAAGCCCTTCCTGAGGCTGCGGACGGTTCTCCTGCCGTCCCGCGCTCCGAAGCCGAGGACGGCCCTGTCGCAGCCGGCACTCACCGCCGAAGCCGCCTGAAGGGCGCTCGACATGGCGCAGCCGCCCGCCCGACGCTACGGCGTCCTCGACGCCTACCGGTTCCTCGCCGCGCTCGGCGTGGTTCTCTACCACTTCGAGAACAACCTTTCCCCCCTGCGCGGGCCGGCGACCGACGTGCTCGAACGTTTCCAGTCGCTCGTCGACTTCTTCTTCGTGCTGTCGGGCTTCGTGCTGATGCACAGCTACGCCGGCGGCGTGACGGGGATCGCCGCCTATCGCGGCTTCCTGCGCAAACGCCTCGCCCGCATCTACCCCCTGCACCTCGCCACGCTCCTCCTGTGCGCCGCGATCGCCGGCATCGTCGCCGTCCGCCACGTCCCCGTGCGCGACGGTTCCCTGTTCGCCCTCGATCAGCTGCCGCAAAACCTCCTGCTGATCCACGCCTGGGGCACGGTCGCGGCGCCGGGCCTGAACTTCCCATCGTGGTCGATCTCGGCGGAATGGTTCGTCTACCTGCTGTTTCCGGTCTTCGCCGCCGTGGTGCGGCGGGTCGGCCCGGTGGCCAGCCTCGGTCTGGCGGCCGGCTGCGCCCTCGCCACTGAAGCCGGGCGCGCCGGATGCGGCCTGCGTCCGGGCGACCTCGCCACCTTCGACTTCGGCATGCTTCGCGCGGTCCCGAGCTTTCTCGCCGGCATGGCCGTGTGCCGCATCGTCGAAGGGAGGCCGGCGACGTCGCTGAGCTGGCGGATCCCCCACGCGCTCGCCGTCCTGCTGCTGGTGCTGATGCTCGCCAAGGCGCCGCCCTTCGCGATCATCGCCCTCTACCCCCTCCTCGTGGGGCTGATCGCCATCGCCGAGCGCGGCGGGCGCCCGACGCGGCTCGCATCCCCGCTCGCGGTGAGCCTCGGCAACGCGTCCTTCGCCATCTACATGCTGCACGCCTTCGTCGAGGTCGCCTGCCAGCGCCTGCTGCTGAAACTGGGCTGGACGGGCGCGCCGGCCCTACTTGTCGGCGCCGGCCTGGGCACGGCGGTCATCGTGGCGCTGGGCTGTGTCAGCTATCGCGTCTTCGAATCACCGCTGCGGCGTGTTCTTGCCGGGAATCGGGCGACACCCCGCCGCGGCGAAGGCGTTCTCGACGGCGGAGCGGCGACCGGCTATTCCCACGTCCATGCATGTCTGGATCAAGGCTCTCGCTAGTATGGGCTGCGTGTTCGGCGCCGGCGGCGTTGCGCTCGCCGCGGTGGGCGCGCACATCACCGGCGGCGGCTCGGTGACCACGGCCGCCAACTTCCTGCTGTTCCACGCCGGGGCGCTCGTCGCGTTGAGCGCGGCGGCAGCGGTGACGCGGCGGCCGCTGTGGATTTGCCTTGCCGCGAGCCTCGTCGCGCTGGGCGTCGGCCTGTTCGCCGGCGACCTCGCGCTGCGCGGTCTCGCCGGTTTGTCGCCGCTGCGGCTGGCGGCGCCGACCGGGGGCATGGTGATGATCGCCGGCTGGCTGGTCGCGGCCTTCGCCCTGCCCGTCGTGCTGGGGAGACCGGGTGTAAGTGACTGATACCAGACGGTGTCGCGGTAAATCAGCCGCCCGACGATCTTGGGCTAGACTTTGCCGTGATCTCAGCGCAACGTTTCGCGCGAGGTCGGTTTAAAAAGGTTCCGTGGAAGTCGATGAGCGACGTCAGCGAAAAAAAAGGTCGCGTCCTGATCGTCGAAGACGAGCCGTTCATCGCCTTGACCCTGGAAGACATGCTCGACGAACTTGGCTTCGGCCTTGTCGGCACGGTGTCTCAGGTCACCGAGGCCATCGAGATGATCGGCCGCGAGTCGGTGGATTGCGCTCTTCTCGACGTGAACCTGGGGAACGAAAAGATCGATCCCGTCGCCGATCTGCTGGCCTCGCGCGGCGTGCCTTTCATCTTCACCACCGGCTACGGCGCTTCCGGCATTCCGTCCGGCCATGCCGGTCGCCCGGTGCTGCAGAAGCCTTTCCGCATGGACGATCTCGCCGGCACCCTCAAGGCGACCCTCGCCAAGTCTTGACGCGAGCCTTGACGCGAGCCCTGACGTCGCGGGCTGACGCGGGTCATCCCGCTCAGGGTGCAGGCTGGTCCCGCCCCGGAGCGGGTTCGGGGATGATCGCGGGATCCTCGCTGTCCCGAGAACACGGCCGCCTGGGATCGAGCAGCGGGAACAGCAGGAGACCGGCGAGGAAGCCGCCGATGTGCGCCTGCCAGGCGACCGGCGCGTCGCCGGTGCCGTTCAGGGCGGGAAACAGCCCGAACACCAGATCTGTGGCGAACCAGAACAGCACGAAAAGCAGGGCGACCTTGGTGGTGAAGACCTGTCCCAGGGTCAGGGCCGGCTGACGGAACGGCTCATCCAGCAAGGCGCGATCAAACAAGCGACGCGGCTCGTCACTCGGCCGGAACACGAAGCGGACGGCGGCGCCCATGGTCCCCGACACCGCCGCCGAGGCGCCGATGACCAGCTGGAAGCTGGTGATGTCTGAGCCATATTGCACGACGGCGCCCGCCACCGTCGAGATCAGCAGCAGGGCGAGGAAGCGCGGCGCGGTGAAGCGGCGGGCGACGGCGGAGCCGAAGGCGACGAACCAGACGCAGTTGAAGCCGACATGGGCCCAGCTGGCATGAAGAAGGGCGTAGGTGGCGATGGTCCAGGGGCGCAGCGTCCCGTCGCTGACAAGCGACAGGATCTGCTCGCGCAGGATCGCATTGTTGCCGGCGGCGAGCTGGAGGCTGCGGGCGAGCCGGTTGTCGGACACGAGGTGGAGCGCCAGCGTCACCCGCGCGGGCAGAAAGGCAAACGTCGAGATCAGCGCATTGTCGCTCTCGTTGCTCAGCACCTCGCGCAGGGCGTGGACGCCGAGCAGCAGGGCGCAGCAGGCGACGATGATGCGTGGAATGTTGAAGGCCGGCTCGCGGCGCGGGCCGGGATCGGTCGTCGACACCGCCGGCTAGTCGACATCCTCGACGGCGCCCGGACCCCCGCCGTGGACGCGCTGCGCCAGCGCCGCCTCCATGAAGGATTCGAGTTCGCCATCGAGAACCTCGTCGGGGGTGCCCGACGTGTGGCCGGTGCGCAGGTCCTTCACCAGCTGATAGGGCTGCAGGACGTAGGACCGGATCTGGTGACCCCAGCCGATCTCGCCCTTGGAGGCTTCGGTGGCGTTGGCCTCGGCCTCGCGCTTGGCCATCTCGGCCTCGTAGAGCCGCGCGCGCAGCATGTTCCAGGCGGTGGCGCGGTTCTTGTGCTGCGAGCGCTCGCCCTGGCAGGCGACCACGATGCCGGTCGGGATGTGGGTGATGCGCACGGCCGAGTCGGTGGTGTTGACGTGCTGGCCGCCCGCACCCGACGAACGGTAGGTATCGATGCGGCAGTCCGACTCCTTCACGTCGATGTCGATCTTGTCGTCGATGACGGGATACACCCACACCGAGGCGAAGCTGGTATGGCGCCGCGCGGCCGAATCATAGGGCGAGATCCGCACCAGCCGATGCACGCCCGATTCCACCTTGGCCCAGCCGTGGGCGTTGTGGCCCTTGACGAGCAGGGTCGCCGACTTGATTCCAGCCCCGTCGCCGGCCGTTTCCTCGATGATCTCGACCTTGTACTTGTGGCGCTCGGCCCAGCGCGCGTACATGCGAAACAGCATCCGCGCCCAATCGCAGGACTCCGTGCCGCCGGCGCCGGAATGGACCTCGATGTAGGTGTCGTTGGGATCGACCTCGCCCGACAGCAGCGCCTCGATCTGGCGGCGCTCGGCCTCCTGCTTCAAGCCCTTCAGGGCGTCGAGGCCCTCGCGCTCAGTGGCCTGATCCTCCTCCGCTTCGCCCAGTTCGACCAGCGTCGCCGCGTCTTCGAGGTCGCGCTCGAAGCGGGCGATGGATCCCAGGCGATCTTCAAGGTCGGTGCGCTCGCGCATCATCTTCTGCGCGGCTTCGGCATCGTTCCACAGGGCCGGATCCTCGACCCTGGCGTTCAGTTCGGCGAGGCGGCGCGTCGAGGCGTCGACGTCAAAGATGCCTCCTCAGCAGTCCCATGGACTGCTTGATGTTCTCGACAAGCGCTTCGGCTTCGGCGCGCATGTGCTTGGATCAACCTCTCGAGCTTCGTTGCTTGGCTAAGCTTAGCGGCATCGCGGGCGCGATGGTAGTGCGTTCGCCGGACTTCACCCGAACAGCGGCGCGTCGTGGGTGTGAAAGGCGCGCAGGCGGCGGAACACGGGCGTGTCGTAGTTGCCGGGCGTGGCGAGCTCGCCGGTGAGCCAGGAGAAGACGTCGCGGTCGGGCGCTTCCATCAGCCGTTCGAGATCGTCGAGTTCCCCGTCCGGCAGACGCGCCAGCTCCGAATCGCAGAAGCGGCCCATCAGCAGGTCCATCTCGCGGGTGCCGCGGTGCCAGGCGCGGAACAGCAGGCGGCGGCGACGCACGTCGAGTCCGCTGCGGCTCCCCTCGCGTGCGACATCCTGCGGATCGAACACGTGCGACTCCCTGGTGCTCGGGTTGAAGCGGTACGTCCCGGCATATAGCGTCCGCCGGCCGCGCCACACAGGGGCGTGAAACCAGTTGCATGCGCCCGCACCTCCTGACGCCGCTCTTCGCCTCCGCCGCCAACCTGCCGGGCATCGGCCCCAAGACCGGCAAGCTGCTCGACAGGCTCCTTGGCCAGCCGACCGCGCAGGGCGCGGGCGAGGCGCGCGTCATCGACGTGCTGTTCCACCTGCCGACATCGGTGATCGACCGGCGCAACCAACCTGCCGTCGCGGACGCCCCGATCGATGCGGTGGTGACGTTGAAGGTGAAGGTCGCCGACCGGCGCCCGCCGCCGCCGCGCTCGCGCGCGCCCTACCGCGTGCTGGTCGAGGATGCCACCGGCGACGTGCTGCTGATCTTCTTCCTGTCGAACCACGCCTGGATCGAGAAGTCCCTGCCGCTCGGCGCCGAGCGCTGGATCTCGGGCAAGCTCGAACTGTGGAACGGCCATCGCCAGATGGTGCATCCCGATCGCGTGCTGGACGAGGCCGGCTTCGCCGCCATGCCGCTGACCGAGCCCGTGTACGGCCTCACCGACGGGCTCAGCCCGCGCCTGCTCAACCGCACGGTGGATGCGGCGCTGGCCCGGGTGCCGCCCCTGCCCGACTGGTACGAGGGTCTCGGCGTGAAGCTGCCGGCGCTGCCGACCTTCGGCGAAGCGCTGGCCTCGGCCCATCGCCCGGACACCCCGCGAGCGATCGAGCCGACCGCGCCGGCGCGCGTTCGCCTCGCGCTGGACGAGCTTTACGCCCATCAGCTCGCCCTCGCCCTGATGCGCAAGCGGCTGCGCGGGCGCGCCGGGCGGCCGAATGCGGGCGACGGGCGCGGTGGGCGAGCCAAAGCGGATGCCATCGAGGCCGCCCTGCCCTTCACCCTCACGGCGGCGCAGCAGACGGCATTGACCGAGATCCGCGCCGACCTCGCCGCGCCGGCGCGGATGCTGCGGCTGCTGCAAGGCGATGTCGGCTCGGGCAAGACGATGGTCGCCCTGCTCGCGATGGCCGATGTGGTCGAGGCCGGCCATCAGGCGGTGCTGATGGCGCCGACGGAGATCCTGGCGCGGCAGCACTTCGCCGGCTTGGCGCCGCGCGCCGCCAAAGCGGGGCTGCACATGGCGATCCTGACGGGCCGCGACACGCCGGCCGAGCGCCGCCGCACGCTGGAAGGCCTACGCACCGGCGCCATCGCCATCGCGGTCGGCACCCACGCGCTGATCCAGGACACGGTCGCCTTCAAGGATCTCGGCCTGGCGGTGGTGGACGAGCAGCACCGGTTCGGCGTCCACCAGCGCCTCGCCCTGTCGGCCAAGGGCGAGGCGGTCGACATTCTGGTGATGACGGCGACACCGATCCCGCGCAGCCTGGTGCTGTCCTACTTCGGCGACATGGAAGTGTCGGCGCTGCGCGAGAAGCCGCCGGGACGCCAGCCCATCGACACCCGCGCCCTGCCCGACGAGCGCCTCGGCGACGTGGTCGCGCGGCTCGTGCGTGCGGTTGCCGAAGGCAAGCGGGCGTACTGGGTCTGCCCCCTCGTCGACGAAAGCGAGGAAATCGAGGCGGCGGCGGCGACCGAGCGATACGAAGGGCTGCGGCAGATCCTGGGCCCGGCCGTCGGGCTGGTGCACGGTCGCATGAAGGCGGCGGACAAGGATGCGGCGATGGCCGCCTTCGTCAGCGGCGACACGCTGGTGCTCGTCGCCACCACGGTGATCGAGGTCGGCGTCGACGTGCCGGAGGCGACCATCATGGTGATCGAGCACGCCGAGCGCTTCGGCCTCGCCCAGATCCATCAGCTGCGCGGCCGGGTCGGGCGCGGCCCCGGCGCTTCGGCCTGCCTGCTCCTCTACAAGGCACCGCTGGGCGCGGTGGCGCAGGCGCGCATCGACATCCTGCGCCAGACCGAAGACGGCTTCCTGATCGCAGAGGAGGATCTGCGGCTGCGCGGCGAGGGCGAAGTGCTCGGCACCCGCCAGTCCGGCGCGCCCGGCTTCCGGCTGGCCGACCTCGCGGTGCACGGCGGGCTTCTCCCGGTGGCTCGCGATGCCGCGCAGCGGGCGCTGGACGCGGATCCGGAGCTTTCTGGGCCGGTGGGCGCCGCGAGCCGCGCCCTGCTCCACATCTTCGAGCGCGAGGACGCGATCCGGCTGATCGAGGCGGGATGAACGCGTGCGGCGCGCTCGGATCAGATCTTCGGGAGCGCCAGCATCAGTTCCAGGTTCTGCACCGCCGCGCCCGAGGCTCCCTTGCCCAGGTTGTCGAGCTTGGCAACCAGCACGGCCTGACGCTGCCCTTCGCTGGCGAAGACGTGCAGTTCGAGATCGTCGCCGCCGTTCAGCGACTCCGGTTCGATGCGGTCCGCCTCGCCGGCGTCGACCACGCGGACGTGGCCACCCCCGCGATAGTGCGCGGCCAGCGTCGTCGCCAATTCGGCCGCCGCCGGCCGGCGCGGCAGGTCGTCGAGGAAAAGCGGGATCGAGACCAGCATGCCCTGCGCGAAGCTGCCGACCGAGGGCACGAAGATCGGGCGCCGCCTCAGCCCGCCGTGCGCCATGATCTCGGGAACGTGCTTGTGTCCGAGGCCGAGCGCGTACAGCTCGAAGGCCGGGGCGCGCCCGCTCTCGTGGTCGGCGATCATCGCCTTGCCGCCGCCGGAATAGCCGGACACGGCGTTGATCGTGATCGCTCCGTCGGGCGCCAGCAGCCCGGCTTCCACCAGCGGCCGCAGCAGGGCGATGGCGCCGGTGGCGTAGCAGCCGGGATTCGAGACCCTGCGCGCGCCGGCGATCGCCTCCGCCTGCCCCGGCGCCAGTTCCGGAAAGCCGTAGGTCCAGCCCGGCGCGATGCGGTGGGCGGTGGAGGCGTCGAGCAGGCGTGGTCCGTCCGGCATCGCGTCGACAAGCCTCACCGTCTGCACCGCCGCCTCGTCGGGCAGGCACAGGATCACGAGATTGACCTCGCGCAGCAGGGCGCGCTTGGCGTCGACGTTCTTGCGCTGGTCGGGCTCCAGGCTTCTCAGCTCAAGATCCGGCCGGCCGGCGAGGCGCTCGCGGATCCCGAGGCCGGTGGTGCCCGCCTCGCCGTCGATGAAGATGCGCGCAGTCATGTTCGCGTCCCTGAGCCCGCTCACGGCGTCCCGCCCGCAAAGGAAAAGGCGGCCGAAGCCGCCTTTGCATACCCCGCGCCGTGACCGGGACCTCGCCCGGGCGACGCTAGCGCTTGGAGAACTGGAAGGAGCGGCGGGCCTTCTTCTTGCCGTACTTCTTGCGCTCGACCACGCGGGCGTCGCGGGTGAGGAAGCCTTCCTTCTTCAGTACGGGGCGCAGTTCCGGCTCGAAGTAGGTCAGCGCCTTGCTCAGGCCGTGGCGCACCGCGCCGGCCTGGCCGCTGAGGCCGCCGCCGGTCACGTTGACGAGCAGATCGTACTGCCCCACGCGCGACGTGATGCCGAGCGGCTGCTGCACGATCATGCGCAGCACCGGCCGGGCGAAGTAGGTCTCGTAGGTTTTGCCGTTGACCTCGATCTTGCCCGAGCCGGGCTTGATCCAGACGCGGGCGACGGCGTCCTTGCGCTTGCCGGTGGCATAGGCGCGGCCGTACTTGTCGAGTTTTTGCAGGTGCACGGGAGCGTCGGGCTGGACACCCGCCGTCGCGACCTTGAGATCCTGAAGGGAGGAAAGCGTCTCGGCCATGGTCAGGCAGCCTTGCTGTCGCGGATCGCGGAGTTCTTCGGGTTCAGGGCGGCGACATCGAAGGTCACCGGCTGCTGCGCCTCGTGCGGATGGGTCGGGCCGGCGTAGACCCGCAGGTTGCCGAGCTGCTTGCGGCCGAGCGGCCCGCGCGGCAGCATGCGCTCCACCGCCTTCTCGATGACCCGCTCGGGAAACCGTCCTTCGAGCACGAAGCGGGCGGTACGCTCTTTGATGCCGCCCTGGAAGCCGGTGTAGTGATAGTACACCTTGTTCTCGCGCTTGCGTCCGGTGAAGGCCACCTTCTCCGCGTTGATGACGACGACGTTGTCGCCATCGTCCATGTGCGGGGTGAAGCTCGCCTTGTGCTTGCCGCGCAGCCGCAGCGCGATCACCGAGGCGAGGCGCCCGACGACGAGGCCGGACGCGTCGATCACCAGCCACTTCTTCTCGATTTCGGCCGTTTTGGTCGAAATGGTCTTGCCGAACATGATCCGCCTATCCGTCTCTTTGCCTGGGTTAGACCCGCGGAAACCGTAGAAGTCAAGCGCGGAGCCCATCGAAGCCCTTTGTCGACGCTGCTTTACCGCGGTGGTATCTGAGTACCGTATCACGACCGCGGTCTGCCGCGCTCCGTTGCGGCACGGCCGCTTGCCGCATCGGGCGGCAACGTTTAACCCCGCTCCATGCCTGCCCCATCCGCTCCGCTCATCGTGTTCGACCTCGACGGCACCCTCGTCGACAGCGCCCCCGACCTCGTCGCCGCGCTCAACGTCATCCTCGCCCGGGAGGGCATCGCGCCGTTGCCCCTCGATCGGGCCCGCAAGTTCGTCGGACGCGGCGGCCGGGTACTGATCCGCCTCGGCCTCGAGGCGCAGGGCGCCAGCGTGTCGGACGCCCGGCTGGAGCAGCTCTTCGCCGCCTATCTCGCGCAATACGAGGCGCACATCTGCGACGAAACGCTGCCGTTCCCGGGCTGCGTCGAGGCGCTCGACAGGCTGGCCGCCGCCGGTCATCGGCTCGCGGTATGCACCAACAAGTACGAGAAGCCGGCCCGCCTGCTGCTGCGCACCCTCGGCCTGGACGGGCGCTTCGCCGCGATCGTGGGCGCCGACACCTTAGCCATGAGCAAGCCCGACGGCGCCGTCCTGCGCCTGACGGTCGAGCGGGCCGGCGGCGATCCCGCGCGGGCCGTACTGGTTGGCGACACGGCGACCGACGTGTCCACCGCCCGCAATGCCGGGCTGCCGGTGATCTGCGTCGATTTCGGCTACGCGCCGGAAGCAGTCGCCGATCTCGCCCCCGACCGCATCATCTCGCATTTCGACGAGCTCGACGCGGCCGTCGCCGCCCTGGGCTCGACCCTGCCGGACGCCGCGTGAGCGCGGAGGCGCCGAGTCGGCGCGTCATCCATCGCGGCTGGACGACCTATGGCATCGCCACCCTCAGCGAGCGCGACGGCAGCCGGGTCGAGCGCGCCTTCGAGGACCATGGCGCGGCGGCCTGCGTGCTGCCCTACGATCCCGTCCGCCGCGTCGCCCTGACGGTCCGGCAGAGGCGGGTCGGCCCGGTCCTGGTCGGCGAGCCGGGAGATCTCGCCGAAGCGCCCGCCGGCGGCATCGAGGGCGGCGAGCAACCGGAAGACCCCGCCGCGGCGGCGCTGCGCGAAGCATTGGAGGAAGCCGGCGTGCGCCTCCGTGCGCTGGAGCCGGTCGGATGCCCCTACACCATGCCGTCCATCTCGACGGAACGGCTGTACCTGTACCTCGCGACCTACGAGGCGGCCGACCGCGTCGCCGCAGGCGGCGGCCTCGCCGGAGAAGGCGAGCAGCTCCTGGTCGAGGAGGTCGCGCTCGCCGATCTCGCCGCCGACGCGGCGGCCGGCACGCTGCGGGACTTGAAAACCCTGGTGCTGGTGCTCACCCTGCAACTGCGGCGGCCGGAGCTGTTCGAGCCGCGAGCGACGTCGTGAGCGGGCGTGCCGCCTGGAATTGACAAGGCGGAGGCGCCCCGCGATATAGGTCGCGCGGCGGGCGCGTAGCTCAGCGGGAGAGCACTCCCTTCACACGGGAGGGGTCACAGGTTCAATCCCTGTCGCGCCCACCACAAGATCAAGTAGTATATTTAAGTATTTAGCCGAAGCTGCTGAACGTGAGCCCGAACCTCAGCCCGGAGTCGGTGACGTTCGCGACCGTCTTCGACCTGAGAGCCCATCCGAGAAGTTCCGACGTAAGCTGAGCGGTTTACAGCGATGTGCCGGAGCATGAGGCGGATCATGGCGAGCTGACGAAGGCGACCGCAATGCGGGTGTGGCGCTCGCGGTCTCGACACAGGCGCCGGTTGCGGCTGATCCAGGCCAGGGTGCGCTCCACACTCCAGCGATCGGGCAGCACCACGAAGCCGCGACCCTGGCTGCGCTTGACGACCTGCAACGTCCAGGCGCCGCTGCGGGCGACAAGCGCCTTCATCCTGGCTCCGGCATAGCCGTCATCGGCGATGATGCGCTCAGCAAAGGGAAAACGCCGTCGTACCTGCCGCAACAATCGTTCGGCGCCGTCTGGGCGGGCGATCCGTCCCGCCGGGCCGGCGCCCACGTGCCCGCCGATGTCGCCCTTGCCACCAGGCCCGGACGGATATCACCGAGGCGGACCAAGCGTCTGCATCCAACGATGGCAGTGAGGAACAACCGATTACACGTGATCCTCACGAAATCAATATAACCGCCCGTGTGCCGGCCAGTTAAAAGGCTATGCGACCGAAACTAGATTCCGTAACACGATGCCGGGAAGGCGTCGCCTGGAGTATGCACACATGAGCGACGTTCCAAGACCTGCCAATTGCAACACCGCATGCGAGCATGCATTCGTTGTAGGTCAGGACAGGGAAGGTCATTGGCTTGCCGTCGAGACACACGGTCTCGGCGGCGGCATTTTTACCACTCAGGAGGCCGCACTGCGTTACGCGCGCGCCGAAACTGAACGTCGTCCGGGCGCCGTCGCGCTCGCGGGCGAGGCTATACTGCTTACGATGACGCGCCGGCGCGCGGCCTGATCGCCTCGCGTTGTTGTGACACGCAGGTTTGGGTGATGTGGTCAGAGATCGGGTCCGCAACAGGATGCAAGATACTCATCGATCTGGATGACCATAGCCGCGCCGGCGCGCTCGATCCGGTGGCAAAGGCGGCACTACCTCGGCGCTGGCGGCGTAGAGCTGATCCTGGGACAGGGCGACCTGGAAGGTGCCGACGCTTGTCCGCCTGGCGCTCGACCGTTTGCCTCCCGCCCGCCTGCGTTTCGGCTTCGCAAGCTCATCGAGAACCGATCGGAGGCGCGTGCGCTTGCGGCGCCGCAGGATGTCGGCGAGCGCGGCAAGGAAGGCTGGATCCGTCTTAGTCTTCTCACGGATGGTGCCGTCGTGCGGCATCCCCGGTTGCCGGCATACGCAGGCGACCGAGGTGCCGCTCTTCAGCCGGGCCGAGGGCTCGATTCAGCACGCGTGGGGAGCGCGATAGCGCGGCTCGAGGATCTCGCGGCGTCGGCGGTCGCCAGCAGCGCCTCGAAGTGCATCCCTATGCCGGCGATCTCGTCGTCGCTCCGATCGTGCTCGTCCGCCGCCCCGATGCGGCGGCCTCCAGTCCGGGAGTGCGAGCGGACCGGCGCGGCAAGTTCATCATGCGATCGTAGCGGGCGCGCAGCCGCGAATATCCGAAGCCGGCCGACAACTGTCTCGCGGTCAGGTCGCCGTGCAGGTGCAGCCAGCCGATCGGCGTGCCCAGCAGCAGGGTCTGGCCGCGCTTCAGGCTGCCGGCCGAAAGGAGGTTCTGCGCGGCGATCCCGGTCAGCCCGGCGAGGTAGACAGTCCCTCGTAGCGCTTGCCGGCTCGTTACATGCGCTCCGACACGCCGGAGATCCGAACTGAGCGACGCTCGATGGTGCGGCCGCTTCAGGACGTCGATGGTCCTGGTCGGATCCGCCACGAAGGTCTGGTGGAGGCGATCGAGCCCACTCTCGGCGATCATCGCGCTGCCAATGGCACGGACGACTTCGCCTGCTCCAGGCGCTCCGAGGCCGTCCGGCTTGGCCGGCGTCCGCGTCGCCTTGCGGGGCGGCTCGGCCTCGGCCCGGCCGCGGAAGGTCTTCGCGTCCGACGGCCGCCTCATCCCGGCGCGCGCCTCGGCGATCGCTCAGCGCTTGTCTTTCGGAAAGGGCATGGTCTTTTGCCGCACACCACCCATCTTGAGAAGTATCGCGGGCCGATCGCTTTGAGCGCCAGCGACCGTGAAAGGCTTGCGCTCGCGCCTAAGAGCGCGGAGCGCAGGGTGGCTCGCTACTTCTTCGATGTTTACGACGATCGCACACCTCAAGTCGACACGAACGGCATCGAACTCGGTGATCTCGCGGCGGTGCGCGACGAGGTCCGGCGGCTCCTTCCGGAGATCGCACTAGCCGAGGTCGCGGACGACGGCGATCGACGCTCGTTCGCGGTCGTGGTCAGGAACGACGCGCAGCGCACCATCTACTCCGCGACGCTGACCTATACCGGCCTTTGGCACCTCGGGTGAACCGCACGATGGTGCGGAAGTCCCAGCCAAGCAGGTTCGCGTTGGCAGCCCAGCGCTTCACCCGCTCAGCTCTTTGACAAGCCGCAGGTTTCGATCGCAAAACCGCGGGGGCACTTTTGCTAAACCTGCTTAGGACCGCCACTCGCTCTGCATGTGCAGGTAGTTGGAGCGAAAGCCGCTCATGTCCCACAATTTGTCGAGGTCGGGGAGCAGGAGCTGTCGCGACCTGAGCACGATCAGCCCACGTTGACGCAAGTTTTGCAGCACGCGGTTGACGTGCACGGGGGATAGGCCGGTCGTTTCGGCAAGCTGCTGCTGCGTCAGCGGGAACTCGCACCCGTCATCGCCGGCAAGGCCGATCGAGCGCAGGCGGAGGTGCCACTCGCACAGGAAATGCGCCACCCTCTGCTCGGCCGGGCGACGTCCGATGTTGACGAGCCATTCCCGTCCGTTCGCCTCGTAGGTCATGACGATCATCAGCAGGGCGCGCGAGATCGCGGGACGGGCGAGCAGCAGTTCGATCCGGTCGCGCGGCAGCTTGACGATCTGGGTGTCGGTCAGCGCGGCGATGGAGTGATCCATCGCGTCGAGAAAGGACACGTGCAGGTCGCAGATGTCGCCCGGCATCAGGTAGGCGACGATCTGGCGGCTGCCGCTCGACAGCAGCTTGTAGCGGTAGGCGAAGCCGCCGACGACGAGGTTCACCTCGCTGGGCTTCTCGCCTTCGCGAATGATGTCGATGGCTGCCTCGAACTGCTCCGCATGCATGCTGAACGAGCGGATCAGTTCCCTATCCGCCTCGGGCAGCACGCCGAAGGTTTCCAGCTTGCGGAGAAAGGGATCGCTCATGGAAGCGCCATGATCCTGAAGGCCGTTTGGCGTCATGCCGTGCCAGCGGTTGTGTCGTTTGAGGTTCAAAGACTGAATACGATGTCTTGAAGTCCAGGACTTTAACAAAAAGCACTTCGTGATCGCACGCTTGCGCGTAGAACGCCGGAAGGTTGCTGTTGCGATGCAACGCCAAGGTTCTGTCGACGATGCCGTTGTTCCAACTCCACCTCCGCCGCCGATCCGTCGTCGAGTTCAACGACGAAGGCATCGAATACCCAGACCTGCACCGCGCCTATCTCCAGGTCTTCAGAGCTATTCCCGACGTCGCACGTGACCTGCTCGTGGCAGGGGAAGACCCGATGGAATGCACCTACGTCATCTGCGACGACAAGGGCCGCCACCTGTTGGAGGTGCCCTTTACGGAAGTGCTCTCTCCGGCGGAATGGCGGCTGCGCCGCGCACGCCATCGGCCCCACGGTGGCCATCGCTCCCCGTCAGCGCGCGACGATTTGGCGCTCAGCAGCTTCCGGCGCATGTTCGGGTCGGCCGACGTCGCCTGCGTATTGCTCACGCCGGAACTTCTCGTCACCGAGATCACCGACTTCGGCGCCCGGCACAACCATGTCGATGCGGACGCCGTTCGCCACACCTCGATCCTCGACATCTTCACCGATCTGAGGGGCGTGCCGAAGGAGAACTTCACCAAGTTCATGATGCTGGCCCGCGCCGGTCAAACCTCGGAGGTGATCGACCTGCCGTACTACGTGCTCGACGAACACGGCGAGAGCGCCAGCGGCTGGTGGAACGCGCGCACGTGGCCGATCTTCGACGACGACGAACATCTGCTCGGTCTTGTGGAGTGGGCGATGCCGTTCACCGCCCCGACGGCTGGCGGCACGACCCTGGTCCGCGTCGCTCCGAAATCGATGAGATGATAGTACACGTGGACTGCGCGACGCTCAACTCGGCTTTGGCCGCTCAAGCAGCCTGGCACAGGGCATAGGCCCAAGGGTGCCGGTATAACGAAGCGGCGTTTCGTTTGCTCACCTCGGCGAGCGGACGTCACCAAACCTTGTTCGCGCCACAGCGCCCGGCACACCGCGGCGAGGGCGTCGGCAAAGGTTGGCCGCGGCTTGGCGTACCAAGCCGCCGACGCCATCCATCGCCGTTCGCGCGCGGTCAGTCGGGTGGCGAGCAGGGTGACGATGGAGAACACGGCGAGCAGGCAGGGTATGGGGCGGGCGACTGCCTTGTCCAACCATGTCGAATGGCGGCCGGTATGCATCGGGTTGCTGCGTCACCAGGCGATCAGCTTGCCGCCCACTTGAACGGGCCGGCTTTGCCCCCGTCCGCGCGCCGGCCGCCGTTTGGCGCTTGGCGCGCCTCGTCGAGATCACCCGGTCGGCCGTGGGCGAAACTCGCGGTGTGCCGTTGCCGGCGTGCACCTCGGCCCTGAACGAGCCGGATATCGCTACGCCGTCACCGCTGCGAGGCGTCAGCAGTTCATCACGGGCCTCGTCAGAGGAGGCGAGGACCTTCCACCACGCCGCATCATCGCCTTGGCCGTCGCGGACGGTCGCGTAGGCGCTGCCGCCACGCGAGGTGTTCGCCTCGGGGTTGCGGAACGGTTGACCGCAGACGAGGACGGCCGTGCTCATGCCGCACCGGACAGCATGTCGCTGCAGCAACTTGCCGCTCGGGAGAACAAACCTACAGCAAAGCCGAAGCAGGCGAGGCTTCTATAGTGCGAGACGCCCGGTCAACGATCTCGCAGATCGTCGGACAGGGTCTTCGCATACCTCCGCAGAACCAGGATGCCGCGAATGCGTGAAAGCCGGGAACTGCGCGGGTCTGAAGATCGACGCGCATGAATGAGGGTAAGGAGCTGCGCCTGCATCTCTCGACGTTGCTGATGTTCGCGACCGCGATGAGCATCCTCAGCGGAAACCTGATCGGTCGCATGGTCGGCTCGCGCAAGGAGTTGGAGGGCATGCTGGACGAGCTTCTTGCGAAGACGCAGCACGAGGTGAGGAACGCTGCACCGCTGGGCTTGCTGATCGAGGAAGAAGCCGAGGTCATCCGGCGCGTACTCGAGAACATCGAAACGATCTTCGACGACTGGCGACGCGGCCTTTGCATCGATCGGCCGGCGTAAGAGCGCAATCGCGCCTGGATCGACGACTTCGTGGCGGATATCTACGCCCGCGAGATCAGGAGCGCGGGGTGACGGCCACCCGCCTCACCGCTCGGCTTCTTCGACCAGCGCGCGCAGCCAACCTTGCGTCTTTTCGAACTCGTCCCACGGCGGATTGCCGATGGGGAAATGCATCGCCATCACCACGGCGATGATGGCGTTGAGCCGGGATAGGCAATCGCGCTTCTGATCCGAGGCCGGGCCGGCACGCTGCGCGGCCAGCAGTTCCTCGCGGAACCGCGCGAGGCATTGCGTGGCAAGGGTCAGCTCGATGTCGTCCTTGCGCGGGCGCTGATCCAGAACGCGCGTCGCATGCGCCAGCGCCTGATGCCCGGGATGGGCATCCCGCCCCGACCGCTCGGACAAGGGCGCGTCGGGCATGGGCGCGTCAGGCATGGGCGCGTCAGGCATGGGCGTTTCAGGCATGGGCGTTTCAGGCATGGGCGCGCGCCGGGGTTCGGCGGCCGGCCCTGAGGTTGCAGGTGATCGCCTTGGTGGTGTGGATGCTGACGTTGGGGTCGCCGGAAATGGCGAGCAGCGCGTTGGCGATGTCGCCGGTGGCGTAGCCGCGCCATCCGAACCCCCAGGGCATGCCGACCTGGTGCACCGTCCGTCCCGCGATGGTGAAGGGGCGGACTCGGGACGTTACCATCGCCCGGACCTCGATCTCGCCGCGTAGCGTCGACAGCGTGGTCCAGCCCAGGTGGGCGATGCCGAGTTCGCCGGCCAGCTCCGGCGACACCTCGACGAAAGCCTCGGGCTGCAGCTCGGCCGTGTGCGGCATGACCCGGGTCGCGATGCCGCCGCAGTGCAGTTCGGTCAGCCGGTAGGTCGAGAAGACGTAGGGGAAGCGCGGGTCGCCGGCCTCGTGCAGCTCGTTCCCAGGCCGCTGCCACAGCTTGGCGGCGGGGTTGATCGGCCGGTTGGGATGTAGGAGGTTGCCGACAGGGCTCTCGATGGGCTCGTAATGGGTCGGCAGCGGCCCGTCCTTCAGGCCCGAAGGCACGAACAGCATGCATTGCCCGTCCGCTTCCATGATGAAAGGTGCGTCGCCGCCGAGCGCGTCCATGCCGTGCGGATACTTCGACCAGTCCGGGCGATAGTCCGGCCGCTTGGTCGGCTCGAAGTCGGGCACGTCGGTGCCCGTCCACGTCGCCGCAGCCTCGTCCCACCAGACGAGCTTCTTTTCCGGCGACCACGGCACGCCGGCCGGGTCGGCGGAGGCACGGTTGTAGAGCGTGCGCCGGTTGGACGGCCAGGCGAAGGCCCATCCCGAGTGGTTGGTGTCGGCGTCGGGCTTGTCAGCTCGGCGCGAACGGGCGAGGTTGCGGCCTTCGGCTGGGTAGATGCCGCAATACATCCAGCCGCCGCAGGCGGTGGAGCCGTCGTCCTTCAGGTCCTGGTATCTGGCGACCTGCCGGCCGCTCGCCACCACCGTGCCGTTGATCTCGCGCAGCACCGCTTCGGCATCGGGCTCCTGGCGATCGCCCTTGAGCGGATAGTCCCAGGTCAACGCCTGCAGGCCGCGGTCGCGGGCGAGCGTGCTGCCGGCGTAGAGCTGCTTCAGCCGGCGGCCGAGGTGGACGACGAACCACAGGTCGGAGCGGCTGTCGCCCGGCGCTTGGCAGACGTGGTCGTGCCACTGCACGAGGCGGCTGGTGTTGGTGACGGTGCCCTCCTTCTCGCCGGGGAGGGCGGCCGGCAGGAAGAACACCTCCGTGGCGACGTCGGCCGGCACCAGCCCGCCGCGTGACACCAGCCGCTCATCGCGCCAGAAATCGGCGGTTTCCGTCAGGGCGAAGTCGCGCACGACGAGCCAGCGCAGCTTGGTCAGTCCGCGCGCGACCAAATCGGAATTGACCGCCCCGACCACCGGGTTCTGTCCGAACACGAACTGCCCCCGCATCAGGCCGTCGGCCATCGCCATGGTGATCGGTTCCTGCGAGGCATCGCCGGTGAGCTTGGGCAGGAAGCCGTAGCCGAAGCCGTTCTCGCGGGTCGCGGCTTCGCCGTACCAGGCCTTCAGCAGGCTCACGACGTATTTCGGCAGGTTCGACCACCAGCCTGTCTCGGGCGTTTCGGTCTTGAGGTAGGCGTCGAGCGTGCCGTGGTCGGCGAAGGCGTTGGGCTGCGCCAGGTACGTCGGCAGCATGTTGTAGAGCGTGGGGATGTCGGTCGAGCCCTGGATCGAGACGTGGCCGCGCAGCGCCATGATGCCGCCGCCGGGCCGCCCGACGTTGCCGAGCAGGCTCTGCACGATGGACGCGGCGCGGATGATCTGCACGCCGGTGGAATGGTGGGTCCACCCGACCGCGTAGCACAGGGAACCCGTCTTGCTGCGGCCGGAGTTGGCGGCCATCGCGTCGGCGATCTTCAGGAAGGTGTCGCGCGGGCAGCCGGTCACCTCCTCCACGAAGTCGGGGGTGTAGCGGGCGTAGTGCTTCTTCAGGATCTGGTAGACGCAGCGCGGGTGCTGCAGGCTGGGATCCTGGGGCGGCGGGCCGGCGGTCATCCCCGACCCCTTGCCCACGCCCTTGCCCTTGCCCTTGCCGCCCTCCAGCTTGGCGTCGTGTTCGGCGATGGAGGCGGCCACCACCTTGCCCTCGTATTGCCAGCTGTCCTCGGTGTAGGACCCGGTTTCGGGATCGAAGCCGGAGAACACGCCGTCGTTGTCCTCCGTGTCGACGTATCGCTCGTCGATGATGTGGGCGATGTTGCTGTAGGCGAGCGCGAACTCGCGGAACCACAGGTCGCCCTCGATGAAATGGCGGATCAGGCCGCCGAGGAAGGCGATGTCGCTGCCCGAGCGGATCGGCGCGTAGATGTCGGCCAGCGCCGAGGTGCGGGTGAAGCGCGGGTCGACGTGGATGATCGTTGCGCCGCGCCGCTGCGCCTCGACCACGAAGCGGAAGGCGACGGGATGGTTCTCCGCCATGTTGGAGCCCATGATGAGCACGCAGTCCGAGTTCTGCAGGTCCCACAGCGCCATGGTGGCGGCGCCCCGACCAAACGACGTGCCCAAACTTGGGACGGACGACGAATGTCAGATGCGGGCTTGGTTCTCGATGTTGATCATCCCGAGGCCGCCGCCGAACAGCTTCTTGATGAGGTAGTTCTCCTCGTTGTCCATGGTGGCGCCGCCCAGCGATCCCAGGCCGATCGTTTGGTTGATCGCGCGCCCGTCCGGCAGCGCCTCGGCGAAGGTTTCGTCGCGCGCTTCTTTCGTCAGCTGGGCGATCCGCTCCATCGCCCAGGCCAGCGGACGCGTTTCCCATTGCGTGGCGTGGGGCGCTCGGTAGAGCACGCTCGTGACGCGCTCGGGCGAGAGCAGCATGCCCAGCGTGCCCGCGCCCTTGGGGCAAAGCGTGCCGGCGTTGACCGGCGAGCGCGGGTCGCCCTCGATGTGGATGGGGCGCCCTTTCTTGGCGTAGATCAGCTGGCCGCAGCCGACCGCGCAGTACGGGCACACGCTGGTGCCGACGCGGTCGGCCTCTTCCAGCCGCGGCCGCAACTCCTTGGACGCCGTGCTCTTCGCCGCCTCGGCCATCACGTCCTGCCCGGCGAGCTGCCGGGGCAGGCTCCAGTCCTTGAGGAAACGCGCCGCCTTCTGGCCCAGCGTGTGGCGAAGTGTCTTCGGCATGCGATGCTCCCCTCGCCCGACAACCCGAGCCGCGTCGACGTGCTAACATAGCACGCCATCGACCTTTTCTCCGGTGGTGCGGTGTCGCTGGCTCGCCCCTGCCGGCAGCACCGGAACGGCGATGCGAGCGGGTGGGAACGCCGATCGATGCGGAAGGTGGAAGGCGTCGTCATCCTGGCGCAGGAGAGCCGCTTCCAGCTGTCCGACGATGGCGGCGTGGCTCACTTGTTCCTGCTGTCGCATGCGGCATCGGCGGAGCCCTCCGACCTCGTCGGTCTGCAGCGAAGCGGGATCCGCGTGCGCGTCAGCTTCGGCGAGGCGCCGCGGCTGCTGGCGCGGGTCGCGCACCGCATCGAGCTTTGCGATTCCTCGTCCCCAACCCAAGCGAGTTAGAGTTCCCGATGGGCCTTCACGAGCGCGCTCACGACTTCCCGCAGTCCGACCTCGACGGCGTCATCCCCGACGAGTCCGAGCTGACCGGCGGCGTGCGGATCGAGCCGGGCAAGAGCTACGGCTTCTTCACCGACACGACGGTGTGCATCGGCTGCAAGGCCTGCGAGGTGGCCTGCAAGGAATGGAACAACCTGCCGGCCGATAGCCTCGGCCTTACCGGGCAAAGCTTCGACAACACCGGCATGCTCTCGGCCAACACGTGGCGCCACGTCGCCTTCGTGGAGAAGGCCGGCGACGCCGGTGTCCGGGCGCAGGACCAGACAGCGTTCCAGAGCGGCTGGCTGATGATGAGCGACGTGTGCAAGCACTGCCACAACGCTCCCTGCCTGGAAGCCTGCCCGACCGGCGCCATCTTCAAGACCGAGTTCGACACGGTGGTGGTGCAGCAGGACATCTGCAACGGATGCGGATACTGCATTCCGGCCTGCCCCTTCGGCGTCGTCGCCCTCAACGAGATCGACGGCAAGGTCCACAAGTGTACCTTGTGCTACGACAGGCTGAAGGGCGGGCTGGAGCCGGCCTGCGCCAAATCCTGCCCGACCGAGTCGATCCAGTTCGGCGAGCTGGAGGACCTGTACGCGCGGGCGGACGCGCGCGTCGCCACGCTGCACGAACGCGGCGTCGGCAGCGCCTACCTCTACGGCACGCCGGGCGCACCCGGCGCCACCGGCGACCTCGGCCACCTCAACGCCTTCTTCCTGCTCACCGATCGGCCGGAAGTGTACAACCTGCCGGCGGCGCCGACGCGCGCCTCGAACCGGGTGCGGCCGAGCCTGCTGTCGGGCCTGGCCACCATCGGCGGCCTGGCGCTCGTCGCCGCCACGCTTCTGGCGGGAGCGCGCTGAGATGACGAGCAGCCGCGAGCCGGGCACGCCGGCACGCCACCCCCTCGGACCCAAAGGCGGCGCCGACAGCCCGATGGCGCGGCCTTGGGCCGGCGAAACCTACTACGATCGTCCCCAGCTCAAGCCGGCACCCTTTTCGGCGGTGGTGGTCGGCGGCTACGTGTTCCTTGCCGGCCTGTCGGGATCGGCGGCGCTGCTCGGCGCCCTGGCGCAGGCGACGGGACGCGGCCGCGACGACCGCCGGCCGCTGACCCGGCGCGCCCATTATCTTTCGCTGCTGGCGCCGACTTTGGGTTCGGCCCTGCTGGTCTACGACCTGCACACGCCGGATCGCTTCTACAACATGCTGCGTGTCGCCAAGAAGACCTCGCCGATGTCGATCGGCACCTGGCTGCTCTTGGGATTTTCGGCCGCCGCGGGAGCCGGCGGCCTCGCCCAGATCGCGAGCGACCTGCGGCCGCGCTGGCGCTGGCCGCGCCGGGTTTCCGCTGCCGCGCAGGGTCCCGCGGCGCTGTTCGGCGCGGGCATCTCGACCTACACGGCCGCGCTGGTCGCGGCGACGAGCACGCCGGTGTGGGCGGCAGCCCCGCGGTCCAACGCGGTGCGTTTCGCCTCGTCCTCGATCGCTTCGGGGGCGGCGGCCCTGGCCATCGGTGAAAGCTCGCCGGCCTTGCGCCGCTCGCTCGCCGACGTTCTGCTGGCGGCCCTTGCCACCGACCTTGCCGCGACCCTCGTCAACAACAAGGAACTGGACAGGGCCGGCATCGCCGCCGCCCGGTCCGGTCGCTGGGGCTGGCTTGAGCGCATCGGCGGCAGCGGCCTGGGTGTGCTGCTGCCCATCGGCCTGCTGGTCGGCTCGCGGCTGCTCGGACGCCGTCGCCACGGCGAACTTGAGGCGGCTGCCGGCACTCTCGCGCTGGCCGGCAGCGCCGCTTTCCGCATCTCGATCCTCGGCAGCGGCATGGAATCGGCCATCCGGCCGGAGATCAGCCTGCGTTTCGCCCAGCCTGACAATCTGCCTCAGCCTTGATGTCGAAAGGCTTTGCGCGCGGCATGTGCATAGGATCCGCAGGTTTTCAACTTTTAGTGAACACGGCGCCGCCGCGATGATAGCGTGGATCTCCGTCGCCGGACGCCACCGGACTGACACCGTGCCGGTCATCCCGTCGCGCCTGCTTACCAATGCGTGGAATGTTCGATTTTTTTGTACGGCACGCCGACATCGCCCAGATCCTGATCTTCGCCGGCGGCATCGCGGTGCTGTGGGCGATCGAGCATGTGATCCTCGCGCTGCCCCATGACCGGAAGCTGCGTCACGCGGGGGTGAATGCGCTGTTCGTGCTGAGCGCGCTGCCGATCGAACTGGTTCTCAGCGCCGCCTGCCTTGCCGTGTCGCGGGCGACGCTCGACGCCGGCTGGGGCCTCGTCAACCTGTTCCCGGAACCGTCGTCGCTCTGGGTCCGGGGGGTGCTGGTGTTCGTCGCGCTCGACCTGTTCGATTATCTTTACCACCGCCTGATGCATCACCTGCCGCCGCTTTGGCGGTTCCACCTCGTCCACCACACCGACCAGATGGTCGATTCGTCCACCACCGTGCGTGAGCATCCCGGTGAAACCGCCGTGCGCGGCGCCTCGCTCGTTCTGTGGACCTTCGTGCTCGGCGCATCCTTCGAGGTGCTGCTGCTGCGCCAGGCGGCGGAAACGGTGTCGGCCATTCTCGCCCACTCGGCGGTGCGGCTGCCGCGCGGCATGGCGAGGGTGCTCGGCTTCGTGTTCATCACGCCCAACCTGCACCACGTCCACCACCACCACGTCCTGCCCTACACCGATTGCAACTTCGGTGGCGTGTTCAGCATCTGGGACCGGCTGTTCGGCACCTTCGCCGAACTGGAAGAGGACGAGACCGTGTTCGGACTCGATACCCACATGGCCGGGGAAGACGCCGGAAGCTTCGTCCGCCTCGTCACCATGCCGTTCCACATGCCCGACAAGAGCGGCAAAGCGCAGCCGGGCGCGGCGGGGTCGATCCCCGACCATCCGGTACGGGGCGCGATGGGGGATGCGGTCACGCCGGCGCTGGGCTGACGCATCGGGCCGGAAAGGGCATCGCGGTTCTCGGATCCGAAGCGCAACAGCCGATCAGGGCACCGGCCTTCACGCGCTCCGCCCGCCTGCCTCCGCCAGGAGCCCGTCCACGAAGCGCCCGATCGTCGCCGTGGCCCGCACCGCCTTGCAGCGCTCGCAGGCGATGATGGCGAGCAGGGTCTGGAAGGTGACCTGTATGTCGTCGTTGACCAGCACGTAGTCGTACTGCGCCCAGCGGCGGATCTCGTTGCGGGCGTTGGCGAGGCGCCGCGCGATCACGTCGGCCGGGTCCTCCGCCCGGCGCTCCAGGCGGGCGCGCAGTTCCCCCATCGAGGGCGGCAGGATGAACACGGTCACCGCATCCATGCCGGTCTTGCTCTTGACCTGCTGCGTGCCCTGCCAGTCGATGTCGAACAGCACGTCGCGCCCCTTGCCGAGGACGCGCTCCACCGGCTCGCGCGGCGTGCCGTAGAAGTTGCCGTGCACTTCCGCCCATTCCAGCAGATCGTCGTTGTCGCGCAGCTGCTGGAAGCGCCGCTTGGTGATGAAGCTGTAGTGCACGCCGTCGGCCTCGCTGGACCGCCGCGCCCGCGTGGTCACCGAGATCGACAGGGTGAGGTCGAGGTCGGCGCGCATCAGCAGCATGCGGGTCAGCGTGGTCTTGCCGGCGCCCGAAGGCGACGACAGGATCAGGATGAAGCCGCGCCGTCCGGCCCCGCCGGTGTCGGCGGGTCTGGGACTGGCCGCCGCATCGTCATCCCCCGGTTGCATCCGCGCCTATTCGATGTTCTGAACCTGCTCGCGGAATTGCTCGATTTCGACCCGCAGTTCAAGACCGATCGCGGTCAGCGAGGCATCGTTGACCTTGGCGCAGAAGGTCGACGCTTCGCGCCCGAGTTCCTGGGCGAGGAAGTCGAGGCGGCGCCCGACCGGCCCGCCGCCGGCGATCAGTTCGCGCGCCGCCGCCACATGGGCGACGAGGCGGTCGAGTTCTTCGCGCACGTCGGCCTTGGCCGCGAGAAGCACGGCCTCCTGGTGCAGCCGGTCGGGATCGAGACCGGGCTGGCCGACCAGAACGGCGACCGCTTCGGCCAGGCGGGCGCGCACGGCCTCCGGGCGGCGGCGCGGCGACTCGTCCGCCTGCCGGGTCAGGCCGGCGATCGCCGCGAGCCGCGCGTCGAGGACGGCGTGCAGGCTGGCGCCTTCGCGCTCGCGCATCGCCACGAGCTCGTCCACCGCGCGGTCGAGGCCGCGGGCGCAGTCGGCGAGCAAGGCGTCGTGGACAGCTGCATCCGGCATGGCCTCGACGACCTCAACGACGCCGCGTAGGGCCAGCAGGCCGTCCAGCGTCGCCGGCCCGATCGTCGGCGGGTGCGGCACGGCGCTCACCGCCGCGACCAGCGCCGCCAGCCGCTCGGCATCGATGCGCACGGTCGCCGGAGATGCCTCGCGGGTCACGCTCAGGGCGGCGTGGCAAGTACCCCTGGCGAGCCGTCCGCCGATACGGCGCCGCGCTTCCGCTTCCAGCGGATCGAAGCCGGGTGGCAGGCGCAGGCGAAGGTCGAGGCCCCTGGCGTTCACCGTCTTCAGGTCCCAGGTCCAGCGCGCGCGGGCGCCGTCCCCGGCGACCTGGGCGCTGCCGGTCATGCTGCGCAAGCGCATCGTCTCGACGCTCGTCAGCGGGTCAACTCGGCGGGAATCGTCTTCGCCGTGTTCAGGTCGAAGGACTTGTTGCGCAGCGGATCGAGCGGCGTGTTCTCCGACACGTCGAAGATCTTCGGGTGCAGCGGCGGTGCCTTCGCCGGAGCCGGCAGCGCATCGTCGCCGGCCGGATCGGAGAACAGGTCGGGATGGTCGCCGCCGGCGACGTCGAGCGCGGCGGGCTTGCCCAGCGCTCGGCCCGGCGCTTGACCCGTCGCTTGGCCCAAAACCTGGCCCGGCGCTTGCGCCACCGCAGGCTTCGGCGCCTGCCCTGGCTTCTCCCCCGCTCCGGCGGGCGCCGTGGAGGCGGTCTCGGCGGGTCCGTCGAGCAGGCTCGCGCCGGACGGCGTCGGGCCCTCCATCGAATAGCCCATCGCGTCGATGCTTCGGGCGTAGCTCGCCGGGTCGGGCATGGTCGGAGCCGCCCGGCCGTGGCGCCCGGTCCGACCGACCGGCCCGGCAGCGTCGGCGGCGAAGACCTTCGCGACGTCATGGTTCGCCGCCGGATCGACGAAGGACGCGGTCTGCCCCAGGCTGACCGAGGCGATCCGCGTGGGAAGATCGCCGAAGACCGAAGGATCGACGTCGCCGCGCTGGTTCTTGCCCGGCGCGGGCGGCGGCGGAGCGGTTGTCGGGGACAGCTTGTCGACGTCGACCTTCGACTTGGCATCACGTTCGAGCTGACGCCAGTGCTGGACGTTGCGGTTGTGGTCCTCGACCGTCTCGGCGAAGGCGTGGCCGCCCGTTCCGTCGGCCACGAAGTACAGGTCGCCTGTGCGCGCCGGATTGGCGACAGCCTCCAGGGCGGCCCGCCCGGGGTTGTCGATCGGCCCGGGGGGCAGGCCATCGACCTGGTAGGTGTTGTAGCTCGTCTTGCGGTCGAGTTCGGAGCGGGTGATGGAGTGGCCGAGCGTACCCTGGCCGCCGACGAGGCCGTAGACGATCGTGGGGTCCGACTGCAGCCGCATGTGCTTGCGCAGGCGGTTGACGAACACTCCCGCGACGTGGGGCCGCTCGTCGGCCTTGCCGGTCTCCTTTTCCACGATGGAAGCCAGCGTCAGCAGATCAAAGGGCGAGCGCAGCGGCAGGTCGGGCGCGCGACGGGCCCAGATCTGCTCAACCACCTTGCGATTGTCTTCCTGCATCTTGATGACGAGGTCGCTGCGGCTGGTGCCGCGCGAGATCTTGTAGGTTTCCGGCAGCAGCGCGCCCTCCTTGGGCATGTCGCGCAGGTCGCCCGACAGGAGGTCGCTGTCCTTGATGCGCTGCACGATCTGCTGGGTTGTCAGCCCTTCGGGGATGGTGAAGGCGTGCAGGAACTGCTTGCCGCTGACCAGCGTGTCGATCACCTCGCGCAGGCTGGCGTGTTCCTTGAAGAGGTATTCGCCGGCCTTCACCTTCTTGCGCTTGCGCTCGAAGGCGAGGACGACGTTCATGGTCAAGGGCGAGTCGATCACGCCGTCGGCGTTGAGCTTCTCGATGATGTCGGGCACATCGGTGTGTGGGACGATGTACACCGTGCGCGCCGCAGCGAGCGGGCCAGGCTCGTGCAGGCGGCTGTTGCCCCAGGCCAGCGCCGCGAGGGCGCCGAAGGCCGCGATCACCAGGAAGGAGATGAAGCCGCTGAGCGCCGAGAGCTTCGATCGGCGGCGGCTCGGCAGCTTGGGCGGCGGCGGGGGCGGCGCTTCGGGCTGAAGCGCTTCGTTGGGACTTTGCGGCGTCATGCGCCGGCCGGAGCTGTATCGCACCATAGAAGCTTTCGTAAGCGTCCCGAACGGACTCCGCGGCAACGGCGTTCGCTACGGGACGATCTTCAGCGGCCTACGACGCCATTATGGCGAAAGCGGGAAGTCGCCGCAGCGGCGTGTGGGCCGCCGCTCACGCGTCCGGGTGCTTGAGGATAAGGCAGGCGTTGGTGCCGCCGAAGCCGAAGGAGTTCGACAGCACGAGACCGACCTCGCGGCGCCGCGCTTCGTGCGGCACGAGGTCGAGCGTCGCGAAATCGGGCGGATTGTCGAGATTGAGCGTCGGCGGCACGATCTGGTCGCGCAACGCCAGCACGCAGAAGACGGCTTCCACTGCGCCGGCCGCGCCGAGCAGGTGGCCGATCGCCGATTTGGTCGAGGACATCGACAGCTTGGACGCGCCCGCGCCGTCCTCGGCGAGAAGCTTCTGCACCGTGCGCAGCTCGATCTCGTCGCCGAGCGGCGTCGACGTGCCGTGGGCGTTGATGTAGTCGAGGTCCCGCGGTTGAATGCCGGCCCGCTTGATCGCCGCTTTCATCGCCCGGTAGGCGCCGTCGCCGCTCTCGTCGGGCGCTGTGATGTGGTAGGCGTCGCCCGACATGCCGTAGCCGACCACCTCGGCGTAGATCCGGGCGCCGCGCGCCTTCGCGTGATCGAGCGACTCCAGCACCACGGCACCGGCCCCCTCGCCCATGACGAAGCCGTCGCGGTCCCGGTCGAAGGGCCGGGAAGCGGCCTTGGGCCGGTCGTTGAAGCCTGTGGACAGGGCGCGGCAGGCGGCGAAGCCGGCGATGCCGATGCGGCTGATCGTCGATTCGCAGCCGCCGGCCACCATCACGTCGGCATCCTCCAGCGCGATCAGACGGGCGGCATCGCCGATCGCGTGCGTACCCGACGAGCAGGCGGTGACGCAGGCATGGTTGGGTCCCTTCAGCCCGTGGGCGATCGACACGTAGCCGCCGGCGAGGTTGATGAGGCGCCCGGTGACGAAGAAGGGCGACACCCGGCGCGGCCCCTTTTCGTACAAAATCACCGACTGGTCGTGGATCCCGTTGAGGCCGCCGATCCCGGAGCCGAAGTACACGCCGGTCGCCGCCCGGTCGGCGGCGCTTTTTGGGTGCCAATCGGCGTCGTCGAGAGCCTGCGCCGCCGCGGTGACGGCAAACAGGATGAAGTCGTCGACCTTGCGCTGCTCCTTGTGCTCCATCCAGTGGTCGGGATTGAAGGTGCCGTCGCTGCCGTCGCCGCGCGTCACCGTCATCGCGATGCGGCAGGCGAGGTCGTCGGCCTTGAAACGGGTGATGGGCGCGGCGGCGCTGTCGCCGGCGATCAGCCGACGCCACGTGTCCTCGACGCCGCAGCCCAGCGGCGACACCATGCCGAGGCCAGTGACAACAACCCGTCGCATCCGCAGCCCTGATCATCTGGCGGGGTCGGGCGTCGCACCGAGACCACCTGACCCATGTCTTTCATGCAAGTGCCGGCCTCGTTTCCGACTGCGCCGACCGCTCCGAACCCCTTGGGCCGGGACGGTCGAGACGCCGGGACGGCCGGCGGCTCAGGACTGGGCGGCGGTCGCCTTGACAAGGAAGCGCACGGCGTCGCCGACCGTCACGATGGTTTCGGCGGCATCGTCGGGGATCTCGACGCCGAACTCCTCTTCGAAGGCCATCACCAGTTCCACCGTGTCGAGCGAGTCGGCGCCGAGGTCCTCGATGAAGTTGGCATTGTCGACGACCTTGTCGGCATCCACCCCGAGATGCTCGATGACGATCTTTTTCACCCGCTCGGCGACGTCACTCATGTGTTCGGATCCTTGCAATCTTGATCGCGGGCGTCAGGCGCCTGTTGCGGGTTTGGCAGGCGCCGGATCGACCGTTGCCCTTGCGACTTCACTACCGACCGCCCAAGCTCCCGTCGAGCGCGACGGCGCCGCGACAGCGAAAATTCACGGTTCCGTTCCATCGACCGAACGGCGAGGTAGCACACTTGTTTTGCCAACGCGAGCCGTCGGGCGGGGCCCTCAGATCATCGCCATGCCGCCGTTCACGTGCAGGGTTTGTCCGGTCACGTAGGCGGCTTCCGTGCTGGCCAGGAACACCGCGGCGGCGGCGACATCCACCGGCAGGCCGAGGCGTCCCATCGGCACGGCGCCGAGGATCGCCATCTTCTGCTTGTCGCTGAGCCCGTCGGTCATCGGGGTGGCGATGAAGCCGGGCGCGATGCAGTTGGCGGTGACGTTGCGGGTCGCCACCTCCGCCGCCAGCGATTTGACGAGGCCGACCGTGCCGGCCTTGGAGGCGGCGTAGTTCGCCTGCCCGGCGTTGCCGGTGGTGCCCACGACCGAGGTGACGGCGATGATGCGTCCGTAGCGCCGGCGCATCATGCCCTTCAGGCAGGCGCGCACGAGGCGGAAGCCGGTCGACAGGTTGAGCGCGATCACCTCGTCCCATTCCCCGTCGTTCATCCGCATGAACAGGTTGTCGCGGGTGATGCCGGCATTGTTGACGAGGATGTCGAGCGGCGCGCCCGCCGCCGCCTCGGCGGCCGGCACCAGCCCGTCGACGGCCGCGCGGTCGGCGAGATCGCAAGGCACAGAGAGGGCGCGCTCGCCCAGTTCCGCAGCCAGCGCGTCGAGGGCGTCGCGCCGCGTGCCCGACAGCACCACGCGCGCACCCTGCCCGTGCAGGGCGACCGCGATCGCGCGCCCGATGCCGCCGCTGGCGCCCGTCACCAGGGCGGTCTTGCCGGAAAGATCGAACATCACACCTCCGCCTCGGCGGCGGCCCGCGCCCGGAACGCCTCGACATCGGCCGGCACGCCGACCGGCACGCCGGCGGCGGTGGCGGCAATGCGCTTGATCAGGCCCGACAGCACCTTGCCGGCGCCGCACTCGATGAACACGGACACGCCCTGCCCGGCCATCCAGCCGATGCTTTCCCGCCAGCGCACGGCGGCGGTGACCTGCTCGACAAGCAACCGTCGGATCTCGTCCGGCTCGCTCACCGGGGCGGCGGTGACGTTGGCAACGAGCGGCACCACAGGCCGGGCGATGGCAACGGCCGCGAGCGCCTCGGCCATCGCCTCGGCGGCCGGGCGCATCAGCGCGCAATGAAAGGGCGCCGACACGGGAAGGAGCACGGATCGCTTCACCCCGGCGGCCTTGGCAAGGACCATCGCGCGATCCACCGCCGCCTTGGCGCCGGACAGCACGACCTGTCCGCCGCCGTTGTCGTTGGCGACTTGGCAAGTGCTTTGGCAGGTGCTTTGGCCCGCGCCGGTCTGCCCGGCGCTCGCTTCGCCCGCGATGGCGGCTGCGGCTTCGGGCTCGACGCCGATGAGGGCTGCCATCGCCCCCTCGCCGACAGCCACCGCCCGTTGCATCGCCTGCCCGCGCAGGCGCAGCAATCGCGCCGTCGTGGCGAGCGGCAGGGCGCCGGCGGCGGCGAGCGCGGAATATTCCCCCAGCGAGTGGCCGGCAACGAAGGCGGCGTCGCGAGCGAGGTCGAAGCCGGCCTCGGCGCGCAGGACGGCCAGAGCGGCGAGGCTCACAGCCATCAGCGCCGGCTGGGCATTGGCTGTCAGCGTCAGCTCGGCGTCCGGCCCGTCGAACATCAGCGTCGACAGATGCTCGCCGAGCGCGTCGTCGACCTCGGCGAAGACGGCCCGCGCGGCGGGGTATGCGGCGGCGAGAGCCTTCCCCATGCCGACCGCCTGCGATCCCTGGCCGGGGAACACAACCGCCTTCATCGCCATCCGCCGGATCGCCGCTGCGCCATCAGCGGCGGAGTCGCATCGCGACTGCGGCGAGTCAAGACGGACGAGCGGTCTCAAGCGTTCGCCTCGCGCCGCTCCCGCCGCGCCAGCGCCCGGGCGGTGACGAGGGCGGCGGCGACAAGAACGGCAACAAGGGCCATGATGGCCGGCCAACCCCCGCGCGACCAGAACAGGCCGCCGAGCGACCCGAACACGCTCGACCCGAGGTAGTAGCTGAACAGGTAGAGCGAGGCCGCCGCCGCCCGCGCCGTGTCCGCCCGCTGGCTGACCCAACCGCTGGCGATGGCGTGGGCGCCGAAGAAACCGGCGGTGAAGATCGCGATGCCGGCGATGTTGGCGAGAAGTCCGTCGCCGGCGGTCAGCAGAAGACCGACGAGCAGCAGCGACATCGCCGCGATCATGGATCGTCCGCGCCCGCGCCGCGATCCGAGGCGGCCGAACCAGGCGGAAGCCGGACCACCCAGCAGATACACCAGGAAGATCGCGCCCGACGACGCCTGCGACAGGTCGAACGGCGGTTCGAGCAGCCGATAGCTGAGGTAGTTGTAGGCGGTCACGAAACCGCCCATCAGCAGGAAGGCGACGAGGTAGAGCTGGCGCAACCCGGGATCGCGCAGGTGAAGGGCGAAGACCCGGCCGAGATCGCCGAGCGAGCCGCCGCTCTCGGCGCGGAAGCGGCGCGAGGGCGGCAGAAGCAAGGCGAAGAGGGCCGCCGCCGCAAGACCGAGAAGCCCAACGATGGCCAGCGCCGGCCGCCAGGCATGGGTGACATCGACCAGCGCCCCGGTCAGCACCCGCCCGGCCATGCCGCCGTAGGCGTTGCCGGCGATGTAGAGACCCATCGCGGCGCCGAGGTCCTGCGGGTGCACCTCCTCGGCGAGGTAGGCCATCGCCACGGCCGGCACGCCGGCAAGGGCCACGCCGGTCAGGGTGCGCAGCACCAGAAGGATCGTCCAGCTGCCGGCGAAGGCGCAGGCGAGGGTGAGCCCGCCGACGGCGAACAGCGAGGCCACCATGATCGGCTTGCGCCCGCGCACGTCCGAGACGCGTCCGGCGACCAGCATCGCCACCGCCAGCGTCGCGGTAGTGAGCGAAAGGGACAGGCTGGACACCGAAGGCGTGACGCCCAGTTCGCGGGAAAAAACCGGTAGCAGCGGCTGAACGCAGTACAACAGCGCGTAGGTCGAGAAGCCGGCCGCCACCAGCGCCGCCGTGACCCTGCGGAAGGCCGGCGTCCGCGCTCGCAGGAACAGATCGGCGGAGGCGGCGAGCGCCAGCGTCTCGACCTCCTCGGCCGTCGTTTCCCTGACCGATGGGTCCCGATCGCTGCCGCGATCCATCCTGCCGCTCCTCATGGACGAGTTCGCCGCCGCCCTTCATCGGCCTCGGCCGAAACGGCGGCGGCCGGACGCGCCGTCGGGCAAGCCTTAAGCCTTCCTTCACGCCTCGGCGCCACTGTGCCACGACCGACGCGCTCGTTGGGGCCGGCCCGATCACCCGCGACCCCTTGAGCGACACAGCGAGAGCGCGTCGGTGACACCCTCTGCGGCGCACGAACAACGCGGCATCCCCTTGCGGCTTGGCCAGCAGCGTCTATCCTGCCGAAGGCCAGACCGTTCTGGTGTTCGGGATCTCAGAGTGTCGAGAGAGCCGCGCGACGCCCCGCAATTCTACCTCACGGCGCCTTCGCCCTGCCCCTATCTTCCCAGCCGCGACGAGCGGAAGGTCTTCACCCACCTCATCGGCAAGCGCGCCGCCGGGCTCAACGACACGCTCACCCAGTCCGGCTTCCGTCGCTCGCAAACGATCGCCTACCGCCCGGCCTGCGAGAACTGCCGCTCGTGCGTGTCCGTCCGCGTCAAGGTCGATGAGTTCGCCCTGTCGCGCAACCTGCGCCGCGTCGAGGAGCGCAACGCCGACGCGCGTAGCGTGGTGGTGCGGGCCGAGCCGACCTCCGAGCAGTACGCGCTGTTTCGCAGCTACCTCGACGCCCGCCACACCGACGGCGGCATGGCCGACATGACGGTGCTCGACTATTCGATGATGGTCGAGGACAGCCATGTGGAAACGCGGCTGCTGGAATATCGCCTGGGCGGCACGTCGACGGCGCCCGGCCGGCTGATCGCCATCTGCCTCACCGACCTGCTCGCCGATGGCCTGTCGATGGTGTACTCGTTCTACGAGCCGGGCGAGCAGGCCCGCTCGCTCGGCACCTTCATGATCCTCGACCATATCCGGCGGGCGAAGCGCCTCGGCCTGCCCCACCTTTATCTCGGTTACTGGGTCGAGGGCTCGAAGAAGATGGCCTACAAGGCTCGTTTCCTGCCGCAGGAGCGGTTGGGCATGAGCGGCTGGGAGCGGGTCGAAGCCGGGCCGGCCACCCCGCCCCGATGAGTCCGGCGGGGAAGGCGTCAGCCTTGCTCGTCAGTCCTGCTCGTCAGCCCTTCTTGGCGCCGATCGTCAGGTTGCCGAAACGCGAGTTGAAGCGCGACAGGCGGCCACCCCGGTCGAGCAGCTGCTGCGAGCCGCCGGTCCAGGCCGGATGCGTCTTGGGGTCGATGTCGAGGTTCAGAGTGTCGCCGGCCGAGCCATAGGTCGAGCGCGTGGTGAACTCGGTGCCGTCGGTCATCACGACCTTGATGGTGTGGTAGGTCGGGTGGATATCGGACTTCATGGCCTGGCTTTCCGGTTTCGCGCCCGTTCGCCGTCGGGCGGGGTGCGCTGGCGGCGAGATGCGTTTCGCCGGCTCGATCCAAGCCCGGCGTATAAAGGTCGCGCCGGCGGGCAGCAAGGCCGGGCTGTTCAGATCCCGGAACCGCCGATCTCCTCGCCGTCGTGCGGGAAGGCCGGCAGGGACGAGGCCAGGTCGGGCGTGCGCACGCCGGGCATGCTGCCCGGCAGCGGCATCCAGTGCGTCACCTCCCAGTCCTCGTAGATGATCGCGCAGTCAAAGGTCGAATCGGTCGAGGTCCAGCAGGGGTCGGCGGCGTTGCGCGGCTTGGACCAGCGCACCACGTCGACGTCGGCGGTGCCCTGCTCGCCGCCGCGGATCACCGCGATGATCCGTGATCCGTCCTTGGGAGCGCTCGCCGTGGAGCGCCACCGCATGGCTTCGTCCTGCATCGCCGCCTCGCCATCCCGTCTCGCGCCGAGAATGCCGGCCGCCGGCGCCTGAGGCAACCTGTCCGCCAACCGGGCGGGTGGCAGAATTCGCCGCAGCCAGGAGTTCGGCGCATCTCGAACGAAGGTGGACGGCCGGCGTTGGCATCGGGATTGAGTGGATGCTGATGGAAAATGCGGTTCTGATTTCCCGGCCCGACGATGGTGCCGACTTCGACGGAGAATGGCCGGACGCGCCGCTCACCGCGGCGCGGCATGTCGCGGGGATCGCCCGGCAGCGCGTTCCCGACGGCGATGGATCCTTTCCCGCCGGAGACGTGGCGCTTCTCGCGCGAACCGGCCTGCTGCACGCCCCGTTCCCTCCGGCGATGGGCGGCACCGGGCTCGGCATTGGCGAGAACGCGGCGGAGCTGCGCGACGTGCTGACCGCGCTGGGGCGCGGCAGCCTCGCGCTGGGGCGCCTTTACGAGGGACACGTCAATGCGGTCGTCCTTGTCAGGCGATACGGCTCGACGGCCAACCTCAACCTGCTGCTGAGCGAAGCGCGGGCCGGACGCCTCAGCGGCGTGTGGATGGCCGGTCCGCCGCTGCGCCTCGACCGTAGCGGGAGCCGACCCGTTCTCCAGGGCCACAAGGTGCTCGCCTCCGGTTCGGGATTCGTCCGCCGCCCCCTCGTCGCCGCCGACGATAACGACGGATCGCTGATGCTGATCCCTGACGTCGACGGCGGTCGCGTCGATGCCAGCGGGTGGACGGCTCACGGCATGCGCGCGACCGCGACGGGAACCGTGTCGTTTTCCGGCCTTGCGGTCGCCGCCGACGAGATCGTGGGCCGCGCCGGCGACTACCTCAAGCCGCCGTTCTTCCGCGGCGGCGCGTGGCGGGTCATCGCCGTGCAGCTCGGCGGCCTGCTCGGCCTCCTCGACGAATACCGCGAGCAGCTCGGCGCCAGCCCTCACCGCGAGCACCCGCTCCAGCTCGCCCGCTTCGGCGAAGCCCTGATCGCCGTGGAAACCGCCCGCCTCTGGGTCCGGCAGGCCTGCGCCATGGCTGAAGGCAGTTGGGTCAAAGGGATCCGGACCGAGGGCGCGGGAGCCGATCCCGCAACGGTCGACGCCTACGTCGACCTCGCCCGCAACGCTTTCGAGGCGGCCGCGCTGCAGGTGATCCCCCTCGCCCAGAAGGCGCTTGGCCTCAAATGCTTCCTGCGTCCGAATCCGCTGGAACGCATCATCCGCGACCTGTCCACCTATCTCCGCCAGCCAGCCCTCGACGTTTCGCTGATGTCGGCGGCGGCCTTTCATCTGCAGGGCGGCCGAGCTTCGTGATCGTTCCCCATGCCGACGGACCGGCGTGATGAACGCCGCAGCCTTTTTCGCCCGCGCCGAGGCCTTGCCGGTCGCCGACCTCGGCGCGGTGGTCAACACCGGCGGGCTGCTCGTCGTTGCTCCCCATCCCGACGACGAGAGCCTGGGCTGCGGCGGCCTCATCGCCGCCGCCTGCGCCGGCGGCGTCGACGTGCGCCTGCTCGTCGTCAGCGACGGCACGGGGTCGCATCCCCGGTCGCGGCTTTATCCCCGCGCGAGGTTGCAGGCGCTGCGGGAAGACGAAACCCGCGCCGCGGCCGGCGAACTCGGCCTCGCGGCGAGCGCGATCACCTTTCTGCGCCTCGCCGACCGCGCCGTGCCCTGCGACGGGCCGGATGCCGAGGCGGCGCGAGAGACCATCGTCGCCCTGGCTGCGGCCTGCGCCGCCGGAGCGGTGTGCGTGAGCTGGCCGCACGATCCCCATTGCGACCACGTCGCATCGGCCGCGCTCGTCACGGGCGCACGGGCCCGGCTTGGCGCGGCCCGCATCTTCTTCTATCCGATCTGGGGTTGGACGCTGCCGCGCGACAGCGAGGTCGGTCCCGCGCCGACCGGCCTGCGCCTCGACATGTCACAACACGTGCCGGCCAAGCTCGCCGCCATCGCGGCCCATCGCTCGCAGGTGAGTGATCTGATCGACGATGATCCCGACGGTTTCCGCCTCACCTCCGGAATGCTGGCCAACTTCGCCGGCCCCTACGAGATCCTGATCCACGCCTGAGTGTTCGCCATGAGCCGTTTCGAAACTTCCATGCCGGCCGCCTACTTCGAGGCGCTCTACGCCAGCGATCCCGATCCGTGGCGTTTCGCCGCGAGCCCCTACGAGCAGGAGAAGTACGCCGCGACGCTCGCCGCCCTGCCCCGGCCGCACTACGACAGCGCCCTCGAAGTCGGCTGCTCCATCGGCGTGCTGACTCGGCAGCTTGCCGCAAGGTGCGCGTCGCTGCTGTCGATCGACGTCGCCGAAGAGGCGCTGGCTCAGGCGAGGGTGCGCTGCGAGGATCTCCCCAACGTGCAGTTCGCCCGCCGGCGCGTTCCCGGCGAGTGGCCGGAGGGCAGCTTCGATCTCATCGTGCTGTCGGAAGTCGTCTATTATCTCGATCGCGGCGATGTCGACCGGCTTGCCGAGCGCGTCGGCGGCGCGATGCGGGCGCACGGCGACATCGTGCTCGTGCATTGGCTCGGTGAAACCAACTACTCGCTCAGCGGCGACGAGGCGGCCGAGCGCTTCATGGCAGCGTCGGCTGGGTTCGCCCGGCCTCGACACCAGGATCGAACGGAGCGCTACCGGCTCGACGTCCTTCGGCTTTCGGGCGACGAAGGAATTTGACCAGGGCGTTGGCCAGCTTGATCTGCAAGGGCAATCTGGAGGGCTCGACGGCGAGGTAGGCCAAGCGGGGACTCGCCGCCTCGATCGCGGCGTGGGCCTGACCAAAGGTCGGCAGCTCCGCGATGGTCCGGGCCTCGCTGGCGGCGATGCCCAGCGCCGTAGACCAGCCGCGAGAGGACGCCAGTCGCTTCCCGGCGAAGGCCTGCCGGAGGTAACGGCGCCACAGGACCCGCCACACCGCCCGGCGCAATCGTTCGAGGCGTTCGTCGCAGGGACTGTCGGGCACTTCGCAGCGCAGGCGCATCGTGTCGGCCGCGCCGCCCGGCGCCCGCCCATCGAGGCGACCCGAGGTGACGACCATGATTTCCGGAGCGTGGCGCACGGCGTAGCCGGCCGCCTGCACCGCTGCCGTGAAGGCGCGATCCTCGCCGTTTCGCAGGGCCGGCATGCCGCCGACGGCGTCGTACACCTTTCGCCGCACGGCCAGCGTCGCGCCTGAGTTGGTCCAGTGACACGGCCAGTGATCGCCCGGTTCGGGGTCGAGCCTGGCGCCGATCTCTGTCAGCAGGGCTTCGTACTGCGCTTCCAGCCTGCCCCGCGCGTGCAGGCTATCGGGCAGCAGCCCCGCTTCGGCGCAATCGAGCGAGATGCGGCCGGCGACGGCGTCGGCCCCGGCCGCGATGCAGGCGAGGTTCCGCTCGACCCATTCGGCGCCGACCCGGCTGTCGGCGTCCGTGGTAAGGATCACACCGTCGCGGGCGCCGCTCTCCTCCAGCCAACGTGCGCCAGCCTCCATCGCGCAGCGACGGGCCCAGCCGGCGGTCGCGCGATCGCTCGTCACGTCGAGGACGCGGATCGGCCAGGGCAGGTCGGGGATCACCGAAGCGACGACATCGGCGGTGCCATCCGTGCAGTTGTTCAAGAATAAAAGGATGCCCAAGCTGCGGGGCGTCACGCCAACCTGGCCTGCCAGGGACTGCAGGCAAGCCGCGACGCGCTGGCACTCGTTGCGAATGGGAACCGCCACGACTGCCGTCAATTCGGAGACCATACCCTGCGGCGCCTCGTGCAGCTCCCTCGCAAAACTCTTGGTCACTCTCTGTCCTCTTCGAAATCACTGCTTTAAGTTGACTCCAGCTTGGCGGTTCCAGCTTCCGAACCGGCGTAGAAGGATGAGATGTGCGGACGAACGTCGCACCCAATATGCTGAACTTCGCACCGGCCGGAGCTCGTGAAGGCTTCGGCCCCTTCCTCGGGGTTGACTTGCGGGCGCGCGGCTTCGATCCGGCCGCCACCCGCATCGCCATGGTGCCGGCTGACGCCAGCGGCCCGATGGCCACGACGCCGGTCGGCGCCGCGATCGCGCTGGACGCCAGCCTGATCGTCGCCACCACCACCACCCTTTGGCTGATCGTGGCGATGGCCTTCGCTTCCTCGCTGGCCTTTGTAGGGTTGACAGCCGAAAGCATCGGACATTTGGAAGCGGGCAGCGGCGAAAGCGATAACCGCTCCACGTGGCACGACGTGCTCGGCCTCGTCCTTTGCGCCGGGATCGCCATGCTGTTGCAAGCCTCAGGCGGTGCCATGCGGCCGTTCCTCGCCCAGGCCCGAACCGCCGCGAACAGCGATCCCGGCCTGGCCGCCCGCGCTTGGCCGGCAGGCATGGCGGCGGTCTCGTCTTGACCCTCTCGTCATTTCCCGTCGAGCCTGCCGCCATCGCGGATCCGAAGCATCGGATCGAAGACCGGATCCGGTCCGACGCTGCGGGTTGTTCGATGTCGGATTTGCCCCGGAAGCCGCCACGCGCCCTTCCGTCCGATGCCGGTGTCCGGGCGCCCGCGATGACGCACCGCCCCGGCGTTGCATGGGCAAGCGCACCGGCCGCTTCGCTTCGGCTGACCGGATGTCGGTGACGAACTGGCGCCTCGCCGCTGCCGCTCTCGCCACGACCTCCTTTCCGCTCCTTGCGCTTCTCTACGTGGCGTTGTTCGGGGCGTTCGGCACGGTGTCTCCGTTCCTACCCTCGTTTTTCGCCTCGCGAGCTCTGTCGGCACCGGAGATCAGCATCGTTCTCACCGCCGGAACGCTTGTCCGCCTCACCTGCGGCCCACTGCTGGGCGTCGCCGCCGATGCGGTCGGGACCCGGCTGGTGCTGTTCGTCGCCTCGGTCGGAGCGGGAACGCTCGGCCTGCTTTACCTGCCGGCCGCCGGCCTGGGGCCGCTGCTGGCCATCAGCATGGTTCACGCGCTGGCCATCAGCTCGCTGAACCCGCTTGCCGATGCGCTCGCCCTGAGCGCCAGCGCGCGGGAAGGCGGCTACCCCTACGGCTGGGTTCGCGGCGTCGGATCGGCAAGCTACCTGCTGGGAACCCTGGCCAGCGGCCAGCTCGTGGCCTATGCCGGCCTGTCCAGCATCATCATCGCCTCCTCGCTCCTGTTCCTCGCCGTCCCGGTGGCAGTCGTTAAGCTGCCGCCGGCCGCACCCGTGCGCCGGGGCGAGACCGTCAACGTCAGGGCGGCCCTCGCCGCCGTGCTGGCGACGCCCGCCTTTCGCGGCGCGCTGCTCGTCGCCGGGCTGGTGATCGGCAGCCATGCGATGAGCGACACCTTCGCCGTCATCCATTGGCGGGCGGCCGGCGTCGGCGCCGGCACCGTCGGATTTCTGCTGTCGGAGGCGGTGATGTCCGAAATCATCGTCTTCGTCGGGGTCGGCCCCACCCTGATCCGGCGGCTCGGCCCCGCCGGCTGCGCGGCCGTGTCCGCCGTCGCCGGCGTGCTGCGCTGGGCGGTGTTCGCGCAAACCACGGACGCCACCGTGCTCGCGGTGACGGAACTGTCGCACGGCCTGACCTTCTCGCTGATGCATCTGGCCTGCATGGAAGTGATCGCCGTCGCCATTCCTCGAAACCTGTCGGGCACGGCGCAGACCGTCTACGGGACGCTCTGCCTGGGACTTGCCTCGGCGCTCGTCACCCTTGCCTCGGGCCACACCTATGCGGCGCTGGGCGGCCACGCCTTTTTCCTGATGTCGGGTCTATGCCTGATCGCTCTGCCGCTGACGCCGAAGCTGCGGCTTTGATCGGCACTGCGCAGAGCGGCTAATCCGTCCTTCCGCCAGGTTCCGGCCGCCTTGTGACCGCCTCGCCGCGGGCCCGGTCGAGATGCCCGAGGTCGCGTCCGGGCGCGAGCAGGTCGCGGACCCTTTGCTTCAGGATCTTCACGTCGGGAAAGCCGCCGTCGGCCTTGCGCTCCCAGACCCTGTGACCGGCCAGGGTGATCTCGAAGACGCCGCCGCTGCCGGGGATCAGCGCGACCTCACCGAGATCGGCGGCGAAGGTCGACAACAACTCCTGCGCCATCCAGGCAGAGCGCAGAAGCCAGTTGCATTGCGTGCAATAGGTGATCGCCAGCCGGGGCGATACGATCGGGAGATCGGGCACGGCCGACAATCAGACCGCCGCGGCGACCCGGGCAGCTCCCTTATTTCGGCGCGGCCGCATCGCCCTTGGCCGCATCGGCCTTGTCGGGATCGGCCTTCGCGGCTGTGCGCTTGGGCACGGCCCTACGCGCCTTGCGGACCTTCTTGGGCGCAGGCTGCTCGACGACCGGAGCGGGAGCCGGTGGCGGCGGCGGTGGCGGCTCGCAGCCGATCGAGAGAGTCGAACAGAAGAAGTCGCCAACCTGGGCCGAAGCCGGCAGCGCCGCGAGGGTCGTCAGCACGGCGACGCCCAGACCAAGAACAAAACGACGAGATGACATGGTGACCCCTCACGCGCGACCCCGGCGCGTCCTGAAGACAGCGAGCGCCCGGCTGGTCGGAGTGGCGGGATTCGAACCCACGACCCCTAGTCCCCCAGACTAGTGCGCTAACCGGGCTGCGCTACACTCCGACTGCCGCCCTTATAAAGAAGCGCCGTTGGGCTGCAACCGCTTTCCGCATCAATCCCCTGGCAACAGCGCGGCCCGCAACCGGCGCTCGCAATCCTCGATGATCGCCAATGCTTGGTGAAGCGAGGCGGCGGTTCCTTCGGGTGGATCGAGGGGCGGGGCGGGATCCGACGGGCGCTCCCCGTCCTCGGCCCCGACGAAAGGACAAAGGTCGTGTGCGCCGTCTGCCGCGCCCGCGCCGCCGGCCCCCTGATCGCCAAGCTCCTCGCCAAGTTCCTCGACAGGCTCCTCCTTGGCACGTTCTTCTCCGGCTTGGCGTGCCGCGGCCAACGTTCCGATGGCGCCGACCTCGTCGACGTCCAAGCCGTCACGATCGTGGACATCCGGATCGGGCGGCCGACGGGCGGGTTCGTCGCGCAGGCCCCTGGCGCCGCGCTCGCGCAGCAGGCGCTGCACCCCTTTGATGGTGTAGCCTTGACCGTAGAGAAGATCACGGATGTCGCGCAAAAGGTCGACGTCGACCGGGCGGTAGAAGCGCCGGCCACCGGCCCGCTTCAGCGGGCGGATCTGCGGGAAGCGCGTTTCCCAAAAACGCAGGACGTGCTGCGGCAGATCGAGGTCGGCGGCCACCTCGCTGATCGTGCGAAACGCGCCGGCGTTTTTCGCCACCACGGACTTTTCCACATCCATTCGGCGATCCGGCGGCCAGCGCACGGTTGCCATCATGCAAACCGCGCCGCCCGCCGTCAAACCTCGTCGGCGGGCATCTCGGCGCCGTTGACCAGCGCCTTCATGACGTTCGAGGGTTTGAACACCAGGACCCGCCTTTGCATGATCGGCACCTCGATGCCGGTCTTGGGGTTGCGCCCGACGCGCTCGCCCTTGTCGCGAACCACGAAGGAGCCGAACGACGACAGCTTCACCGCTTCGCCGAGCACCAGACGCTCCGAAATCTCCGCCAGCACCATCTCGACGAGCCCGGCCGACTCCTTGCGGGACAGGCCAACCTGCCGGTACACCGCCTCGGCCAGATCGACCCGCGTCACGGTCTCGACGGAGGACACCGGCTTGGGCTCGTACTCGCTCCGCATCGTGCCATCGGCTTTGGTCATGGTTTGGTCACAAGCATGTCCCCGACGGGAAGGTCGGGACTTCTCCCGATTGCCGGCCGACGTTCTCGACTTGTCGCCTCGACTTGCCGCGCCGCCGGGAAAATGAGTGTCTTGCCCCATCAAAGCAAGGCCTTGACACAACTCGCGCATCGGACTTTCGGGCTACCAGCGGATCAGCGCCGAACCCCAGGTGAAGCCGCCGCCCATCGCCTCGATCATGACGAGGTCGCCGCGCCGGATGCGCCCGTCGGCCAGCGCCACCGACAGGGCCAGCGGAATGGAAGCGGCGGAGGTGTTGGCGTGCTGGTCGACGGTGATCACGACCTTGGATCGATCGATGCCGAGCTTGTCGGCGGACGCGTCGATGATTCGGCGGTTGGCCTGATGCGGCACGAACCAGTCGAGATCGCTCGGCTTCAGCCCGACGGCCTCGAAGGCGTCGTGAACCACGTCGGCGACCATGCCGACCGCGTGGCGGAACACTTCCTTGCCGACCATGCGCACGCAGCCGGTGGTTTGCGTGGCCGATGGGCCGCCGTCGGTGCACAGCTTGTCGCCGTATCGCCCGTCCGAACGCAGGTGCGTCGTGAGAACGCCACGGTCCTCGCTGGTGCCCTCGCCGGGCTGCGCCTCGAAGACCAGCGCGGCGGCGCCGTCGCCGAACAGGACGCAGGTCGTGCGGTCCTCCCAGTCGAGCAGCCGCGAGAAGGTTTCCGCCCCGATCACCAGCGCCCGACGGTGCGAGCCGGAGGTGAGGAACTTGTCGGCGGTGGCGACTGCGAAGACGAAGCCGGAGCACACGGCCTGAAGGTCGAAGGCGGCGCCGCCCAACATGCCCAGACCGGCCTGGACCTGCGTGGCCACGGACGGGAAGGTGAAGTCCGGCGTCGAGGTAGCGACGATCAGCAGATCGATGTCGCCGCCGCGCAGGCCGGCATCGCGCAACGCCGCTTCCGCCGCCGCCAGGGCGAGGGTGGACGTGGTTTCGCTGGGAGCGGCGATGTGCCGGCGGGTGATGCCGGTTCGCTGCACGATCCATTCGTCGGAAGTGTCGACCCGCTCGGCCAGTTCGCGGTTGGTCACCACCTTGGCGGGCAGGTAGGCGCCGGCACCGCTGACGACGGAGCGCAAGCAACGGCGATAGGCCTGTGTCACGTGGGATTTGTCCTTGCCGCCGTGGGCGGGGCGATTGGCGGTGGACGCCCGCCCGCCGCCGCATCCGCCGTCGCAGGGTTCTGGTGCGCGGCGGCGAGGACAAGCGTCTCGCTGATCCTTTCGAGGAGCCGGTGGCGAACCATGGCGCAGCCGAGGTCGATGGCGCCCGCCGTGCCCACCTCGTCCATGCTGCCGTGGCTCTTGATGACGATGCCGTTGAGGCCGAGAAACACCCCGCCGTTGACGTGGCGCACGTCCATCTTGGAACGCAGGCCGTCGAAGGCGTCGCGCGCGATGAGGTAGGCGAGCTTGGCGCGCCAGGAGCCGCCCAGCGCGCTCCGGATGTAGTGCCGGATCTGCTTGGCCGTGCCTTCGGCGGTCTTGAGCGCGATGTTGCCGCTGAAGCCCTCGGTCACCACCACGTCGACCGAGCCGGCGCCGAGGTCGTCGCCCTCCACGAAGCCGCGGTAGTCGAGGGCCGGCAGATCCGCCTCGCGCAGCAGGCGCGACGCGGCCTTGACCTCTTCGAGACCCTTGACCTCCTCCGTGCCGACATTGAGCAGGCCGACGGTGGGGCGCTCGATGTCGAGGACGATGCGGGCCATCGCCGCTCCCATCACGGCGAGGTCGACGAGGGTTTGCGCGTCCGCCCCGATCGAGGCGCCGACGTCGAGCACGATGGAGCGGCCGCGCAGCGTCGGCCAGATCGCGGCGATCGCCGGCCGGTCGACGTCCGCCATGGTGCGCAGGCAGATCTTGGCCATCGCCATCAGGGCGCCGGTGTTGCCGGCCGACACGGCGACATCCGCCTCGCCGGCCTTCACCGCGTCGATCGCCAGCCACATCGAGGATACCCGTCGCCCGGCGCGCAGGGCCTGGCTCGGTTTGTCGCCCATCTTCACCGCCACATCCGTGTGGTGAAGCCGGGATCGCCGGGCCAGCGCCGGCTTGGCCTGGAGCAGCGGCGACACCTCCGCCTCGCGCCCGAAGAAGACGAAGCGCACGTCGGGATGACGCTCCAACGCCAACGCCGCCCCGCCGACCATCACCGCCGCGCCGTGGTCGCCGCCCATCGCGTCGATTGCGACCCTGACCTCGGCCAGAGGATCGGTCATCGCAGCACCGGACGCACGGCCGTCCCCCCGGCAGCCAGCGTCCGGTCGCCGGCGGACACGGTCACGGTCGCGCCTTCAATCGTTCCAATGCCGCGAAGGCAGAGGGTTCGGCGGGATCGGGCGCTTCCAAGACGTCATCGAAGCTGACACCGGGCTTGCGCGGGTAGGGATCGAGGGCGAGGGCGAGGAATTCGGCCGACACCGCGCCGAGGTCGATGGCATCGTCGACAAGCGGATCGGGCGGGTCGACCTGGTCGTCGCTGCCGGGCAATGGTGTCCCGGCGGCCATCTGCCGGCGGTCGGCGAGATGATGATCGGGAGCTTGACGCTGGCGGCGGTCGGCTGCCCGGCCCTGCCCCTCCGCTTCGGCGATGGTTGCCGGCGCGAAAAGAAGATCGACCGGCTGGGTGACCCGGCTCGCGAAGGCTTCCAGCGTCACCACGCAAAGCTGCGACACGTTTGCCGACACCTCGCCGGTCACGGCAACCCGCCCGCCGGCGCGGCGGCGCAGCTCGAAGCGGCCCGCCAACGAGGCGACGGCCGGCAGCTGCATGGCCAGGGCAAGGGCCGCGCACTCGGCCGGCGTGGCCTCGACCTGCGACACGAGACCGGTGTCGGGCAGGCGGCGGACATCCACGATCCGCGAGAAGGGTCCACGCGCCCCCTGCGACGGATTGCGGGATCCCGGCTCCGGTCGTTGCGCTCTCGACGTCATCTGCCAGCGATCTCCGTCGCGAACGCCATCGGGTCCAGCCAGGGCACCGCGCCCTCGACGAACGTTTGCAGGGGCACCCCGTCCAGGACCGCCGTGCTTGCCGCCGCATAGGTCGCCAACCGTTGCGCCGAGGAGGCGAAGGGGTCGGGGGCCTGCGCGTCGGCCGGCCCTGCGACGGCGCCGTCCGCATCGGGCCGGCCGCTATATACGTTCCGAAGCAGGGCGGCAGCAAGGGTGTCGTGACCCATGCGAAAAGCCGCATCATAGGCGGCGCTGCGGCCGAGAAACGCCTCCGCCATGGTTTTCATGCGCTTGGGCACGCTGGTGTCGCCAACCCCCATTTCGCGGAACATCCGGTCGAAGTGGGTGAAAACCGTGTCGACGAGGTGCTGCGCCATCTCCGGGCCGGGCGCTTGGCAGGCCTGCAAACGGCGCAGAACCAGGATGGCGTGCAACGCCAGGCTCTCGAAGCGGCCGTCCAGCGTATCGGGCACGGCCAACACCGCGTAGAGCGCTGGGTTACGCGAGGCGCCGACGATCGTCGTGTACAGCCGATCGATCACAGCCGCATTGGCACCGCGCCGGAACAGCCGCATCATGACCCCGGTCTCGCCCGCCGACGGAACACTGCTTCGGGCGCGAACCCCATGTTGCCGGGTCGCATCGAAGTCAGCCAAAAATGGCCGCGCACTTTCCGGCCCGGTGCTTTGAAGCGTTTCTTCGCAGCGGACTCGATCCGAAAACCGCTGGGCACGTCTCCGTCCGATGTCCTAGGTGGCCCTACGAGGGAACGTCACGACCGCTTTCGCCTCTTGATGAGCGGATCCGCGAAGGCCTCGAACCGCGGGGAAAGATCGCGATGCGGATGGCGGCAGCGGGATTCATCGTCGGATCCGGCGAGCCCTCGCGCGTTCCTTGTTTTCGTCACAAGCGGGGGTTAGGCATCGCGATCACCGAAAGCAAGTGAAACTTGCTCCCGATGTCGTGAGGCCGGAGATCCGGGTCGTATGCTTTCGTTTTCCCCTGCGGGAGTCGCTCGGCGTCGCGGGAGTATGCGCGCGCCCTTGGCCGCGCTGCATCTCGCCCTGATCGGTGGCGCCGGCGCCACCCTGTCCGGCTGCCTCGGTTACGATGGCGACGTGATCCACGGCTACCAGCTCGACCCGCAGGCGGCTTCCGACGTCAAGCCGGGGCAGACGGCCGAGCAGGTCCTGGTGACGTTGGGCTCGCCATCCACGACCTCGACGGTGGGCGGCACGGCCTGGTACTACATTTCGCAAAAGTCCGATCGCTCGATCGCCTTCATGAAGCCGACCGTCACCGACCGGAAGATCTATGCCGTGTACTTCGACAAGGGCAAGAAGGTCGAGCGCATCGCCAACTACGGTCTGCAGGACGGCAAGGTGGTGGATTTCGCGACCGGCACGACGCCGACCTTCGGGGCCGACAGCAGCGTCTTGAAAAGCCTTTTCTTCAACTTCAATCCCCTGCAGAGCTTCATGCCGAAGGGCTGACCGAGCGCTTGGGACCAACGTCCGGACGCGTTCACCGGGCGTCAGAACGGCGCCTCGAAGCCGCGGATCTCGATGCCGAAGCCGGACAGGCCGACATAGGTCCGCGGCGTCGCCGTTCGCAGCCGGATCGAGCGGATGCCGAGGTCGCGCAGGATCTGCGCGCCCACGCCGATCTCGCGCCACTGCCGCGTGCGGCCGAGTTCGGAGGCGGCCGCTTCCGGCGACCCCGACCGGGCGGGCACACCCGCAGCCCCGTCGCGAAGGTAGATGAAGACGCCCCTACCCTCCTGCTTGAAGCGGGTGAAGATCTTGCGGATCTCGACGCCTCCGGTGATGACGTCGGTGATGATGTCGGCCCGGTGCAGGCGCGTGGGCATGTCGTGGCCGTCGCCGATGTCGCCGTGAACGAAGGCGAAGTGCTGAACGGGATCGAACGGCGTGACGAAGGCGTGGCCGGTGAGCGCGCAGCTTTCCCCCGCGACCGGAAAGGTCGCCACCCGCTCGACCAGCTTTTCCCGCGCCTGACGAAAGGCGATGAGGTCGGCGACCGAAATGCGGCGGAGGTCGTGGGCCCTGGCGAAGGCCGCGATCTGCTCGCCGGCCATCACCGTTCCGTCGTCGTTGGCCAGTTCGCAGATCACCCCGACGCGGGGAAGGTTGGCGAGGCGGCACAGATCCACCGCCGCTTCCGTATGGCCGGACCGCATCAGGACGCCGCCCTCGCGGGCGATCAGCGGGAAGACGTGGCCGGGGCGCACGAAGTCGGCGGCTCCCATGTTGCCGTTGGCCAGGGCCCGCACCGTGTTCGTGCGCTGCTCGGCGGAGATGCCGGTGGTGAGGCCGTGGCGGGTGTCGACGCTGACGGTGAAGGCGGTGCCCAGCGGTGCATCGTTGGCGCCCACCATCGGCTGCAGGTGCAGGCGCTTGGCCTCGTCGGCGGTGATCGGGGCGCACACGATGCCGCAGCAATTGCGGACGATGAAGGCCATCTTCTCGGGCGTGCACAGCGAGGCGGCGCAGACGAGGTCGCCCTCGTTCTCGCGATCGTCGTCATCGGTGACGATCACGAGTTCGCCACGCGCGAAGGCCTCGACGGCCTGAGAAACCGACTGGGCGACGGAGCTGGTGCTGTTCAATGACATCTTCCCGCGCCCGCCAACGGGCCTGGCTCTTGATATGGGATCGCGCCGGACGAAGCGGGCGCACGGCGGGAGTATTCCATCCCCGCGTCGGTCTTCAATGCCAACGTCGATGTCGCGCGGGGCGAGGGCGGGGCTGGAGCCCTCGAATCACCGGGACGCCGTTGCTCCGCCACGTCGCCGCGGCACTCGCCGCGCTGGCGATCTGGCTCGGCCCAACGTCGACCGGCGCGGCAACGTGCGAGCGTCTGGTCGATGAGGGCCATGCCTACACCGTGTGCAAGGTCGATCTCGCGCGCGAGCACCTGGGACTGTTCAACAGGGACGCGGCCGGCCATCCCTTCGCGACCTTCGACCGGCTCGCCGCCAGCCTGGCGGCGAGCCACCGCACGCTGGTGTTCGCGGCCAACGCCGGCATGTACCACCTCGATCTGTCGCCGGTCGGGCTGTTCATCGCCAACGGCGACACGAGCAATCCGGCCAGCACCGCCGAGGGCTTCGGCAACTTCTTCCTCAAACCCAACGGCGTCTTCTTTTTCGGCGGGGACCGGGCCGGCATCGAGGAAACGGCAGCTTTTCTCGCAGCCAACCGCCATCCGGCCTTTGCCACCCAGTCCGGGCCGATGCTGGTGATCGCCGGCCGGCTGCATCCGAGCCTGCAGCCCGGCGGCACCTCGCTCAAGGTCCGCAACGGCGTCGGCGTGCGCGACGGCGGACGAACGGCCGTGTTCGCCCTGTCGGAGGAACCGGTCTCCTTCTTCCGCTTCGCCGTGCTGTTCCGCGATGGGCTCGGCTGTCCGGACGCGCTGTTCCTGGACGGCTCGGTGTCGGCGATCTACGCGCCGGCCCTGCACCGCAACAGTCAGGTTTGGCCGCTGGGCCCGATGGTCGGCGTCAGCGTGCCCGCGCCTTGAGCAAGCAGGTTTGGATCGCGAAACCGCAGGGCACTTTCGCGAAACCTGCCGAGGCGACGACCCGGCTTGACTCGCGCGCCCGAGCTGTTTGGGTGCGCCCGGTCGGGCCGGCGTCAAGCGCGGGCCTGCCGCCGCCCCGCGGCGGTCTCCAACCGCAACCTACGTCAACTGACAAGGAGCCGGCATGCGCTGGTGGTGGCGTCTTCTCGTGACCCTGATCCTCGCGCCCCTGCTGTGGCGCCTCGGCGTCGCCTACATCGCCTCCCAGCAGGGGTCGACCTGGGACGACCTCGCCCGGCAGTCGGTCGCCATCCTCATCACCGTCTACCTCACCTTCACCCTGCCGGCGCTGATCCTGTGCGGGCTCGTCCTGAGCCTCAGCGATGCCATCCTGCACAGGCTCGGCCTCGACCTGATGAGCGTACTTGTCTCGCCCCTGCTCGGCTGGCTGGTGGCCGCCGCCGTGCTCGCCTACGTCCGGGAGCCGCACGTCCAGGCGGCGCAGGGCGCGATCCCCCTGGCGATCTTCTACGGACTCGTCTGGGGCCTGACCGTGCGCGAGCGGCGCCCGGCGCGGCAACGGGCAGCGGACGTGGTGGACGCTTCGGGACTGGAAACCCAGGCGTGATCCGCTCCAGCGCCCGCCGGCGCGGGACAAACGGTCAACTGGCGGGCGTCGCGCAAGCGGCTAAGGTTCGAACGGCATGACCGATTATTCGCTGGCCGTATCGCCCCTGCTCCCCACCGCCCTGCTCGCCATGCTGGGCGCGGCCGGCGTGGCGGTGGTCGTTCTCGGCCTGTTCCTGCGCCAGCGGGCGGTGTGGCTGCGCGCCCTCGGCCTCGCCCTGATCCTTCTCGCCCTGTTCGACCCTTCGCTGGTGCGCGAAGACCGCACGCCGCTGCATCAGGTCGTGGCGGTGGTGGTCGACCGCTCGGGCTCGCAGGGGATCGGCGAGCGCGCCGCGCAGACCGACCGCGCCCTCGCCGGACTGCGCCAGCGACTGGAAGCGCTCGGCAACACCGACGTGCGCGTGATCGAGGGCGGCGCCGACAACGGCAGCAACGAGGGCACGCAGCTTTTCGCCGCCCTCAACGCCGGCCTCGCCGATGTCCCGGCCGAACAGGTCGCCGCCGTGTTCATGATCACCGACGGCGTGGTCCACGACGTTCCCGCCAGCGTCGACGCGCTCGGCTTCCACGCGCCGCTGCACGCCTTCATCACCGGGGTCGAGGGTGAGCGCGACCGCCGCATCGAACTGGTCGAAGCGCCGCGCTTCGGCATCGTCGGCAAGGACCAGACCATCGCCCTCAAGGTGCTCGACACCGACAACCGCGGCGAGCCGGTGAGCCTCGACGTGCGCCGCGACGGCAACAAGGTCGCCACCGTGCAGGCGAGGGTGGGGGAAACGATCAAGGTGCCGGTGAGGATCGAGCACGGCGGGCAGAACGTGGTGGAGCTGGAGGTGGCGGCGCTGCCGGGCGAGCTGACCACCCTCAACAACAAGGCGGTGGTGACGATCGACGGCGTGCGCGACAAGCTCAAGGTGCTGCTCGTCTCGGGCGAGCCGCACCAGGGCGAGCGGATGTGGCGCAACCTCCTGAAGTCCGACGCCAACGTCGACCTCGTACACTTCACCATCCTGCGCCCGCCCGAGAAGCAGGACGGCACGCCCATCAACGAGCTGTCGCTGATCGCTTTCCCCACCGCCGATCTGTTCGGTCGCAAGATCAAGGATTTCGACCTCATCATCTTCGATCGCTATTCCAATCAGAGCGTGCTGCCGCCGGTGTACCTCGACAACATCGTGCGCTACGTGCGCGACGGCGGTGCCCTTCTGCTCGCCGCCGGGCCGGACTTCGCGAGGGCCGAGGGCATCTTCTTCTCGCCCATCGGGCGCATCGCCCCGGCCCGCCCCGACGGCATGCTGATCGAGCGCGGCTTTCGCGCCAGCGTCACCACCGACGGGCAGAAGCATCCCGTCACCCGCGACCTCGCCGGATCGGCCCGGACGCCACCGAACTGGAGCCCGTGGTTTCGCCAGATCTCCGCCGACGTGACCCGCGGCACGGCGGTGATGGACGGGGCCGGCGCCAAGCCGGTGCTGGTCCTCTCGCGCGAGGGCAAGGGGCGCGTCGCCGAGCTTCTCACAGACCAGATGTGGCTGTGGGCGCGCGGCTACGACGGCGGTGGACCCTACCTCGACCTGCTGCGCCGCCTCGCCCACTGGCTGATGAAGGAACCGGACCTGGAAGAAGAAGCGTTGCGCGCCAGCAGCGACGGCAAACGCTTCACCGTGACGCGGCAGAGCCTGGGCAAGGACGTGCCGCCGGCCACCGTCACCCTGCCCTCCGGGGGCACGCAGACCGTGACGCTGCAGGCCGGCCGGCCCGGCCTGTGGTCCGGCTCGGTCGAGGCCAGGGAACTCGGCCTCTACAAGGTACGCGACGGCGACCTGACCGTGCTCGCCAACGTCGGCCCGCAGAACCCGCGCGAGTTCCAGGAGGTGGTCTCGACCCCCGACAAGCTGCGCCCCATCGCGGAAGCGACCGGGGGCACCGTGCGCCGCATCGCCAGCGGCACCGCCGGCGACGTCACCTTGCCGCGCCTGCTCGAAATGCGCGACAGCCCGATCTACGGCGGCTCCGACTACGTCGCCATCCGCAAGACCGGCGCCAGCGAGGTCAAGGGCATCGGGCTGGCGCCCCTCGCCATCGGCCTCATCGGCCTGCTCGCCCTGCTCGGTAGCTTAATGGCCGCTTGGCTCTTCGAAGGCCGGCGCGGGGCCCGAGCCTGACGGCTTGGCCGGCACCGGGCATGCCCCATAAAGGAGTGGAAGCCGGCAGCGGAGACGATGTCTTGCAGAATTCACCGACGAACCAGAGCCCCGGCGTGTTCCGCCGCAAGATCGGCGACATCGTCGTCACGGCCATCCTCGACGGCATGCTGGTCGGCAGCTACGACATGCTGAGCGGCCTGCCGGAGGCGGAGATGCGGCGCGAGATGGAGGAGGCGTTCCGGCCGGGAGCGCCGACCAGTTCGATCAGCTGCTTCGTGGTGCACACGGCCGGCAAGGTGGTGCTGATCGACACGGGAACGGGCGCGAACCCGATGTTCGACGGCGGGCGCCTGCCTCAGGGGCTGAACGCCGCCGGCATTTCGCCCGACGGCATCGACACCGTGATCCTCACCCACCTTCATCCCGACCATACCGGCGGCCTCAGCAGCCCGGACGGACGCCCGGTGTTCCCCAACGCCGAACTGCTGATGCATGCCGAGGAGGCCAGGTTCTGGCTCGACGGCACCGCGCCCGAGGGCATGCAGCCCTTCTTCGACAGCGCCAAAGCGGCGGTGGCGCCCTATGCCGAGCGCACGCGGACCTTTACCGACGGCGAACTCGCGCCGGGCATCGCGGCCGAACCCCTGCCGGGGCATACGCCCGGCCACAGCGGCCTGCACATCTCGTCGGGATCGGAGCAGCTCCTGTTCTGGACCGACATCGTCCACCTGCCAGTGCTGCAGGCCAGGCACCCGGAGATCGGCATCGCCTTCGACCTTGACCCGGAGCAGGCGCGGGAACAGCGGCGCCGCCTGTTCGACAAGGTCGCGACCGACCGCCTGCTCGTCGCCGGCACGCACATGGACTTTCCCACGTTCGCCCACCTGGAACGGCATGGCGCGGGCTATGCCTTCGTGCCGGAGCGCTGGCTACCGACGCTGTGACGCCGGGCGGGCACCGCCCAAGCGAGCGGTGCCGGTCGCCTCAAGCCTGCCCGGACGCCGCCGCCGCGACCTCGGCGGCGAAGTCACCGGTGTCCTTCTCGATGCCTTCGCCCAGCGCGTAGCGGACGAAGCTCTTCAACTCGACCGGTGCGCCGATGCCGGCACCTTCCCTCACCGTCTGCCCGATGGTCTTTCCCCCGTGCTCGGCATGGATCGACACCTGATCGAGGAGACAGTTCTCCTTGAAGAAGCTTTTCAGGCCGGACTCGACGATGCGCTCGACGACGTGCGGCGGCTTGCCGGCCCCGTTCTTCTCGGCGAGCACCGCCTTTTCGCGCGCCACGACCTCCGGGTCGATGCCGCTCGCGTCGAGCGCCAGCGGGTTGATGGCGGCGACGTGCTGGGCGATCTTGCGGCCGAGTTCGTTGAGCGCGTCCGCCGAACCGGCCGACTCCAACGCGACGAGGACTCCGATCTTGCCGAGCCCCTCGCCCACCGAATTATGCATGTACTGGGCGATGACGCCTTCGTTGACGGCGAGCCTTGCGGCACGGCGGATCGTCATGTTCTCGCCGATCGTGGCGATGGCGTTGGCCACCGCCGCCTCGACGGTGGTGCCGCCGCCGGGATAGGTAGCCGCCTTGATCGCCTCGACATCATCGAGCTTACCCTCAAGCGCGACGACGGTGACGTTGCGCACCAGGGACTGGAAGTCGCCGTTGCGGGCGACGAAGTCGGTTTCCGAATTGACCTCGACCATGGCGCCCCGCGTCCCGTCCACGACGAGACCGATGAGGCCTTCGGCCGCAACCCGTCCGCTCTTCTTGGCCGCCTTGGACAGGCCCTTCTTGCGCAGCCAGTCGACGGCACCCTCGATGTTGCCGGCGGTTTCGTTGAGCGCGTTCTTGCAGTCCATCATGCCGGCGCCGGTCTTCTCGCGAAGCTCCTTCACCATTGCCGCCGAAATCGTCGCCATCGCACCTGAATCCTTGAGAACTTCGGTTCCGTTCAAAGGGCGGACAGGCGCCGCTTGGCAACGCGGCGAGGCCGCGACCTGAATAGGCCTTCGCGCGCCTGTTCACCCCTTGCGTTCGAACCAGCTTCGATTTCGCTTTGAAAAAGCGACTTAAAGCGTGGCGCAAGCCATCCGACGCGACTCAGGCGGCGATCAGCGCCCGGGCCTGATTGATCCAGCCGTCGCGGGCGATGCGGCCGCCGAGCTTGAGGTCGGCATCGATCTTGGCCTCGTCGTCCGGCGTCATCGCGGCGATCTGCCAGTAATGGAAGATACCGCCGTCGTTGAGCTTCTTGACGATCTGCGGGCCGACGCCCTGGATCTTGGCGAAGTCGTCGGGCGCCCCTCGCGGCGCCGACAGCAGCTCGAACGCTTCGGCCGGAGACTCGCCCTCGTCGGCGGCGACCGGGGCGATCGGCTCGGCGGCCGCCTCGTCGGACGGCACGGTCGAGGGCGGCAGATCCTCGGTGACCGGCTCCTCCATCTCGCCGATGTCGACGCCGACAGACCCCTGCGAGCGCTGGATGCCGTCGAGCGCCGCGCGAGCGAACAGGTCGCAGTAGAAGGTGATCGCGCGGCCGGCATCGTCGTTGCCGGGGATGGGGAAGGTGATGCCGTCGGGGTCGCAGTTGGTGTCGAGGATCGCCGCCACGGGAATGTTGAGGCGCGCCGCTTCCTTGATCGCCAGTTGCTCCTTGTTGGTATCGATGACGAAGATCAGGTCGGGCACGCCGCCCATGTCCTTGATGCCGCCCAACGCCTTCTGCAGCTTCTCCCGCTCGCGGCTCATCATCAACCGCTCCTTCTTGGTGAGGCCGGAGGTGCCGTTGTCGAGCTGGTCGTCGATCTTGCGCAGGCGCTGGATGGAGGCGGAGATCGTCTTCCAGTTGGTCAGCATGCCGCCGAGCCAGCGCGAGTTGATGTAATACTGCGCCGAACGCTTGGCGGCATCGGCAATGTGGTCCTGCGCCTGGCGCTTGGTGCCCACGAACAGAACGCGTCCGCCGCGGGCGACGGTGTCGGACACGGCCTTCAGCGCCTGGTGCAGCAGCGGCACGGTCTGCGCGAGATCGATGATGTGGATGTTGTTGCGCGCGCCGAAGATGAACGGGCTCATCTTCGGGTTCCAGCGGTGCGACTGGTGGCCGAAGTGCGCGCCGGCCTCAAGCAGGCCGCGCATGGTGAAATCGGGAAGAGCCATGACAATTCTCCGGTTGATCCGCCGCGGAAGGTATGGGCCCGTGCCGTGAACGACAGGGCCACCGGACGCACGCCTTGAGTCAGGCGCGCAAGTCCCGCGTGTGAGATGGGCGCTGCTATACGTGTGAAACGCGGGCGCGACAAGTGCCGCAGCTGTTGTCCGGCCAATGGTTCAGAGCGGATCCGTCAGCGATGCAGTCATGTCGATCGACAATCCGCGCGCGACGTCCGCGCGCGACGTCCGCGCAGCGTGCGCCTTCGCCCTTTGCGCACCGGCGCGGTGCTGGCTCCCCGGCGATGCGCGCAGGTTCGCAACCCTGGTTCGTTGTTCCCTTTTTCCGTCGCGTCCTCGCCCCCGACGCGGGCCTTGGCTGAAAGATTCGCGCGGCGTCGCGGCGGGCGGTCTTGTCGTAGAGAACAAAAAGGGTACATTGCTATTCGTTGCGAGCGTTGCCTCGCTCGTGCCAGAAGGATCGGACTGCCGATGTCGCAAAATCTCCGCCTCGTGGAAGGAACGTCCGTGGACAAGACCAAGGCGCTCGATGCGGCGCTGTCGCAGATCGAGCGGAGCTTCGGCAAAGGCTCGATCATGCGGCTCGGCAAGAACCAGCAGGCGGTGGAGATCGAGACGGTGCCCACCGGCTCGCTCGGCCTCGACATCGCGCTGGGCGTCGGCGGGCTGCCGCGCGGGCGGGTGATCGAGATTTACGGACCGGAATCATCGGGCAAGACCACGCTGACGCTGCATGTCATCGCCGAGGCGCAGAAGAAGGGGGGCGTGTGCGCCTTCGTCGACGCCGAGCACGCGCTCGATCCGGTCTACGCCCGCAAGCTCGGCGTCAACCTCGAGGACCTGCTGATCTCGCAGCCCGACACCGGCGAGCAGGCGTTGGAGATCACGGATACTCTCGTTCGTTCCGGCGCCATCGACGTGCTGGTGATCGACTCCGTGGCGGCGCTGACGCCACGGGCCGAGATCGACGGCGAGATGGGCGACAGCCAGCCCGGCCTCCAGGCACGGCTGATGAGCCAGGCGCTGCGCAAGCTCACCGCCTCGATCTCGCGCTCGCAGACCATGGTGATCTTCA
>CALMGA010000202.1:4551-5606 GCA_937863205.1 uncultured Beijerinckiaceae bacterium | reverse complement strand
GAGCCAGCCGCGCAGACCGCCGCGAGGCGCGTCCGCCCGAGCCGCGAGCCGACCCCGCGCCGCCTCGACGGCCGGCCCGGCGACGGCGAGGGGCAGGCAGGTGTCCTCCTCCGGCGCGTAGGAGGCGAAGTCGGGGTGGAGCGTCAGCGGCGCCTCGTCGCCCTCGTAGTCGGCGTGGAGGTGCGACCGCAGGCCGGCATACATGTAGCTCTCGGCCGGCATGTCCTCCGCGAAGACGAGGTCGTGCTCGTCCAGTTCGAGCCGGTAGTACTCGACGCTGCTGCAATCCATCCGTGTGACGCCGCCGTGGCCGACGAGGACCTCGATGGGGATGATCGCGCCGCCGAAGGCGATGCCGTGCCGGGGCGACAGGTAGAGGTCGCGGCGCGGCAGGTCGGGGCCGAAGGCGCCGGCGGCGATCCGCACCGGCTGGACGCGCGCGGGCTCGGGATGGCGGCTCGGATCGAGACGGCGGCGGCCGATCCAGCGGATCGCGCGCGGGCCGAAGGCAGTGAGGACGATGTCGCCTGTGGCGAGGTCCTCGACCGGCCGCTCGCCGGCGGGGGTGCGGATCAGCGTGCCGCGGGTGAAGCAGGTCACGTCGCTGGTGGCCCCCGTCGCGCCGGTCGCCCCGATGGCCCCCGTCGCGCCGGTCGCCCCGATGGCTCCGGTTGCGCCGGTCGCCCCGGTGGCTCCTGCCGTGCCGGTGGAGCCTGTCGCACCTGCGGCACCCGTAGCCCCCGTGCTGCCCATCGCGCCGGAGGAGCCCGTCGCGCCTTGCGTCCCGGCGCCGGTCGTGCCCTGCGCCCCCTGAACGCCCTGCGTCCCCTGGGTACCTTGCGTCCCCTGGGTGCCGGTCACGCCCTGCGTGCCCTGTCCTCCCTGGGTACCTTGCGTGCCCTGAGCACCCTGCGAGCCCTGGGTGCCGGTGCCGGTCGTGCCCTGCGTGCCTTGCGACCCCTGCGTGCCTTGCGACCCCTGCGTGCCTTGGGACCCCTGCGTTCCGGTGCCGGTCGAGCCCTGCGTGCCTTGCGAGCCCTGGGACCCTTGGGACC
>CALMGA010000202.1:0-4451 GCA_937863205.1 uncultured Beijerinckiaceae bacterium | reverse complement strand
CCTGGGCGCCGGTGCCGGTCGTGCCCTGCGTTCCCTGGGTCCCTTGCGACCCCTGGGAGCCCTGGGAGCCCTGACTGCCTTGGGACCCCTGGGCGCCGGTGCCGGTCGTGCCCTGCGTTCCCTGGGTCCCTTGCGACCCCTGACTGCCCTGGGACCCCTGGGCGCCGGTGCCGGTCGTGCCCTGCGACCCCTGCGACCCCTGCGAGCCTTGCGACCCCTGGGAGCCTTGCGACCCCTGAGAGCCTTGCGTCCCCCGCGACCCTTGCGACCCCTGCGCGCCCTGCGGGCCGGTGCCGTTCGTCAGGTTCGTCGCAACGATAACCTCGCCGTTACCTGTGTGCACGCCGGCGGTTGAGGTGAAGCTGGTTGCACTCGCCTCGACGAAGTTCGTTCCACCCGTCGGCTTGGCGAGATGGCTTGATCCGGCATTGCCGCCGCTGTAGCCGCCGCCGCCGCCGCCATAACCTCCGGCGGCGGCACCACCGCCGCCGAATCCGCCGGGTGCGTGGGCAGGAAAGCCTCGCCCTCCGCCGGCATAGCCCCCGGTCCTGTTCTGTCCGGCATACTGGACCGCTCCAGTCGTACTCGCCCCACTGCTTCTGACGCCGGCACCGCCCCCCGACCCAGCGCTGGTGCCTCCGGTGCCGGCCCCTGCGGGGCCCCCGCCGACGGCACTCGCACCGGTGTAGCCGCCGGCGCCGCCACCCGCGACAAGGATCGGCACGTAGGCGCCGTTGGTACCGGTGTTGCCGAGAATAAAGGTGCCGCCGCCGCCGCCGCCGGCATAAACGCCATTACCGCCTGATGCTATCCCGGCGACGGCGCCCTGGCCGCCGACGACGATCTCGATATGCTCGCCCGCGGTCAGGGTGACGGTCGCTTGTTCCTTGCCGCCCTCTCCGCCAGCGACTCCGGACGAGCTGGTGCCGCCCTGGGCCCCGTAGGCGGTGATGTTGTAGATTCCGGTCGTCGCGACCGTCAGGAAAAGCGGATTTCCGGAATAACCGTAGGTACCCATGACTCAATCCTGTCCTAGGCCGAAGCCGGCTCGCCGGCGACCGGCGTCCCAAGCGTGTTGAATTCCGGCGCGCGCCAGATGCTGGAGCGCTCCCAGCGCTCCCACAGGTCCGGCGGCAGGACCGTCTTGCGCTCCACGGCGCCGACGCGCGGCCGGACGTCGTGCAGGCCCGGCGTGCCGAGGCGCGCGTCGAACTCGCGGGTGTCGAAACGGACGTTCTCGAAATCGTGGCGGAACGGCGGCAGGCCGGTGAAGGCGTACACCGCCGCCATCGCCGCGGCCGGGTCGCCGACCAGCAGGTCGTAGGGCAGCAAGAGGAGACGCCGCGCCTCGGCACCGTGCATCGCCTGCTTCAGCGCGCTGAGCGGATAACCGATCAGGCCGGCGGGGCTCATCAGCCCGTCGGCGCGCGAGTACACCGTGCCGCCGACGTCGAAGGAGAAGATCTTCGACAGCTCGGAGCGGTTGCCGCGGATCAGCCGCTCGATCGAGTCGAGGATCCAGGGGACGTGGCGGACGCAGCAGATGACCTTGGCCTGCGGGAAGAGCGAGGCGAGCAGCTCGATCCGGGCGGTCCAGCCGCGGTTGGTGTCGAAGACCGTCGTGCCTTCACCGGGGCCGCCGTAGTAGCTCGCGAAGAGGCCGCGCAGCATCGCCTCGCGTTTCTCCGGCGTGAAGAAGATGGCGCTCTCGTTGCCGGCGCTCATCTCGACGAGCAGGGCGTTGACCATCGCCCCGACCGGGCTGGTGATGTTGGCCTCAACAGCAGGGTTCTGCCGCAGCAAGGCGGCGAGCAGGGTGGAGCCGGCCCGCGGCAGCCCGGAGATGAAATGCAATCTCGACAAGTCTTGCATGATCCAGCAGACTCAGAAAAACGCACGCATGATCAAAGCGCCTTGCCCGAGCCGCCGGAAGGAAGTCCCGGTGGATCAAGCAGAACGCCAATCCGAATGCTGCGATGAACTCGGCCCCGATCTCTACCAAAGTTTAAAGATCCGTTAATGGCAGCCGACGGAACAGTCAACTCGCCTACCGGGAGACTTGGTTAACATTCATGGGTGTGTCTTGCACTCGCGGACCGGCAAGTGTCCGCATGCCTGCCGACGCGCGGCGCCGGCATCCTCGCCCGGCAGCGCACCGCCTTCCCAATGGACCGCCCATCATGGATGAGTTGCGCTGCCCGTGTCCACCGCAACCTCCGCGGACGAACCCCGACTTTCCGGCCATTGTCGCGGATGGCGCGACAGGCTTAAAGGCAGGCCGCGGCGGTTGTCGCGGCCTCGCCCCGACGGCGATCCGGTGGAGATGAATGGGATGTCCAATCCATATATTGGCCAGATCGCCCTTTTCGCGTTCAACTTCGCGCCGCAGAGCTGGCACCTTTGCGATGGGTCGCTGCTCCCCATCAACCAGTACCAGGCCCTGTACGCGCTGCTCGGCACCACCTACGGCGGCAACGGCAGCTCGACCTTCGGCATCCCCGACCTGCGCAGCCGGCGGCCCGTCGGCATGGGCTCCGGCCCGGGCCTGCCGACCTACAACCTCGGGCAGATGGGCGGCGCGGAAACGCAGTCGCTGACCCAGTCGAACCTGCCGGCCCACACGCACGGGACCACCTTCCAAGTCGTTCCCGAGGGCCGGGGCGGCACCCCCGCGCCGGCTCAAGCCGGCTATCTGCTCAGTTCGGACGCCAACGCCTACGTGCCGTCGGGCGGCGGTGCGTCCACCGCCCTGGGAACGGGAAACATCACGGTGCAGCCCACGGGAGGCTCGACTCCGTTCTCGGTGGTCGAGCCTTACACCACGTTGAATTTCTGCATCGCGCTCGTCGGCATCTTCCCGTCCCGACCGTGAGCGGGGCGGCACCGGAGGAGGGTGCGGACACGTCCTTCGCGGCCTTCCGCGACGCCGTGTTCGCCGACCATCTCCTCCTGCTCAGGCTCCGCGAACCGAAGGAGCGCGACAGCTACGTCGCGCATGTCGTCGCCGTCGGCGCCGGGCGCGGCTTCCGCTTCGACGACGCCGAGGTCCATGCCGCCATGCGCGAGGGCAAACTGGCGTGGCTGGCGATGGGAGCGGACCCGCCTTGAGTCCGCCTTCTCCGCGCTGGCCCGAACGGCTGTTCGGCTGGACGCCGTTCCGCGCCGCCTTCCATGGGCCGGAGATGCTGGTCGACTGGTGCCACCTGCACGGGCGGCGCGCGACCGAGCCGTTCTTCCATGCGACGGTCGCCGAGGCGATGCGCCACCCGTTCAACCTCGCCTTCCAGCAACGCACGCCGATCGAGGCGCTGGCCGAACTGCCGCCCGGCCTGCCGGTCGCCGGCTTCGTGTTCCACATGTCGCGCTGCGGCTCGACGCTGATCACCCAGGCGCTGGCCGCGTTCGAGAGCAACATCGTCGTGTCGGAGGCGGCGCCGCTGCGCAGCGTGCTGCGCGCCCATGGCGTCGGCCGGGCGTCGCCGGACGCGGTGTCCGGGTGGCTCAAGGGCCTCGTCAACGCCTACGCGCAGCAACGCTTCTCCTACGAAGCGCGGCTCGTCGTGAAGTTCATGGCCGCCGACGTCCTCGACATCGCGCTGGTGCGAAACGCCTTTCCCGACGTGCCGTGGATCTTCGTCACGCGCGACCCGGCCGAGATCCTCGCCTCGCAGGCGGCCTCGGCCGGCGTCGACCTCTTGCCCGGGCAGGTCGCGGCCTCCCGCCTCGGCCTCACCGGCGCCGTCGAGACGATGGAGGAGACGGCCTACCGGGCGCATGTGCTGGCCGCCTTGGCGCAGGCGGCACTGGATGCGCACGCCTCCGGCCGCGGCATCATCCTCGACCATTCCGAATTGCCGTCGGCGCTGTGGACGAAGGTGGCGGCGCATTTCGGGCTGCACCCTCATCCCGCGGCGCTGGATCTCATGCAGGCCGTCAGCCGGCGCCATTCGAAACGGCCCGCCGAACCCTTCGTCCTGGACCGGGACCCCAACCGGGCCGCGGCGGCGCCCTTTCGCGCGATTGCGAACACGATCATCGGCCCGCGGATGGCGGCGCTCGCGGCGCTGCGAGCGGCCTGAGGGTGGCACCCTTGCCCGCCGCGATCGCTCGTCGATCAGAGACCGAAGCGGACGCTGGTTTCCTTTTCCGATTGTTTTGCCACTCGCGATCTCCCGTGGAACAGCTGCCGGGCCTTGACCCTGATCTGCGCGGGCTGCTGCTGCGCCAGCAATTCACGGGGCAGGCGGCGAGCTACCGCGCGATGCATCCCACGGCCGCCTTCGACATCATCGAACAGGGCGAGGTGCCGATCGGCCGGATCGTCGTCGAGACAGCCGCCGACGCGGTCCGCCTCATCGACATCGCATTGCTGCCGGCGGGGCGCGGGCGCGGGATCGGGACAAGCCTGTTGGCCGCGATCTGCGCGGACGCGAAGGCGCTTGGTTTGCCGG
>CALMGA010000201.1 GCA_937863205.1 uncultured Beijerinckiaceae bacterium | reverse complement strand
CTGCGAGAACGCCATGCAGCTCTGGCGTGAGCTTCGTGCGCTCGGCATCCCCGGCACGCCGAAGCAGGTCGGGCGCTGGCTCGGCGAGCGGCGAACGCGTCCGGCCAGGACCACGGCCCGGCAATGGCGATCGGCGCCGGCTGTAGAAACGGCAATGCCATCGTTGCCGCCGCTACCCTCGCCAAAGCAGCTGTCGTGGTGCCTCCTGAGCGAGCCAGAGGACAGCGAAGGTATGACCGCCGCCCATGTCGCGCGGGTGCTCGGGGATGGCGAGGCGGCCAAGGTCGTCGACCTCGCCCGCCGCTTCTGCCGGATCGTCCGCAGCCGTTGCGGCACCAAACAGGTCCATGCCGACGCGAGCGCCGCCTTTGATGCTTGGCTGGACACGGCGCGTCGCTGCGGCATCCGCATCGTCGAGAGCTTCGCCGCGAGCCTTGACGCGGACGGCGCCGCAGTGCGCGCCGGCCTTCGCCTGCCCTGGAGCAGCGGATAGGCGGAAGGACAGGTCGATCGCCTCAAGCTGCTGAAGCGCTCCATGTACGGCCGCGCCAAGCTCGACCTGCTCCGCCGCCGCTTTCTCCTTGCAGGCTGACCCACCAAACTCGGCGATGAACCACTGAAGTGGTCCGCCCTGAGGTATGGCTTTTGGGCCGAACAAGGACGGATCAGATGAAAAGGAAGAGGCACAAGCCGGACGAGATCGTCGCCAAGCTGCGCCAAGTGGACGTGTTGGTGTCACAAGGGCCGAGCGTCGCCGGCGCGATCCGCTCGATCGGTGTGACGGAGGTGACGTACTTCCGATGAAACCAGCCGAGCAGTACCACGCGATCGCCGAGACTGCGGCACATGGCAAGCAGGTTGGACGAGATCGAACACGCTATGCTGGCCGGTGCCGACCAGATCGCCGCCACTGCGTATGGAAGGGCTGGAGCAAGTTGATGCTGCTGCGCGTGTGCGACCTGGAGACCACCGGCCACAGCCCGCCCGAGCACGGCGTCTGCGAGGTCGGCTGGACCGATGTCACGCTGGCCGACGGCGACCCGGTCTGCTGGCAGGTCGCGCCCGGCTTCACCTCACAGCTCGTCAACCCCGGCCGGCCGATCACGCCCCAGACCTCAGCCGTGCACCACATTGTGGATGAGGACGTCGCCAATGCCCCGCCCTGGCCGGATGCGGCCGCCCGTATGCTCGACGCGCCGGGCGAGCCGATCAGCGTTCTCGTCGCGCATTCCGCCAAAGTCGAGCGGCAGTGGATCACCGACGCGCTCACCGGCGACTTGTCGTTTATTTGCACCTACAAGTGCGCTCCGCCTCTGGCCCGACGCCCCGTCGCACTCCAACCAGGCGCTGCGTTATTGGCGCAGGCCCGCCGGCCTCGATCGCATGACCGCCAACGTCGCGCATCGCGCCGGTCCCGACGCCTACGTCACCGCCTTCCACCTTCGCGACATGCTCGCGCTCACTTCGCTGGAGCAACTGATCGCCTGGTCGGCCGAACCGGCGCTGCAGGTGCGCTGCCGCTTCGGCAAGCACCACGGCGTGCCCTGGCGCGAGGTGGACGACGGCTTCCTGCGCTGGGTCGCGGAGCGCGACTTCGATGCCGACGTGCTGTTCACGGTGGAGCACGAGATGCGGCGCCGGCGCGAGGCGATGGGAGGCGACGAGCCGGCACCCGTGCGGCCCGTGGCGGCGGGCGCAGGCGAGCGGGACGCGCTGGAGCTACCCTTCTGACAAGTTCATGCCGACGAAGGCCGATGTTGAGTGTAGGAATATCGGCGAAGAACGATAGCATAGGTCAGCTCTGTATCGGGCGGGACCGCCGCCGCGGGATCCACGTTCACTTCTCGAGTTCGTCGCTTGGAAGGGAAAGCGCGGTTCCGGCCAACTCAGGACGGGAGAAGGCTGGAACGCCTGTTGCGGTGGCCCCGCCCGCGGCTTACACAACAGACTGACACATGACCCGAGCCGAGGCTGATTCGCACAAGCGTAATCAACCACTTAGCAGGTGACTTGGAGGTTCGAGTCCTCTCCTGGGCACCATCCCTAATTTTCGGGCTGACGCTCAGCCAGGGCGGGCTGATGAACCTGCTGCGGCGCGGGCAGCACCGCTTCGCGGACGGCCGCGAGAGCGCCGTCGCGACCCTGCGCCGGGCCGCCGTGGTGGCCTCGGACGAAACCGGCGTTCGGATCGAGGGCTGCAACGGCACGCACCGGGTGTTCCGCTGCGCCGAAGCGGTGGTGCACCAGGCCGCGCCGACGCGGGCCGCCTGGGTGGTGCGCGAGATGATGAGCGGGCACCGCCCGGCCGTTTGGCTGTCGGACCGGTACACCGCGCAGCAGGGCCATGCCGATGCGCACCAGACCTGCCTGGCGCATTTGGCCCGCGACGTCGCCCATGCCGTCGACAGCAGCGACGATCCCATACCCTGGCGCCTGCAGCTCTGGCTCGACACGGTGCTCGCCCTGGCCGAGCGCGTCACGAAGCTGGCCAGCGCGACGCTGGCCGCCAAGCGCCGGGCGCTGGAACGGCAACTCGCCAGCATCCTGGCAACCGCGAGCACCTGCGAGCTGACGCGCGAACTGCAGGGCAAGATCGGCCGTGCCCGTGACCAGCTCCTGACCTTTCTGGCCTACCCCGGCGAGGTCGAGCCGACCAACAACGCCTGCGAACGGGCGCTGCGCCCAGCGGTGATCCAACGCAAGGTGACCAACGGTTATCGCGCGATGTGGGCGGCGCCGGGCGAGGCGGCGGTGCGCACCGTTGTTGATACCGCCCGGCTCCGTGCAGGCGCCAGCGTCTTCGCCACCATCCTGGGCACCGTCAGCGCCTGAACATCCCACAATTGGGGTGGGTAATTACGCGCAATTCCTTGCAGCGGGTGGCGATTTGGCTCACCTTCGCACCTGAATTGTTTATGACGCCCCTCCCCCTGTAAATTCTGTGAACCTAATGGTCTGAGTTGGAGAAGGGCTTCCGTTTTCGCTGGTCGGCGCCATGTCGTGCCAAGCAGCATCGGAGGCGAGGATGGCGCGAGGTTCCAAGCCGGTGCCCTTGGACCTGAACGAGGGCGAGCGCAGCGCGCTTGCGGCCATGGTGCGCCGGCACAAGACCGGACAGGCGCGGGCGCATCATGCTGGCCTGCGCCGAGCCGGGGTCGACCAACATGGGCGTGGCCCGATGCCTTGGCGTCAGCCGGCGCAGCGTGATGATGTGGCGCAAGCGCTTCGCCCAGCACGGGCTGCAGGGCCTGGGCGACGCGCCGCGGCCGGGCGCCCCGCGCAAGGCGGGCGACGAGGCGGTCGAGCGGCTGATCACGCTGAGGC
>CALMGA010000200.1 GCA_937863205.1 uncultured Beijerinckiaceae bacterium | reverse complement strand
GCGCCGGTGTTCATCGTCGGCATGCCGCGCTCCGGCACCACGCTGTGCGAGCGCATCCTCTCCGCGCACAGCCAAGTGCACGGTGCCGGCGAGCGTGTCGCGCTCGGCCAGGCTGCGGCCCGGCTCGGCGGCGGCGAGGGCGCGGAGGCGGTGCGCCGCATCGCCGGGCTGGATGCCGCCATGCTCGATGCCGCGGCGGCGGACTACCTCGCGGAGCTGCACGCCCTGGCGCCGGGGGCGAGCCGGGTCGTCGACAAGATGCCCGGCAACTATCTCCACCTCGGCCTCGCCGCGCTGCTGCTGCCCGGCGCCCGGGTGATCTGGTGCCGGCGTGATCCGCGCGACATCGGCCTCTCCATCTTCACCTTCCGCTTCCACGGCCAGCACGGCTACGCCCACGACCTCGCCGACCTCGGCTGGACCATCGGCCAGCAGGAGCGGCTGATGCGGCACTGGTCGCAGGTGCTGCCCGGCGCCGGGGTGCCGGTGCTGGCGGTGGAGCTGGCCGACTGGGTCGCGGACTTCGACGCCACGCTGGCGCGCGTGCTGGCACACTGCGGCCTGCCGCCGGACGCGAACTGCCAGCGCTTCCACGAGGTCGAGCACGCGGAGGGCAGCAGGGTGCGCACGGTGAGCCGGGCGCAGGTGCGCGAGCCGGTGAACGGCCGCGGGCTGGGCCGCTGGCGCAGCTACGAGGCCGAGCTGGCGCCCCTCATCGCCGAGTTGCAGGGCTGAGCGCTGAATGGTCGGGTGCGGGCGCGTTCTGCCGCGGACGGCGGGAGGATTTCAGAATGCTCACGGCGCGATGCCAAGACGGTCCGAAGCCTCCGTGAGCGGGGTAAGCTGGATCGTAGGCCAATCGGAACGGCAGCAGGCCGGTTCGGGCGCGAGCCCAGGCGGATGATGTCGGGGAGCATAAGGGCGTGATCCCCGTGGTTCGTGGTTGCGCCGCGAATGGCGGGGGCAGCGATGCGTTTGGCCGATCGCCTGGCCTGTCCCAAGCTTTCCCGTCACAGCCCATGCCGGCGACAATCGGGCAGTATTGTCCCAGCATAGCCGGCTAACTGGTACGATCCGGCCTCTGACAGCAAGCCTCTTGCGTTGTCCAGCGGCTTCCTCTTCAACATGCGGCCGACTAGAAGCGTCATCGTCTCGTTCCGGAGCCGCGATCGTCCATGGCGACCTACACCTTTAGCATCGGCTCGCCGGCGGACCTCGAGAACGACCTTGCCCTGATCGACGTCGGCGGCACGTATGCCGGCCCCGCCACGGGCGGCAACACCTACACCTTCGACTTCACCCAGTCCGTGACGCTGACGCAGCAGCTCTACGCGGTGAACCTGAACGGCGGCCGGAACGACACGCTGGTCATCAACGGCAACAACGCGACGCTCTCGGGCAACAACCAGTTCAACGGCCTGTTCGTCTACAACGGCACCGTCACCATCGCGAACCTGACGATCGCGAACGCCGTGGCGCGGGGCGGGGCGGGCGGCGGCGACGGCGGTCGCGGGCATCAGCGCCCGCCGATAGCCGTCGAA
>CALMGA010000199.1 GCA_937863205.1 uncultured Beijerinckiaceae bacterium | reverse complement strand
AAGCGGCGCTTGCCGCGACCACCGCCGAGGCCGAGCCGGCGCCGCTGCCGCCCGAGCGCGGCCAGCCCCTGATCGTCCAGCAGCTGCGCCGACCCGGCCTGCCGTCCGTGGTGCGGGCGACATAGGCGGGCGAACGCTGCATCGGATCGCCGTCCCGGGCGTTGCCGATCGAGCGGAAGGTGCGCATCGGGAGATCGGCGACATGGAACATCGGCAGTTCGGACGATCCGGCCTCAAGGTTCCCGTGCTTTCGCTGGGCACCGGCACCTTCGGCGGCACCGACGCCTTTTTCCGTCGCTGGGGCGCGACGGACGTCGCCGAGGCGACGCGCATGGTCGACCTGTGCCTCGACCACGGCGTCAACTTCTTCGACACGGCCGACATCTATTCCGGCGGCGCGGCGGAGGAGATCCTCGGCCATGCCATCGCCAACAAGCGCGGGCGGGTGCTGATCTCCACCAAGGCGACCTTCCCGATGGGGGAGGGCCCCAACGAGGTCGGATCCTCGCGATACCACCTCGTGCGCGCCTGCGAAGCCAGCCTGCGCCGGCTCACCACCGACCACATCGACGTGTACTTCATGCACGGCTTCGACGCGCTCACCCCCGTCGACGAAACCCTGCGCGCCCTCGACGACCTCGTCAGCAGCGGCAAGATCGGCTGCATCGGCGCCTCGAACTTCTCGGGCTGGCACCTGATGAAGGCGCTGGCCACCTCCGAGCGCTTCGGCCTCGCCCGCTACGTCGCCTACCAGGGCTATTATTCGCTTGTCAGTCGGCACTACGAATGGGAGCTGATGCCGCTCGGCCTCGACCAGGGCGTGGGGCTGATGGTGTGGAGCCCGCTCGGCTGGGGCCGCCTCACCGGCAAGATCCGTCGGGGGCAGACCGGCTCCGGCCGCATTGCGGCGGGCGGTGCGGAAGGCGGCCCGACGGTCGATGACGAATACCTCTACAAGGTCGTCGACGCGCTGGATCGGGTGGCGGCGGAAACCGGCAAGAGCATTCCCCAGGTGGCGCTGAACTGGCTGCTGACCCGCCCCACCGTGTGCAACATCGTGATCGGCGCCCGCGACGAGGCGCAGTTGCGTGCCAACCTCGGCGCGGTCGGCTGGACACTGACGCCGGAGCAGATCGCCCTCCTCGATGCGGCGAGCCACGAGGAGCCGATCTACCCCTATTGGCACCAGAAGGGGTTCGACGCGCGCAACCCCAAGCCGACGACATGGTAGGAGGCATCGCCAGCTCTCGCACGCCGCTGGACCCGACCCGCGTCCCCCGCTAGAACAACCCCAACTCCTTCATTCCCCGAGCGAAACGGCGAGCCCCCATGGCGCGGCAGTTCATCTATCACATGCAAGGCCTGACCAAGGTCTTCCCGACCGGCAAGAAGGTGCTCGACAACGTGCACCTGTCCTTCTACCCCGACGCCAAGATCGGGGTGCTCGGCATCAACGGGTCGGGCAAGTCCACCTTGCTCAAGATCATGGCCGGCATGGACACCGAGTACCAGGGCGAGGGCTTCGTCGCCGAGGGCGCCCGCGTCGGCTATCTGCCCCAGGAGCCGCCGCTGGAGGCCGGCCTCAACGTGCGCGAGAACGTGATGCTCGGCGTCAAGGCCAAGCAGGACATCCTCGACCGGTACAACGACCTCGCGATGAACTATTCCGACGAAACGGCGGACGAGATGACCCGCCTTCAGGACGAGATCGAGGCGCAGAACCTGTGGGATCTCGACTCCCAGGTCGAGCAGGCGATGGATGCCCTGGGCTGCCCGCCCGACGACTGGGGCGTGGAGCAGCTTTCGGGCGGCGAGAAGCGCCGGGTGGCCCTCTGCCGCCTGCTGCTGGAAAAGCCCGACCTTTTGCTGCTCGACGAGCCGACCAACCACCTCGACGCCGAAACGGTGAACTGGCTCGAAGGCCACCTGCGCGACTATCCCGGCGCCATCCTGATCGTCACCCACGATCGCTACTTCCTCGACAACGTGACCGGCTGGATCCTGGAGCTGGACCGCGGCCGCGGCATTCCGCACGAGGGCAACTACACCAGCTACCTCAAGCAGAAGGCCCGCCGCCTGTCGCTGGAGAAGAGCGAGGATTCCGCCCGGCAGAAGCAGATCGAGCAGGAGGCGGAGTGGATGGGCTCCTCTCCCAAGGCGCGGCAGGCCAAGTCCAAGGCGCGCATCCAGCGCTACCAGGAGCTGGTCGACAAGCAGGCCAACCGGGTCCCTTCCGCCACCCAGATCGTCATTCCCGTGGGCGAGCGGCTCGGCAACAACGTGGTGGAGTTCACCGGCCTGAAGAAGAGCTTCGGCGAAAAGGTGCTGATCGATGACCTTTCCTTCAAGCTGCCCCCGGGCGGCATCGTGGGGGTGATCGGGCCCAACGGCGCCGGCAAGACGACCCTGTTCCGCATGATCACCGGCCAGGAGAAGCCCGACGCCGGCGCGATCCAGGTCGGCGAATCTGTCAAGTTCGGCTATGTCGACCAGTCCAGGGACAAGCTCGACGGCCGCAAGAACGTCTGGGAGGAGATTTCCGACGGGCAGGACGTGATCTACCTCGGCAAGCGCGAGATCAACTCGCGCGCCTACACCGGCGCCTTCAACTTCAAGGGATCCGACCAGCAGAAGAAGGTCGGCCAGCTATCGGGCGGCGAGCGCAACCGGGTCCACCTCGCCAAGATGCTGAAGACCGGCGCCAACCTGCTGCTCCTCGACGAGCCGACCAACGACCTCGACGTGGAAACGCTGCGGGCCCTGGAAGACGCGCTGACAGACTATGCCGGCTGCGCCGTCATCATCAGCCACGATCGTTTCTTCCTGGATCGCATCGCCACCCACATGCTGGCCTTCGAGGGCGATGCCCATGTGGAATGGTTCGAGGGAAACTTCGCCGACTACGAGCAGGACAAGAAGCGGCGGCTGGGCGTGGACGAGCTGATTCCGCACCGGATGAAGCACAAGAAGTTCGCGAGGTAGTCGCGCTCCGGCGCGGACGGACGAAACGTGATGCGGGGATGCGCGCCGGATTTCCATCCGGCGCGCGAAGAATGGGCGGCCGGAGGCTAGAAACGGCAGCGGCCGTAGAAGCCGCGGTGCTGGCCGGGCGGGCAGCCGCGCGGCAGGCCGGTCAGCTGGGCGCGGATGGCGCCGCGCGGGCCGTTGTTGATGCGGCAGCCGCCGAACGGGCCGCGATGCTCGCCGAAGCCGCAGCCGCCGGCCACTTGGACGATCCGCGCTCTGGTGCCGCTGTCGAGGAGCGGCGTCGGAGCGAGCGGGGCGGCGTTGGCTGTGCCTGCCGCGAACAGGAGGGCGGCGCCGGCGAGGCTGATCTGGCTGAACGTCACGTTGGCTTCCTTTTCCATCCGGGCCGATGGTGGCCCGGAGGCTACAACGCCGCGAGGCTGGATTCCCTACGTGCCTCCGCCCATGCAAGGGCGGCGCGCCCGCCGGCGGGACCCGGTCGCCGACGCCGGCTCGCTCCTGTCGCCCCGAACCGTTCGCTCTTAATTAGTACGTCGGGCTGATCGCCTGCCGCGTCACCCGCGCCGGCCCCGGCGACGCCGATCACCGTGCACTCGCCCCAACCCTTGTGGCAGCACTCCAGC
>CALMGA010000198.1 GCA_937863205.1 uncultured Beijerinckiaceae bacterium | reverse complement strand
GTGTCGGCGCTGCGCTTCCTGTTCACCGTGACTTTGGATCGTCCCGACCTGTCGCGGCGCCTCGTCCTGGTGCGCTACCCTCGCAAGCTCCCGGACGTGCTCAGCGTCGACGAGGTCGGGCGGTTGCTCGCCGCGGCGCCCGGGCCGAAGCACAAGGCGGCGCTTGGCACCGCCTACGGCGCCGGGCTGCGCGTGTCGGAGGTCGCGGCGCTCAGCCGATCCCCGCCCAGGGCGCGTGGCTCGCGCAGGTGGTGGGCGGCTTCTTCAACTACCACGCAGTGCCGACCAACGCTCGGGCACTGAGTGGCTTCCGCGACCGGGTCGTGGAACTCTGGCGTCGTTCGCTGCGGCGACGCAGCCAGAGGGACTTCACCACCTGGGAGCGGATGAGGAAGCTTGCCGCCGACTGGCTGCCAAGACCACGGATCCTTCATCCCTGGCCAAGTGACCGCTTCGCCGTCAAACACCCGAGGTGGGAGCCGAGTGCCCGAATTGGGCCCGCTCGGATCTGTGCGGGGGGCGCTCAGAAATGAGCGTCCCTACCGCGATCACGAGCACGGCTTGCTTGAGGAGATTACGCTTCGTATTAGAGTTGCAACAAAATCGAACACATTCGTCGGCGTGTTGCCTGCAAATAGATTATTAGATCTGCCGACTACCGAAGTAGGAAAGATGTTGTTCCGTAAATTCGCGGCCATTCGGAGTGTCGGTGCGGTCAAAAAGATCGACGCCCTGAACCGTATTAATGTAGGTGAGAGACCATTGTAGAAGCTCTTGGGTCAGCCGGGGGAAGCGGAAGAACTTTTTGAATAGCTTCTCCCAGTGAAATGATTGGTCGTCGACTTCTTCGCTGGCCCGGATCCGAGCACGATAGAGAAACGCTTCAGCTGCGGTTGGTGAGATGCGGTACGCACGCCGCTGGATGCCATGCAGCAGAGCATAACACTCGAAAAGCGTGTTGTACGGCAGGTGCAAGGGCCAGATATCCGTTGCGACTACACCGGACAACTCGCTGAACAGGATCATCTCGTCAAGGCTGACCAGAGTGGGCCAAGCATTCAGATCCCAACGCGCGGTCTGCCGTACGGCCTTGGCATCGGGCTGTGCACGCGCCCTCTCCAACTCAAGCAGGCGCTGCTTGGCCGCTCGCCACTGCCGCATGCGCACGAAAGCCTTCGTAAAAAGCCTGAAACGCTTGACCGCCTCGTCACGGAATTGCAATAGGCCGGCATGGTCCTGACGCGAAACGAACTTCGCTATCTCCGCTGCAAGATGGTCTTCAACCTCCTGGAGACTTCCGCGGGCACTTACCGCTCTGACCGTCTCGGAAGCATGATCCTCAATGGCGTCGTACTTGAGGTAGAGACTTTGGCTCTGCCTGCGAAGGCGCTTGGGTG
>CALMGA010000197.1:2289-6770 GCA_937863205.1 uncultured Beijerinckiaceae bacterium | reverse complement strand
GTTGTTGTTCGATCCGCGCAGGACGCTGATCGCCCTGTTCACCTTTCTGTTCGGCTTGGCCCTGCTGATCCACTTCATCCTCCTGTCGACCGATCGCTTCAACTGGCTTGAAGGGTCGCACGCCAAGGAAGCGGCTGCCGCCAGCCAGCTGTCGCCGGTGCCCCCCTCCACCAAGTGAGGCCCCGACGGCAAGCCGGCTCAGGATCCGCGATCTGAGCCGCCCCGACGCAGAGACGCCAGCGTCCCTGCGTCGGGCGATCGCGAGCCGCGGTTGGTGGACGCCGCCGGGGCAAGCGCGTAAGCCACGGCCGTGTCGAACAGAACCCGATCGCAAAGCGCCGCGCCCGCTGTCGCACCCGAGGGGTCCAGCCACTCGCCAGACGGCGTCGAGGCCCGTCCCCGCTTCTCCCTCGTGCTGCGCGAGCGCACGCACGACCTGCACCGCGAGGCCGAGCGCGGCGGCTTCATCGCCCTGCTGATCCGCGGTCGCGCGACCCGCGAGGGCTACGCGCTGTTCCTGCGCAATCTCGTTCCCGTCTACGACGCCATGGAAGCGGCGTTGGAAGCGGCGTTGGAAGCGACTTCGGATGCGGTGCTCGACCGGGGCGCCGAGGCATCCGTCCGCGCCTTCGCCGATCGCGGCCTGCGGCGCGGCGGAGCCCTGCGCGCCGACCTCGCCGCCCTCGCCGGCCCCGACTGGGCGACGCGCCACCCTGTGCTCCCCGCTGCGGCAAGCTACGCCGGCAGCGTGGCGCGGGCCGGCCGCGATCTCCGCCTCATCGCCCATGCCTCCGTGCGCTACCTCGGCGACCTCAGCGGCGGCCAGATCCTGAAACCGATTCTCGCGCGCTCGCTCGGGCTCGGCGAAGCGGCTCTCGCCTTCTACGACTTCCCCGCCCTCCTCCAACCGGCCCTGGCCAAGGCGGCGATGCGCGACGCGCTCGACGGCCTCGACCCCGCCGCCGCCGAGCAGGTCGCGGCGGAGGCGATGGCGGCGTTCCGGCACATGATCGCGCTGTCGCTGGCCGTGGCCGAGCGGCACCCGGCCGAGCCTTGACCGCGCCGCCCGGCCACGACCAGCCCGTCGGGCAGCCCGTGCCGGGATGGACGGCGCGCGAGCCGTTGTCCGCCGCGCCGATGATCGGTCGCTTCTGCCGGCTGGAGCGGCTCGATGCGGCCTGTCACGCCGACGCGCTCCACCGCGCCTTTGCCGAAGCGCCCGACCGTCGCGACTGGACCTACCTTCCCGACGAGCCGCCCGGCGATCCCAGGGATGATCGCGAGCGGGCGGCCTACCGCGAGCAGGCGGCCGGGCGGGCGGCCTCGCCCGATCCCCTGCACTTCGCCGTGCTGGTCGGCGACGAGCCGCTGGGAACGGCGGCGCTGATGCGCTTCGATGCTGGCAACGGCGTGGTCGAGATCGGCCACGTCAACTTCGCGCCGAGGCTGCAGCGTACCTGTCCGGCCACCGAGGCGATCTTCCTCCTGATGTGCCGCGCCTTCGCGGAAACCGGCTGCCGACGCCTGGAATGGAAGTGCGACAGCCTGAACGCGCCCTCGCGCCGGGCGGCGTTGCGCCTGGGCTTCGTGTTCGAGGGGGTCTTCCGTCAGGCGGTGGTCACCAAGGGGCGCAACCGCGACACCGCCTGGTTCAGCGTGATCGACCGCGATTGGCCGCAGGTCCGGGATGCGCTGGCGGGGTGGCTCGCCCCCGGCAACTTCGACGCCGCCGGTCGCCAGGAGCGCACGCTCGCCGCCATCCGCCAGGCGCTCGGCTGACGCGCCGAGCAGGTTCGCGGAAGCCTGCTGCGGGCGACCCGGTCGAAGCTGCGGCACGCTCCGTGCTGCCAGCCTGCATCAAGCCAAGCTCAAGCCTTGGATGCCGTAGGACGCGAGGGGGATCGATGCGGGGGTTGCTGGGGATCGCGGGACTGCTGCTCATCGCCCTGGCGCTCGGCGAGGACCGCCGGCGCATTCCCTGGCGGGTGGTGGTCGGCGGCCTCGCCCTCCAGGCCGGCCTCGCCCTGCTGTTCCTGAAGCTGCCGGGGGCCGGCGCCGTGCTGCGCGGCCTCAACGCCGCCGTCGGCTCGCTGCAAACGGCGACGGACGCCGGCACGGCGCTGGTGTTCGGCTTCCTCGGCGGCGCGCCGCTTCCCTATGCCGAGACGGTGCCCGGCGGCAGCTACGTGCTGGCCTTCCGCGCCTTTCCCCTGGTGCTGGTCATCTCCGCCCTGACGTCGCTTGCCCTGCACTGGGGCGTGTTGCAGCGGGTTGTCGGCGGGCTGGCCTGGGGGCTCGCCCGCACGCTCGGCGTCGGCGGCGCGCTGGGGTTGGGAGCGGCGGTGCACGTCTTCGTGGGCCAGATCGAGGCGCCGCTGCTGGTGCGGCCCTACCTCGCCGCGATGAGCCGCGGCGAGCTGCACGCCCTGATGAGTTGCGGCCTCGCCGGCATCGCCGGCACGGTGATGGTGATCTACGGAACCATTCTCGCGCCGGTGCTGCCCGACGCCTTCGGGCAGATCCTGATCGCCGCCGTGCTGTCCACCCCGGCGGCGCTGGCGCTGGCGGCGATGGTGATCCCCTTCGCCGCCGACGCCAGGGCCGGGGTGGCGCTCGGCCAGGCTAGGCTAGATGAGGCGGCGCTCGGCGAGGGCGCAGGCGGCGATGCTGCCGCTGCCTTCGGCGAGGCGGCCGGCGGAACCCGCGCGTCGAGCGCGCTGGAAGCGGTGATGCGCGGCACGCTCGACGGCATTTCGCTGGTGGCGGCCATCATCGCCACCCTGATCGTGCTCGTCGCCCTGGTGACGCTGGTCAACGCGGGCGTCGGGCTGATCCCCCTCGCCGGCGCGCCGCTGAGTCTGCAGCGCATCTTCGCCTGGGGGTTTCGCCCCCTGGTCTGGCTGATCGGCGTGCCGTGGGATCAGAGTGCCGCCGCCGCGGGGCTGATGGGCACGAAAACCGTGCTCAACGAGTTCGTCGCCTATCTCGAACTGTCGCGCCTGCCGCAAGGCGCGCTCGATCCGCACGCCCGCCTCATCATGGTCTACGCCCTGTGCGGCTTCGCCAATTTCGGCTCGCTCGGCATCCTGCTCGGCGGCCTGGGCACGCTTGTTCCCTCCCGCCGCCCCGAGATCGCCGAACTCGGCTGGCGCTCGCTCGTCACCGGCACGCTGGCGACGCTGATGAGCGGCGCAATGGTGGGGCTGATCGCTTGAGGTCGTCTCGTTGGAGGTCTTCATGCGCTTCTTCACCGCCGACACCCACTTCGGCGACACCCGCATCCTGCGCAGCGCCAAGCGCCCGTTCCGCACCATCGGCGAGCACGACCATCACCTCGTTGCGCGCTGGCGGGCGATCGTAGGCGCGCACGACGAGGTGTGGCACCTCGGCGACGTGGCGCCGGGCTTCACCGCCGCCGCGCTCGGCGAGTTGTTTGCCACCCTGCCGGGCACCAAGCACCTCGTCACCGGCAACAACGACGACGCGGCGACCCGCGACCATCCCCTCTGGACCAGCGTGCACGACTACCACGAACTGCGCGACGACGACGTGCCCTGCATCCTGTGCCACTACGCCCTGCGCACCTGGAACGGGATCGGCAGGGGCTCGCTCGATCTCCACGGCCATTCCCACAACATGCTCAAGCCGCTCGCCCGGCAGTTCGATGTCGGGGTGGACGCGTGGGACTTCACGCCGGTGACGCTGGCGCAGATGCGCGCCGGGCGGCGTGACTACCTCGCGAGGCAGCGGCAGACGCCGTCGCAGGAATAGCGCGAGGTCGCAGGCTGTGCCAAACCTTGGCGCGGAGCCGGCAAGGCCCACATGCCAGATCCTGTGGTTTTGGCCGGCCGCGCCGATCCGGCAAGCCAAGTGAATCTGGAATGAGCATGACAAGGAAGACCGGCCTGCGCCCCGCCACGCAACTCGTCCACGGCGCCACCACGCGCTCGCAGTTCGGCGAAATGTCGGAAGCGCTGTTTCTGACGCAGGGCTTCGCCTACGACACGATGGAGCAGGCGGAAGCGCGCTTCACCGGAGCGGATCCCGGCCACATCTATGCCCGCTATTCCAACCCGACCACGGCGATGTTCGAGGAGCGCATGGCCCTTCTCGAAGGCGCGGAGGCGGCGCGCGCGACGGCCAGCGGCATGGCGGCGGTGACGGCGGCGGTGATGGGGCAGGTGCGCGCCGGCGACCACGTCGTCGCCGCGCGCGCCCTGTTCGGCTCCTGCCTGTACGTCATCGACGACCTGCTGCCCCGCTTCGGCGTCGCCACCACCTTGGTCGACGGCAACGACCTCGATGCTTGGAGGGCTGCCATGCGCCCCAACACCAAGGTGTGCTTCCTGGAAACGCCGACCAATCCGACGCTGGACGTCTACGACCTCCGCGCCATCGCCGACATCGCCCACGCCGGCGGCGCCAGCCTCACCGTCGACAACGTGTTCTCGACGCCGCTGCTGCAGCGCCCGCTGCAGCAC
>CALMGA010000197.1:0-2279 GCA_937863205.1 uncultured Beijerinckiaceae bacterium | reverse complement strand
GGCGTGCCGGCCGCCGCGGCGCCCGGGCGCGCGCCTGCACGGCGCCGACTGCGTGGTGTATTCCACCACCAAGCACGGCGACGGGCACGGGCGCTGCCTGGGCGGGGTGATCCTCGCCTCCAAGGCCTTCATCGACCAGCACCTCCACAACTTCCTGCGCCACACCGGGCCGGCGATCTCGCCGTTCAACGCCTGGGTGATGCTGAAGTCGCTGGAAAGCCTGAGCGTGCGCGTCGCCCATCAGGTCAACAGCGCCGGCCTGATCGCCGACCGGCTCGCCGCCGAGCCGGCCGTGACGCGCGTGATCTATCCCGGCCGCGCCGACCATCCCAACGCCGACATCATCCGCCGCCAGATGAGCGGCGGTTCGACGCTGGTCACCTTCGACGTGCGCGGCGGCAAGGCGGAAGCCTTCCGCTTCGCCAATGCGCTGGAGATCATCCTCATCTCCAACAACCTCGGCGACGCCAAGAGCATCATCACCCATCCCGCCACCACCACGCACCAGCGCCTCACGCCGCAGGCGCGCGCGAGCATGGGCATTTCCGAGGGCACGCTGCGCTTGTCGGTCGGGCTGGAAGACCCGGCCGACCTCATCGAGGACCTGCAGCAGGCGCTGGCCGCGCTGGGGCGCCACGACATCGCGGCGGAATAGATGGGCCGGGACGCCGGCACGGTCGTCGCCGTGAGCCTCAGCCCGGAGCACGGCTTCCGCAAGACGCCGCAGCCGAGCATCACCCTGCTCGAAGGCCTCGGCGTGGACGGCGACGCCCATGCCGGGCGCACCGTGCAGCACCTCTACCGCATCAGGCTCGACCCCACCGCACCCAACCTCGCCCAGGTGCACTTCCTCCACGCCGAGTTGTTCGACGAGATGCCCGACATCGCCTTCGCGCCCGGCGCGATGGGCGAGAACGTGCTGACGCGAGGCCTCGACCTGCTCGCCATGCCGACCGGCGCCGTGTTCCGCATCGGCGAGGCGGTGGTGGAGGTGTCCGGCATCCGCGATCCCTGCAAGAAGATCGACGCGGTTGCCAAGGGGTTGACCAAGCGCCTGTTCGACCGGGCGCCCGACGGCACGCTGATCCGCAAGGCCGGGATCATGGGTGTCGTGCGCGCCGGCGGCACGATCCGCCCGGGCGACGCCATCCGCGTGACGCTGCCGCCCGAGCCGCACCGGCCCCTCGAAGTGGTGTAGCCCCGCGGGCAGGCTGCGCCGAGGTGGATGGCCGCAGGAACCCGCGCCGACTCCGACGGCTTGGCCGGCATCGGGAGTTCACAATCATGAAACGCGCCCTCATCGCCGGCGGCTCGCTGGCCGGGCTGTCAGCCGGCCTGTTCCTGCTCAAGCAGGGCTGGGACGTGCACGTTTTCGAGCGCTCGGACGACGACATGAGCGATCGCGGCGGCGGCATCGTCACGCAGGAGTCGATGTGGCGGGCGCTGGCCGGGGCCGGCCTCGGCGGGCGGCCGGGCATCCGGCTTGAGCGCAGGATCGTCTACAACCGCGACGGCTCGGTGACCGGCGAATGCCGGCAGGAGGAGATCGTCAGCTCCTGGGACGGCCTGTACCGGATGCTGCTCGGCGCCTTCCCGGCCGAGCGCTACCATCTCGGCCGGGAGGTGGAGGGCTTCGTCGAGACGCCGGCGGATGTGACGCTGCGCTTCGCCGACGGCGGCGGCGCGCAGGGCGAGGTGCTGGTCGCCGCCGATGGCGTCGGCTCGACGATCCGCAAGCAGCTCTTGCCCGACGTGCAGCCGCAGTACGCCAACTATGTCGCCTGGCGCGGCCTCCTGCCCGAGCGCGACATGCCGGCCGAGGCGCGCGGGGCCCTGGTCGACGCCTTTTCGTTCTGCGCAGCGCCGCACGAGCAGATGCTGAGCTACACCATCCCCGGCGACGAGGGCGAGGAGGAGCCGGGACGGCGCCGCCACAACTTCGTCTGGTATCGCCCGGCCGATGAAGCGCATGAGCTCAAGGCCCTGCTCACCGATGCGGAAGGCGAGACGCACCATCCCAACATTCCCGCTCCGAAGATCCGGCCGGCCGTGATCGACGAGTTGCGCGCCCACGCCGATGCGACCCTTTCGCCGGCCTACGCCGCCTACGTGCGGGCGACGAAGCATCCCTCGCTGCAGCCGGTCAACGACCACTGCTGCCCGCGCCTCGCCTTCGGGCGCGTGGCGCTGATCGGCGACGCGGCCGCGCAGGCCCGGCCGGATTCGGGCGCCGGCACGTCGAAGGCGGTAGGCGACGCGGCCGCCCGTGCGGCGGCGCT
>CALMGA010000196.1 GCA_937863205.1 uncultured Beijerinckiaceae bacterium | reverse complement strand
TGGCGGCGCCAACCGCGCCGACGACCTGCTGCGCGACGCCCGGCGAGACCGCCAGCGCGCAGCCGGCGGCGGAAAGCAGGAGGCGGGCGAGGATCTTTCGCATCAGAAGCGCACCGTCGGTCCGGTCAGCACGGAGAGATTGTGCAGGCGGTAGTTCGGGATGTTGGAGGCGACCTTGGCATCCTGCACGTTGGTGACGAGGTCGACCGTCGACGTCAGCGGCGTATCGAGCACGAGGCCGACCTGCACCTCGCTGTCGCGGCGCACGACCGCAGCGTCGATGTAGGGGTTGGCACCGTCGAACCGTGTTTGCAGCAGCTTGACGTAGGGCGACACCGACCATGGCCCCCGGAACACCGGGAGAGGCGGGGCGAAGCGTGTCACGATGGCCAGTTCTTCGGCGACGTTGCTCGTCGACTGGTAGGCGGCGTCGGCGGCGTCGCGGGCGAAGGCGATGCGGCCGGACACGTCGACCTGCGGCGACAGCGCGGCGGTGCCGGCGAGCGAGAGGGTGACGGTGTCGCCGGTGTTCAACGAGGAGAAGACCGACACGCCGGAGAACTGCACCCGCCGTACCTCGACGCTCGGCTCGAGCACGGCGCCGGCGCGCACCGGCAGATCGGCCAGGATGCCGGCGCCGCCTGAGGCGAGGTATCGTCGTCCGGCGAGAAAGGTCTGCCCGCCGACGGCGTAGGGCTTGACGGTGGCGCCCGGCAGCAGTTCGGAAGCGAGTGTGAAGCGCGGCCCGATCGAGGCGTCGTAGAAGCCGACGTCGAGATCGGTCAGCCGGAACTGCCGGGTCAGATATCCGGTGAGCCGCGCTTCGAGCACGTCGCCGCGCTGGTTGCCGAGGTCGTGATCGTAGCCGATCTGTCCGATCGCGAAGGCGTTGCCGTCCGGGCCGCGATCCTGGGGATGGGTGAACAGGTAGTCTTCACCTGCCAGGCGCAAGGTGCCGTTGTCGGGGTTGAAGGCGGCATTGGACTGGAAGCGCAGGCCACCGCCCAGCGTGCCGAAGACATGGTTGCCGGTGTTCGCCGCGTCGATCGTCGGCGCGATGCTCGCGATCTTGGCGCGGGTCGCCTCATCGGCCGCCGGCAGGGCCGCGTCGAGGTACTGCCGCGCCATGCCGTGCGATTGCAGCTTGTAGTAAAGGAACCCGAGCTGCGCCTTCAGCTCGGCGTCGTCCGGCCTGTAGAACGTCAGCCGTTCCAGCGTGCCGATCGCCGCTTCGGTGTCGTCGAGGGCGAGGCAGGCCCTGACATAGTCGAGGGCGAGCGCCACGTCGCTGGGCCGCTTCAGGGTCTGCCGGAACAGCGCGTCGCGGCGCTGGACGCGTTCCGCGCTTTCAGGCACGGCCGGCTCCGCCCTGAGCCCGCCCGAGGCGCCGGTGAGGAGGGCCAGCAGCAGGATGGTCCGTGCCGCCGTGGAGCGGCGGACGCTGCCTCGTGATAGGTCCGGCATCCTCGTCACGCGCTTTCTGATCCTCATGGTGTCCAAACCATTCAGGAACGCGGTTAATGTTCCCTTGCGGAAGCGACCTCCCTCAGACGCCACGATCCTCCGTTGCTGCCCTCACGGGAACGGAGACGGTCGGGACGGCGCGGTAACGACGCGTCGCTCGACATGCCGGTGGGATGCGGTCGGGGAGTTCGTCAGCCTTCGCGGGAGTGACGGTGCCGCACGTCGGAACGCGGCGGGCGCGAAGCGGCGAAGCGGTTCACGCCGCGCAGGCATTCGCCAAATTACGGCGCGCCTGCGCCTCGAAAGCCGCCGCCAGCGTCTTGCTGCGGTAGACGCGTGGCGCTTCGGCGATCGCGTTCAGGAAGCGCAAGCGGGCGGCATTCCACTCCGCATCGCCCATGTCGGGTCTTTCCAGACGCAGGAGACGCGTGTTGTCGTTGAACACTTCGGGCGTCTCGCCGAGTGGCGTGAGATCGAGATCGAGCACCCAGACGCGCGCTTGTTCGCGCAGGGCCGCCTCGGCCGGCGCGTGGCTCAACCCGGCCGTCGCGGACCAGAACTCCTCTTTCGGTTCGTAGCTGAGGTGCGCGCTCGTTGCGCGGATGGTGTCGGCGACCCACTCCCGATCGATGTCCGCCAGGCCCGCATCGAGCGTCGCATCCATCCAATGACGGGCGGATCGCTCCTCGCTGTCGCCGCGGCGGGGATCATAGATGCAGTCGTGGAACAGGATGGCGCCGGCCACCAGGGCGTCGACCGGCGAGCTCCGCAACCCTTCGGCCGGCGCGAAGGCGCGATGCCGCCGCCACAGGACCGCGAGATGGTCGAGGCCGTGATAGTGGCGGTCGTCGGCCGTCATTCGATGCATGACGTCGCGCTTGGCGGCCATGCCGACCGGGACATGGTCCAGCAGGTCAACGAGGTCGTCCGGCTGCATCACCTGTGTCCCATCTCTTCCATGTTCGTCGCCCGCAGCGCTTTGCGGATCGGCAGGGCCGAAGATCGGGATCGACCATGCGGCAAGACGCCCGGTCGGCCAAGCCGTCTGGCCGGGGTGGGCTCCCTCTGCCGACCGCCATGGTTTCGCGATCGTGATCGCGCGCCGACGTCCGAGATGCCATCGCCGCCACGTCCAGGCACGCTTCATCGCTCACGAACTGGTTGCGGTCGCCGACGCGTAGCCATCGCCCACCGTACACATCGGATCGATGCACAACCAAGACGTCCGTCAACACAACCGTGCTCAACGGCAGCCGTTCAATCGTGAGCAAGCGGACGAACTCCTTACGGCCACCATTGGCGAGTCACGCGCCGCTTCTCCGCTAGACCCACCTTGTCCTGACTGGGATCGCAAGCTGTTGCGTGGCGGGTGGGAGATTCGCAGGATTCCGGCTTTGGCTGGAGGCGGCGATGGCATGGCGCTGGGACAGGCTTACGGGCAGGATCTGCGGGATCGGGTGTTGGCGTGTCCGGAGATGACCCTGGCGCAGGCTGCGGCTCGCTTCAGCGTCAGCCCGTCCTACGTGTCAAAGGTGCGGGCGCGGCTGCGGGTTCTGGGCGACGCGGCGCCCGCGCCGCAGCACAACCACGTGCCGGCGCGGCTTGCCCCACTGCACGAGGCGTTGCGCGAGCACATGGCGGCGACGCCGGACACCAGCGCGTCCTGGCTCAACATGGTCGAGGGCCAGTTTGCCCTGCTCAGTCGCCGGCAGTTGCAACGCGGCGACTTCAAAAGCACGGACGAGCTTGAAGGCGCGATCCATGCCGACATCGACCGCACCAACGCCGACCCGGAGCCGTTCACCTGGATCAGGCCGACCGATGCCATTCGGGCCAGCATCAGCCGCTTCTGTCAGCGAACTTCGGCTTCACATCGCCAAGCAGGTGTGGGTTGTCTGGCCAACGCATGGGAGCTGTGCTTCCTGAGCGCCGCTTGATCATGAGCGGGGGCATGGCCGGCAGGTCGCCCGTGGTGGTCGATGACGAGCAGCGCGCGGCTCTGGTCGAACCGAGCCAGTCTCGCGCGAGCGCGCCGCGGCGGACCGGGCACGGGCGGTGCTGCCCACGGCGTCGGGCTGGACCAGCGCCCGCTGTGCCGAGGCGTTCGGGGTGCGCCAGGACACGGTGCGGCTGTGGCGAGGTGCCTTCATGCGGGGCGGGATCGAGGCGCTGCGGACCCGTTTTGCTCCGGGGCCGGCCGCGATCCGGGATGAGGCGGCGCTGGCGGTGGCCGAGCAGATCCTGACCGAGCCGGTCGCGAACCGGCCGAACCGGACGTTGGCGCGCTTGGGCGCGCTTGTCGGCCGGCATCGAAAAGCGCGCCGGCGTGCGGCTGTCGCCGGCGCACCTGTCGGTCGTTTTGCGGCAAAGGTGGCGTTCCGCTGGCGCCGGCCCCGCCACACCCTGACGGGGCATCAGGATGCCGATGCCGTGGATCGAGCGGGGCTGCGCGTCAAGCTGCGCAAGCCGAGGCCGCCGACATCGTGCTGCTGTTTGCCGACGCGTCCGAGGCGCTGGCCCACCTCTACCTGGCGCACGCCTGGGCCAAGCAGGGCGCCGACGGGTGCGTGCCGGCGCCGGGGCAGGCGAAAAGGGTGGCGACGCCCGGCGTGCTCGACTGGGCGCGGCCTCGTCGTCCACACCTCCCGGAGCAAGCGCAGCAGCGACTTTGCGGAGCTGCTGGCCGCCGTCGACCGCCGCTACGCTCCCAGCGTCCAAAGCTCCGGCGTGGTGCCGTCGGCCTCCGCCGCGGTCAGATCGGCCAGCTCCGTGGTCAGCCCAGTCGAACAGGCGGGCGCCCTTTAAGCCGGCGCCAGCCGACAATTGCCGCCAGGCCGTCGGCTCCAGGCCTCGTGCGATCGCCTCGGCCGTACCGGCCACGGCCGGCTTGCCGACCCGGGCGCTGAAGCGGCTGTCGCCCTTGACGCCGAGCACGTAGCCCCGGCCGGCGCGGCGCAACGGCATCGCAAGGGCGCCCACGCCGTAGGCGCAGTCGGCCGCCACCCAGCGGAACGACACCCGCGCCGCGAGGGCGCGCTCGATCATCGCCGCGGCGAGCTGCGGTTTGCTGGCAAACCGGGTCTGCGCCGGAACGTGCGCCCGCTCCAGGCGGCCCGCATTGTCGGTCCAGCTTTTCGGCATGTACAGCGCGCGGTCGATGAAGGCGTGCCCGTGACGGGACCCGGTGCTGGCGAACACCCCGGTCCGGCAGTTGGTGATCTTGCCAGCCGAGCCGGTGGACTGCCGTCCGACGCCGCACGACGCCTTGCCCTGCTTGAGAAAGCCCGTCTCGTCGATCACAAGAACGGCGTCCTCGCCAATCAACTGCTCGACGACGTCGTCCCGCACCACGTCGCGCAGCGCATCCGCGTCCCACCGGTCCCGGGATGGCCTGCTGGCGCCATGGACCGGCATCGCCGGCCGCCTCGGCCCGCGCCCATCCGTTTTGCGCCGCTCGCCACCGAGCACGCCATCAAGGAACTGCCCTGCCGAGACGGCGACCCGCTCCTGCGTGAACAGCGGCCGCAGGCGCGTCTTCACGTCGCGCAACGCTTGCGCCCACAGATCCAGAGTCGCCTCGAACGATGCTCCCACCACGCCGCGTCCTCCGACCCACGGTGGCGCAGCGAGTCGGAGATCACCCAGGGATGCTGCTGTAATGCTGAAATAACAAGGTCGACGCTTGCCAAGCGATATAAGGATATCTTCAGGGACTTCTCGGTTTGAGGACCCCTTTCCTGCGGCGGTGAGCGGCGACGGAGTTTTGCGATGCGGGGCCGGGCCGGGCTGACCGAGCTTGATGAACAGCTGACGTCGCCGTCGGTCAAGGCAGGCGTGTTCGGATCAACGGCCCACCGATGAAGCGGATGCCTTTGGCTGTGAGACGTCGCCTCCCGAGCCAAGCGTCCTGGCGGTAGGCGGGCAAACCGTCGATGCCGCGCTGACGACCTCGCCCGCGCTGCGCAACGGCAAGGGCCGGGAGGCTGACCGCAAGAACGTACCCGGCACCTTGGCGACGATGCCGGACGTGCTGGCGCAAAAGGATCGAGACACCTGCTGGACGGTGACGTCCTTCAGGGCCAAGCCGGCCGCCACCGGGGTACAGGAGGGAGGCTGCGGTGCCGGCCCTCGGCAACAACCATCCCGACAGCGCTGGCTCAGGCTCGCTCCTTCGGCAGCATCATCGGGAAAGTGATGCAGGATGACGTTTGCCGTCGCGACAGCTCATCGGTCTTCTCGCCGGTCCCTGGTTGGCAACCGTGCCCCTTGGCCGTTGGACGCCTGCGATTTGTACAGCCACCGCAACTTCGCGGTTCATCTCGTGAGAAGCGGCCAGAGCCAAGCTTGATGGTCGGAGGGGCGCGGGTCATGCGGCCGGAGGTACGAAGCGCGGTGGTGCGGCGGATCAAGCGCGAGCAGCACTCCCCTGCGCCTCGCTTTGGCTGGCCAGTCCGGCTCAAGCTGTCCCGGCCTGCCATCGTTTGCGTTTCCCTACGATGCCGATCCAACGAGCGAAGCAGCAGGATCAAGGGAACTCGTGAAGCTGCAGTTTCTGCGGCAGGCTGGGAACTGCAAAGGCAAGGCGGCGAGGGTTGAGGAGAAGCCGTCGCGCCGGCTTGGATAGGCAGCGTGACCGCGGCTCCGGACAAGCTTCCCTACGCGGCGGCGAAGAGGCTCTCACCGCACGGCCGGGACGATGCGTGCTCATTCAAGAACGCCGTGAAAGCCGCCGCCGGCAGTGGGCGGCTCACCAGGTAACCCTGCACGTGGTCGCATCCTTGCGCCGTGGTGAAGGCAAGTTGTTCGGCCGTTTCCACGCCCTCGACGGTGGTCGAGATGCCAAGGCACGCGCCCATGTTGATGATGGCGCGCACGATGGCCGCGCTGTCGGGATCGGTCGTGACCTGCCGCACGAAGGACTGATCGACCTTGATCTTGTCGAAGGGGAATCGCTTGAGGTAACTCAGCGACGAGTAGCCGGTCCCGAAGTCGTCCATGGAGATCCGCACGCCCTCCGCACGAAGCGTGCTCAAGGTCAGCAGGGTGCGCTGCTCGTCCGACAGGAGGACGCCTTCGGTGATCTCCAGTTCGAGGCGCCTGGGCGATAGCTGTGCCGCCGCGAGCGCAGCCCTGACGGTGTCGGACAGCTGATTGTCGCGGAATTGTGCCGGCGACAGGTTGACCGCGACGCTGAGCTCCGACGGCCACGTCGCCGCTTCAGCGCAGGCGGTGCGCAAAACCCACTCGCCCAGCGGCACGATAAGCCCGGTTTCTTCCGCCAGGGCGATGAAGTCCGACGGCGGGATCAGACCGCGCTCGGGATGGCGCCAGCGCACCAGAGCCTCGGCCGAGGTGATCCGCTCGCTTCGCGTGTCCAGCAGCGGCTGATAGTGCAGCTCCAGCTCGTCGTTGGCGAGCGCCTGACGCAGGCCGGCTTCCAACAAGAGGCGTTCGCGCATGCGGAGATCCAGCTCCTGCTCGTAGATGCGGTGTACGCCCCTGCCGTCGCGTTTGGCGGCGTAAAGGGCAAGGTCGGCGTTATGCAGCAGCTCCGCCGCATCCGTGCCATGCGTGGGCGCAAGGGCGATGCCGATGCTGGCGCCGATGTGAGCGAGATGACCATCGAGCGCGAAAGGACGCGATAGCAGAGCGATCAGCCGCACGGCGAGACTTTCGGCCGCCCCGGCCTCGTACGCGTCGGTCTGCAACACGACGAACTCGTCGCCTCCGAGCCGGGCGACGACGTCGCCCTCGCGCATGGCCGATCCCAGGCGATCGGCGACCTTGCGGAGCAGCAGGTCGCCTGCGGCGTGACCGAGCATGTCGTTGACGGGCTTGAAGCGGTCGAGGTCGATGACCAGGACCGCGAAGGCGTGGTCCCGCGGTGATGCCGCGTGCACCGACAGCAGATCGTGGAACCGGGTCCGGTTGGGCAACTCCGTCAGCGCGTCGTTGAACGCCAACCTGCGCATCTTCGCCTCGGAGCGCAGCCTTTCGCGCTGGTCGCGGATCGCCAGCACGGTCTGCCTGCGGCGTCCCAGGTGAACCTGGCTGCGTAGCACGCGCACGGGCACCAGATGCCCGCCGGCCGCCACGAGCTCGGTGTCCCGTTCCTCGGATTCAGGCAAACCGAGCAGATCGAGGCCTGGGAACAGCGAACTGGCGTAGAGCCCGGCGAACGCGGAACCTTCAAAGCCGGACATGCGCTCGAAGCTCTTGTTGACGGCGATGATCTGGTCGCCGTCGCAGATCAGCAAGCCTTCCAGAGCCACATCGGCCAGTTGACGAAGACGGTCGCGCTCGCGACGCAGATGCAGCTTGGCTTGCAGGCTGAACCTGAAACCGATGATCGCCAGGCAGAGCAGGGCGATGCTGAGTCCGGCGACGGCGGGTGCGACGACGGCCAGCGGCAGAGCATCGGCCGGAAGGGAGCGGTTGGGATCGAAGGTGATCGTTGTCGCGGCCATGCCGCCGAAATGTAGAATCGCGATCGAAAGCACGAAGAGCGGTGCCCCAAAAGCACGCAGACCACGGTTGCGGAATCCTGTGGTCGCGCCGGCCAACCCGGCCAGCGGAATGCTTGCCAGCAGCGACACCGTGACCAGATCACGGTCCCAGGTAACCTCGCCGACGACCTCGTAGGCGAACTGCCCGAGATAGTGCAGCGCCCCCACGCCGCTGCCGATGATCGTGCCCGCGGTGAAGCGGCGGGTGATGTTGCGCGTGCCGATGGCGATGTAAACACCGGTGCCGATGATCCCGATGGCGGCCACCAACGACACGATGGTGAGCACCGGCTCGAAGGCGGCCTCCATCCCCGGTCGGAAAGCCAGAAGGGCGATGAAGTGCGTTGCCCAGGCTGTGCAGCCGGCCGCGACGATGCCGACGCCGGCCCAGAGCCTGCGCTCGCGGTTCTGCGATCGGCGGGCGTGCGCGCCCACGGCATTCGTCGCGTAAACACCGAGGATGCAGACCAGCGCGGCGAGCATGATCAGATGATGGTCATGCTGCTCGCGAACGCAGTTCAAGATCGAGTGCATTGCCGACGCTCCCGCGCCAATGTAACCACGGACGCCTTAAGTGATTACCCTACGGGAAGTCCTGCGGCATTCTTGCTCAGGACCGGGGCAAGGCAGCGCAGCTGAAGCCGCCGCCGGGCTCATCGTGTTGCCGTGAGATCCTACGCCGACGCCGGGACATCGGCGCGCACGTTCGCCTGCGGCAGCCTCAACTGTTTGTGGCCCAACATATCGCCGACACGCAGGCCGATATACTTTACATAATGATATGAGGGACGAACCGGGATGAATTCGTCGTTATCGCATGACGACTTTCCCGTATGCCGATGCCGCAGGACTTAGTACCGATGACCCAGCTCCCGATTACCGGCCGATTGCCTGCGAAAGTCGGCAAAGCCTTCAGCGCCTGATCGATACTTCGACCGACGTAGCTTCCGCTCGTCTCTTCGATGACCTGACCCTGTTCAAACAAGGTGATGTTAGACCCTTCCCGCGACCGAAGGCGCTTGCGTATGAAGGAGCCATTCAGGTCAGGCCCGTTCGGATCGTTCGAGAAGCGGGCAGCCAGCAGATTCGGATGGTTCGGTTCCATCTCCCAGAGCAAGGGCAAGATCGCCTTGCTGGAAAGCAGCGCCTTCCACGCCGGCTCGAGAAAGGTGGTCGTGCGCATGGAAGCGCACGTAGCGAACTCGTCCTCGATCATCCATTCCCAGGGATAGAGCTTGAACAGCGTCTTGATCGGCCGGCGCAAGTTGTCGATGAAACAAAGCCCATCATGGCCAATATCATTCAGGTGCAGTGTGACGGGCTTCAATCCCGCGGCTTCGGCCGCCCGCGCGAGATACCGGATCGTACTCTCGTCTTCCACGTCGTCCATCGATGCGAGATGGATCATGCCGCTTGCGATGCTTCTCCATTGCTCGACAAGGCTGTCATGGATCGAGTTGAACTGGTCGATATTGGAGGGAAGCAGGCGGCTTGCGATTGCGTCTTCGATCCAGCCCCATTGGAATACCGCTGCTTCGAAAAGACTCGTGGGAGTATCCGCATTATATTCGAGCAACTTCGCGGGTTCCGCGCCATCGTAGGAAAGATCGAAGCGCCCGTACAGGGTCTTGTCTTGACGTTGCCAGCTTTCCCGCGCGAGGTCCTGCAACCGCATCGGCAGATCGAACTTCAAGAAGATCTCATCGCTCGCCATCGCTCTTTCGACGAGTTCGATGCACAAAGCAGCGATTTCGTTGGTGGGGGCTTCGATGTCGTTCTCGATCTGCTTGAGAGTGAAACCATAGCAGGCCGTTTCGTCCCAGTAGATGCTTTCACCCTCGCCTGTCGCAAAGTCGAAGCCTGATTTGGAGATGATCTCGGCGAGCAGGGGTCGAGGCGTGACCGATATGCGCTTCATCCACCGCTCGCGTGGCCGACGCCGTTCCTGCCGAATCCCCCGCGCACGATACCGCCGCCGGATCGTTGAGATCGCGCTTCCGGAGCCGCAAACACCGAACCCAATCCGTTGCCATCCGCATTCATGCAACCAGATGGGCCGGGATTATTGCAGCGTCCGGTTTGGCCGTGCGCGGCGATCGACGTCGTACAGACGGCGATCACACCAACCAGACCGCTTCTTTTGCGCATTGGAACCTCAACAGGCGGTCGCGAAAGTCACCGGCGCGACGGTGACGAAACCTTTAGCATATCCAAGGCGAGATTCCGTCGTCCTGGAGCATCGGACCGGATCCGGTGCTCCAGCCAGGCAGCATGGGCTCCAGCCTTACGTGGCAGCCTGCCTCGCCGCGGACCTACGAACGGCGCCCATCCTGGGCTCGTTGCATGGGCACCTGCAGTTCCTTTGCCGAACCGTGCCGCGAGAGGGGCTGGCCGCCGCCACGGCACCGACGCGCTCGCCCGCGCGTGGGAAGGCTCCGGATCAGGCTGCGCAACCGGAAGCCATCGACCCACCGGGACTCGGCACCCGAGGCTTCGTTGCCGACCGAACTCGCCGAAATCAGGCCGGCAGCGGAGCGAAGCAGACCTTATTCTCCTGGCGGTCGGCGAGGTGACGGCATCCGGTGTTGCCGGATCGTTCGTTCCGACCTATCGAGCGCGGCGGCATCGTGCGAGAAGGCTTGAGCCGAGAAGCACCTCGCAAGGGCCGAGATGAGCGAAGCGCAGGCGAACGATCGCAACTCGACGCGCAGCCTCGTCCTCCTCTTCGCGGGTCTCTACGCCGTGGAAGGGCTCTGCGCCCTCACCGGCCTGACGCGTCAGCCCTTCGATCATTTCGGCAAGGATGTCGCCGGCTGGTCCGCGACCCATCTCGCCAGCATGCACGCCCTGCTGGCGCTGCCCTGGGCGGTCAAGCCGATCTACGGCGCCTTGTCCGACAACCTGCCGCTGTTCGGGTCGCGGCGCCGCTCCTACCTCGTCGCCGCCAACGGGCTCGCCGCCGCCGCATGCCTCGTGCTGTGGCTGGTGTTCTCGCAGGCCGGGGTGATGATCTGCCTGTTCCTGCTGAGCCTCGGCATGGCGGTGGCGAGCGCCGTCGCTGGCGGCGTCCTCGTCGAGAGCGGGCAACGCTACGGCAATGCCAACCTGCTCGTGACGCAGCAGTGGCTCTGGTACGGGCTGGCGAACCTCGCCGCGAGGCTCGGCGGCGGCGCGCTCGCGGGGAAGCTCGCCGGGGCCGAAGGGCTGCAAACGGCGGCGCTCGTCCTTCTGCTGCCGCTCGCCGGCATGATCGTACTGGTCTGGAACCTCACGCCGGAGCCGCCCCGCCGCGAGGCGCCGAAGCCGCTGCGCACCATGCTGGGCGAGATGGGTGAACTCGTCCGGTCGCGGCAGCTGCTGCTGGTCGCGGCCTTCCTGTTCTGCTTCACCTATAATCCGGGGCTGCACACGCCCCTCTACTTCCACCTCACCGGCGATCTTCTCTTCACGCAGGATTTCGTCGGTACGCTTGGCGCCGCCGCGGCGGGCGGATCCATCGTCGGCGTCGTCCTCTGCCGGGCGCTGGCGAAGCGGCTGCGCCTGCGCACCATGTTCTACGTCTGCGTGGCGCTCGGCGTCGCGACGACGCTCGCCAACTTCGCGCTGGTGGATCGACCCCTCGCCCTCGTCGTCTACTTCGCCTCCGGCGTGTCGTCGGTCTTCGCCCTCGTCATGGCCGGGACCCTGGCGGCGGAGGCCTGCCCCGGCGGGCAGGAAGGTCTGTGCTACGCCGCGATGATGTCGATCGAGAACGCCGCGTCGATCGCCTCGGACGCCAGCGGCTCCTTCATGTTCGACGCCTTCTTCCATCGCCAGCTCGGGCCCTTGATCTTCGTATCGGCTGGTTTCACCGCCGTTTCGGCGGTTCTGATCTTTCTGCTGCCGGAGCGCTCGGTCGAGCGGCCGGCGTCGGCTTGGCTCCGTCGCCGCGACATCCAATATGATGATGCCCGCGCGCCGCAGGAATAATTATCATGATGGTTGCAATCTTCGCATCGATGATGCTGGCGCTCGCCGCCGCGCGCTGGGCATCGCGCCGGCTCGCCATCGCCGCGCTGCTCGTCTGCCTCGTTCTCTCGACGGCTGAGTTCCTGTACGAGATCGACAGCCCCGTGGACGGCTTCCGCCTGCCCTGGTTGCAGGCGATGGTCCAGGCCGGCCAGCCCTTATGATCGCGCGATCGTCGTTCTCCGCGCGGGCGGCCGATCTCGCCCTGCTCGCAATTCTCGCCGGCCTCGCCGCGATCCTCACGGCGGCGATGGCCCTGCAGTACGCCGCGGGTGAGATCCCCTGTCCGCTGTGTCTACTGCAGCGCGTCGCGATGTTCGGCATCTGCTTCGGCATCATCCACCACGTCCGCAACGGCTACGACGGGCGAAACATCGGCATCGGCCTCGTGTGGGCGCTGTTCCTCCTGGTTGTGTCGGTGCGTCAGGTGCTGCTCAACATCGTGGCCCGCCCGAACCACGCCTATCCCGGCAGCGCCGTGTTCGGCCTGCACATGCCGGTCTGGTCGGTGGTGATCGCCCTCGCCGTCCTGCTGGCCTTCGCGGCAACGCTCTCGCTGTTCGATGAAGAGCGGCTCCGGGCGACGCCGCCATCGCCGCTGCTGCGACGGGTTGGCGGCGGCATCGGCCTGTTCGTGATCGCGCTCTGCGTCGTCAACCTCCTCTCGGCCGTGCTGCAGTGCGGGCTCGGTGCCTGCCACACAACGGGCTACAGCTTGCTTTGAGCGAAATCTCTCCGCTCGGGCGCGATCGTCGTGTCGATGGTACTCGCTTGCCATCCCGAACGTCGCCCATCCGGCGAAGTGGAACCCGATGAGCCGAAGACGTTGTTCCCGTCGCGACCGGGTCACGGCGTGGCGCAGCCGATCCTGAACACGGTCGCGACTCCGACGATGACGGCGGCCTCGATCGTCGTCGCCACCCTGGCGTTGACGCTGGCCTAGATGCCGTTCTCGCCGCGCATCCTCATCGGTCTCGCGCGGCCGCACCACGCATCGAATGCCGGCATTTCGATCGGCAGGTTTGGTTCCAACTCGGCACCGCGCAAGCCAAACCAACCCGCTCGCGCCTGAAGCAATCATCGTCGGCGCGACGGCGCCGTCACGCAACTCGCGCGGCTCCAACAGGTCTTTGGGGCAAGCTCCAACAGAATCGTTTGGGCAATCGCCCGTTTAAAACTAATCCTTAACATCTCTGCGTTGCAATTACGTATGGTCATGATCCTGCAACCAGGTCGGCTCTGCTCTTGCGAGAACGGGTTGACAGTTCTCGCAACTGTCAAGGCCGTCGTTGGGAGAGCGATCGGAAGCGGGACGAAACGTTTCGCTCGTGCCGAGCAGGGCAACGTCGCGATCATCTTTGCGCTGACCCTGTTCCCCATGATGGCGATGATGGGGCTTGGCGTGGATGTCGCTCGGACCATGTCGGCTCGAACAGCGCTCCAGATTGCAGCCGATTCCGCCGCCCTTTCAGCTGCGACCGAGGCCGAGGCGACCTTGCAAGCGGGCGGGAATACCGCCGCCGCGCAATATGCGGGCGTACTCGCCGGTCAGCAGGTTTTCTATGCCAATGCGACCAAGGTCGGGCGTTGGCTCGGTGCGGTGCCGGTTCCCAGCGTGCAGGTGAATCCGGGCTCGGCCAACATCACCGCCTTCGTGTCCTTCTCCACGCCCGTGCCGACGGTTTTCGGCAAGATCTTCGGCGTGACGACCTTCAAAACGTCCGGCAATGCCGCTTCTTCGCTTTCCCTGCCCAAGTACCTCAACATCTCCGTGGTGACGGATATCTCGCAGTCGATGGGGCTCGCCGCCACCGCAGCGGGACAAAGCCAGCTCGCTTCGCTGACGGGAGGGTGCGAGTTCGGCTGCCACGTCTACCAGAATGGCCAGACGGGCCTGCTGCCCTACGAGTTCCAGGCGCATGCCGCCGGCATACAGCTGCGCATCGACGTGATCCGTCAAGCGACGCAGAACATGATCCAAACGGCGAAGCAGCTCGCGACGTTGACGCCTTACATCTCTTTCGGGCTGTACACGCTGCAGGGCGGCAACGGCACCACCGACCAGTACGGCCAGAAGGCCGATGGCAAACCGCTGACCACGCTGGCCTCGCCATCGACCAATTACACCACGCTGTACGCTGCGGCCGGCAATCTCGATCTCGGAGACAACAACGGCAACGGCATCGGCGACACGGACTACGGCGATGCCATGACCGCCCTGACCTCCACGGTACCGGCGTCGGGGTCCGGCGCGTCCGGAAGCCCGCAGCAGTTCATCTTCCTCATGACCGATGGTGTCGAAGACGTGTGGGCGTCGAGCCAGTCCAATTGTCCAGCGGGAACGATGGGCTGGAACGGCAGTCATTGCACCTTGCCCTTCAATTCCTCCATGTGCGCCTCGCTCAAGAGTAACGGCGTGACCATCGGCGTGATCTATACGACCTATCTGCCGATTCCCGGCGAGGGCAGCTACGAGACCCTTGTCGCTCCCTTCGTGAACCAGCTCGCGCCAAACCTTCAAGCGTGCGCGTCGCCGGGTTACTTCTACCAGGCATCCGACGCCAACGACATCCAGGTCGCGATCAATGCGCTCTTCGCCAAGGCGATCGGGCAGGGTGTGCTTACCCAGTGAGATCGAGCCGTTCCTGCGCGGCTGCGCTCGACATGTCCAAGCGAGGGAGAGCGCCGTGCGGCTTGCGCGACTGAGACGAGGATGCGTACGGAACGGCATCGGGCGCTTTGCCCGCGACCAGATCGGGGCGACCGCGGTGGAATTCGGCCTCGTGGCGATGCCGTTCTTCGCGCTCGTCTGCGCAATCTTCGAGGTAGGCTACTGCAACTTCGAAAACGAAATGCTCGCCAATTCGGTCAACAATGCGGCCCGCGCCATGCTGACGGGCAATGTCCAGACGGCAAACGTGACGACGGTTCAGCAATTCGTGACGACCTACCTGTGCCCTGCGACAGGTCGCACGCTGCCGTCGAACTTCAACTGCGCCAATCTGATCGTCGACGTGCGACCGACCACGACCTTCGCCGCCGGCGATACGGCGAACGACTTCTATAAAAGTACCAGCAACGAGTTCTGTCCCGGCCAAGCCGGACAGATCATGGTGCTGCGCGTGGCCTATCCGCTGGGGGCGATCTTTCCAGCCAACCTGTTCAGTTCGACCGCAGGCGTGGTCAACGACGTGCCGAACCTGACCGGGCGATACCACATTTTGATGGCCTCGGCGCTGTTTGAGGAAGAGAACTACTCGGGCGGCTACACGTCGCCCCCGGGCTGCTAGACGCCACGATGCGCCTCATCTCAGCCGCCCTGATCCGCTCAACGAGGTTCGCCCGCGCCCGCGCCGGTACGGCAGCCGTCGAGTTCGCCATCGTGTTGCCTGTCGTACTCTTCCTGTACATCGGGGTCGCCGAGGTCGGAGACGGCGTCATGGCCAGCCGGCGAACGTCCAACGTGGCCGGCACCCTTGTCAATCTGGTGTCGCTGCAGGGGACGACAACCCAGCCAATCTCGACGCCGACCCCTGCCAATTACTTGAGCGCGACCACTTTGTCCTCGCTCCTTACGTCCGCCGCGACCCTGATGGCGCCGGAACCGACGACGACGCTGACGATGACCATCAGCGCGGTGGACGTGACCAACACGGCGCAAGGGACGTGCTGCTCGGCGCTGGTGAGGTGGAGCTATACGCAGGGCGGAACGCTCAGACCCTGCGTGGTTCAGCTGACGGCGCTGCCCTCCAGTTCAGATTATGCGCCGACGCAGATTCCAGCCGCGCTGCTTCCTTACGGGACGCAGTTGCCATCGCCGCTCAGCGTGCTCATCACCGACGTCGCCTACACCTATCAGCCGCTCTTCAGCCAAAACCTGCTGAAGTTCGCGCCGACCATGCAGCGCACGGAGTACATGCTGCCGCGATCTCCCGGACAAGTAACGACCGGTGTCCTGCCCGCCAGCGGTTCGCAGTACGGGCAGGTGTGCTACTGACGTGAGCCCGACGATATCTGAAATGCCACCCAGCTTATTGTCAGGGCGGTGGCAGGCGGCGGCATCGACGAGCCTGCGGCGACGTCGCTGCCGCTTTCAGGCCAAGCAACGACAAGTTGTCGAGGCTGTAGCCGAGCCCCTGCATCGCCGCGAAGGTGCCCACGAGCGACAGCGTCATCGTCGGGATCACGGTCGCTTAAGGCTCGTGCGGGAAAGCGAAGTTCACCACGATTTTCCAGCACGAACGTGCCGGCCAGGGTGATCCTCACGTCGGCGAAGCTGTCGCGGATGGAGATCGGGCGGTCGCTGACGACCGACAGCTTGGTGGAGGGCGGGATGCGGCGGCGAGCATGGGCAGCATGCCCTTGATCTGGTCGACGAGCTGCAGCGTATTGGCGCCGGGCTGGCGCCAGATGCCGATCATCTCGCCGCAATGGCTGTCGACCCAGCTCGCTGGGAAGGGCTGGTCGACGCCGGGGAGTGCCGCCGATCAGAGCCCGGTTGTTTTCCGTCTGCGAAACGGCGAGCGGACGCAGCGACAGGGTGCAGTTCGCAGGCGCCCGGCGCCGGGGCCGCAGCGATCGGCTGCACAAGAGCGTGGATGCGCAATCCAGCCTCCCGAGAACGGCGGGGCGATCGACTGCCAAACCCGACGAGTCGAGGTCCGGCCCGGAATGCCGTCCGCGTGGCGGGCAACCGATGGCTGATCAGGCATTCGGAGGTGTGGCGGACGCCCAGTTCCGATCATTGTCCGGCACGGTGTCGGGGGTTAGCCCACCCCGTGGCAGGGGGCCAGGATCCCATCGCCTCGTTGACGGAGCCGAGATCGCTGACGTCGCCGCCATCGGTCGCCGTCACGGCGCTGACCGGCGCCTTGACATAGCCCGTCGTCATGGAGATCCCGGATTTCCGTCGTCCGGTCGGTCGCGCTGACCGCAGACGTTCGGACCATGTACTTGCCGGCGGCGGGTCATCGCGGTTGCTGACACGCCGATCTGGCTCGGGCCGGAGACGCACGTCATCATGGCGCCCTATCCGGCGCTGGATTCGCGATCGGGAGAGAAACGACACGGCTTGTGCCCTCCGCCCCGACGAGGTCCTACAACGTAGGTCTAATTGCAGCCCGCTGCCGTCCCATCGAGAAGTGATCCGGCTCGGACGCTTTCGAAAGGGCAGCTGTCCCATGGTCAACGTACGCGCCGCACTTCTTCGTGTCGCAACCTGCGCGGCTATTGTCCTTCTTCCCAGTCTCGCTTCCGCGGGAAACGTCGAGTTCAACACCGATCGCCCCGGTGACGATCTCACCCATTTCCCGATCGCCGGCGGCCCAGGAGCGTGCGCGCACGCCTGCGTGGCGAGCGGAAGCTGCGCGGCCTGGACCTATGTGAAACCGGGGTTCCAAAGCGCCTCCGCGCGCTGCTGGCTGAAAGCAGGAGTGCCAAGTCCGGTTCCCAACAGGTGCTGCGTGTCCGGCATCATTTGAGTGGAGCACGGTGATCCCCTGTCAGGGGTTGGCGATCTATCAAAATTCACCGACACGGCCTGATCGAGGTCGCGGCGTCCTATGACGACCGTGCCGTAAGTCTGGTCGCACACCGAGGTAAGACGCCGCGGTTGCGATGAGCCTGCCGCTGTGGTGCCCTGCGCAAACCAAATCTAAAAAGCTATGGTCGGGCGCGGGCGGTCGGCGCTCCTGCGACGGCGGACGTCTCTTCCTGCGGAGCCAAACGCTTCGCAAGCGCGGCGCATGTTCGCGAGATCGCGACGTCGCGTGCATCAAACGAGCGAGCCGGACTCGTAGCGGACGTCGACCATGACGTGAACGACCTTTGTGAACTTCAGCGCGTTGTTGATAAGATTGCTGACGATCTGCTGGAGCCGTGTCGGATCGCCCTCGACCGCCTGGGGAAGCTCGGGGCGAAGCGCGTCGCGAGGTCGAGCCCTTTCTCCACGGCGCGGGAATGAAACAGGGCGACGACGGTGCTGGCGACATCCCGGGCATCGACGCGAATCTACTCGGTTTCAAGCTTGCCCCCTCGGCTTCAGCTTGCGCCACGAGCCGCCCGTTGCCTCGCCTTTCCAGCGGTCGCCGACCCCGCGGCTCCCCTGGTCCGGCCCGAGCATCACGGCCCACCTCCATCGCCACCGCGCGATGGCGGCGCACCATCGCTCTGGTCCAGCGCCTTGCCCGATGTCCCTGTTGCAATCGGACCAACACGCGACACCATCCATCCAGCTTATGACGCAGTACTATTAGGCTCGTGCGCTTTCAGCGGGCAAGTTCACCCGCCTCGAACTTCCTCGTCGGCGTCCCCGATCGTATCGATCGGCGAGATCGGGTCGTGAGTCCGATGAGCGAGGTCACCGCCGCACCCCGCCACTCGATGCCGAGTGCTGATCCGTTCAGCAGATACGTTCGATCTCCGATCGGGATGTTGAACCCACCGCCGAACCGGGGCCGACCTAGCCGGCACCGGTTCCCAGGGGTTTAGCTGCACTCAAAGGCTCGGCCGTCGTGGCGCCGGTGCGACTCGACAGCGACGCTCCCGCATCGGCGGGCAGGCGCACGAAGGCGAAGAGCGAGCTTGCCGACACCAGCGCCACGGCGAGGAAGGCCCAGTGGAAGTCGGCGAGTTCCAGTACGCCGCCGTGGCGATCCCTGGCGATCTGCACCACCCCGGCGCCCAAAGCCACGCCGACGCTGAGGGCGAGCTGCTGTGCCACCGCCGCGAACGACACCGCACGGCTCATCAGCGCCTGATCGATGTCGGCGTAGGCGATGGCGTTGATGCCGGTGAACTGCAGCGAGCGGAAATAGCCGCCGACCAGCAGTACGCCCAGCACCAGCGTGATCGGCGTCGCCGGCGAGAGCAGCCCGTTGACCGCGATGAAGGCCGCCCCGATCGCGCCATTGAACACCAGCACGCGGCGGAAGCCGAAGGTGTTGAGGATCGGCGACGCCGTCGCCTTCATCGCCATCGCCCCCATTGCGGCGACAAAGGTCGTCAGCCCGGAGCGCAGCGGCGACATGCCGAAGCCGAGCTGCAGCATCAGGGGCAGCAGAAGCGGCACGGCGCCGACGCCGATGCGGAAGAGCGAACCGCCGGTGACGCTGACCCGGAAGGTTTCGACCTTGAGAAGGCCGAGATCGATGATCGGGTGGGCGACGCGCCGGGAATGAACGACGTAGAGCGCGAACACCGCCGCGCCCGAGCCGATCAGAGCCAGCACGTAGGGAAAGGGCACGAAGCCGCGCCCCAGCAGCGTCAGGCCGAAGACCATCGCCGACAGGCCGGTGCCGCTGAGGAGGAACCCGCGAACGTCGAGCGCCCGGATCTGGTCGTCGCGGATGTTTTCGATGAACAGGCTGACCAGCGTGACGCCGAGCACGCCGATGGGCACGTTGATCCAGAAGATGTATCGCCAGTGGAAATAGGTGGTGATGAAGCCGCCGACGGGGGGTCCCAGCATCGGGCCGAGAAGGGCGGGCACGGTGAGATAGGCCATCGCCTTCACGAGATCGCGGCGCTCGACCGAGCGCAGCAGCAGCAGGCGGCCGACCGGTGTCATCATCGCCCCACCGATGCCCTGGACTATGCGCGCCAGCACGAAGCCGGTCAGCGAACCCGAGAAGCCGCACAGGATCGAGCCGCCGGTGAACACCACGATGGCGGCGCGAAACACCGTGCGGGTGCCGAAACGGTCGGCCATCCAGCCGCTCGCGGGGATGAACACGGCCAGCGCCAGCAGGTAGGAGGTGAGGGCCAGCTTCAGCGCGATCGGATCCTCGTGGAGATCCCTAGCGATCGCCGGCAGCGAGGTCGAGATCACCGTGCCGTCGAGGTTCTCCATCAGCAGGGCGCAGGCGACGATCAGCGCGGTCAGGGCATAGCGGGGCAACGAGTGCAGATCTCCGGTTCAGGCATCTGGGTGTTTGGCCGAACAGATCCCGATCTAGGGCTTGGAACCCGCATTGCGAGACGAAGCGACATCGCGGACCGCGCGGGGTGACAGACCGCAGCGTGGCGCTGACGCCGCACGCCTCCGTCGGATATGCGACATCGAGCGCGCCTTTTGTGGATGCCAGCCGACCGGATGGGTTCTTTTGGCAAGGACGCAGCCGCGGACTCGCTGTCGCGGACTGGAACACCGTTCCGATCGCCGCACGGGTGGTTGCCCGATGCACCGTGGCGGTGCCGAGCAGCGTCCGCCGGATTCGAGTCGACCGCATTTGCCGCGCCGGAGCGGACCGCGGATCCCGTTCGATCCTGTAACGTGTTGGCCCGCATCGGATTTGTTTCGAGAACCGTTGCGCGCTTTTCGGTCCGGTGCTCTAGGCGTGCTTGCCCGCGCATGCTATTGCCCGCTGCCAGCTTAGATACGCGACGTTTCGTGCGAGCGCCTTGCCGCCTCGCCCGCCGGAGTTGGCAGCCATGGTCTCAGGTCCGCTGTTGGAACGTCCGCCGATCGAGGAGGCGCTGACCTTCGACGACGTGCTGCTGCGGCCGGGACATTCCGAGGTGATGCCGGGTCAGGTCGATCTGCGCTCCCGCCTGACGGGCGACATCACCCTCAACCTGCCGATCATCTCGTCCGCGATGGACACGGTGACGGAGTCGCGCCTCGCCATCGCGATGGCGCAGGCCGGCGGCCTGGGCGTGATCCACCGCAACCTTGATCCCGAGGTGCAGGCCGAGGAGGTACGCAAGGTCAAGCGCTACGAATCGGGCATGGTGGTGAACCCGATCACCATCCACCCCGACGACACCCTCGCCGATGCCCGCGCCCTGATGAGCCGCCACGGCATTTCCGGCTTCCCGGTGGTGGATCGCGGCGCCGCGCCGGGCACGCCCTCGAGGCTGGTCGGCATCCTCACCAACCGCGACATGCGCTTCGCCGATCACCCCAACCAGCCGGTGTCCGACCTGATGACCAAGAAGGTCATCGCCGTCCCCGAGGGCGTCGGCCAGGAGGAAGCACGCCGCCTGCTCCATCATCACAGACTGGAGAAGCTGCTGGTCGTCGACGACGAGGGGCGCTGCGTCGGCCTGCTTACCGTCAAGGACATCGAAAAGGCGACGCTCTACCCCGACGCCTGCAAGGACGGCGAGGGCCGGTTGCGCGTCGCGGCCGCCTCCACCGTGGGCGACAAGGGCTTCGAGCGGGCGATGCTGCTGATCGAGGCCGGCGTCGATTGCATCGTCGTGGACACCGCCCACGGCCATTCCCAGGCCGTGCTCGATCAGGTGTCGCGCATCAAGCGCCAATCCAACAAGGTGGCGATCCTGGCCGGCAACGTCGCCACCGCCGAGGGGACGCGGGCGCTGATCGACGCCGGGGCCGATGCGGTCAAGGTCGGCATCGGGCCGGGCTCGATCTGCACCACGCGGGTGGTGGCCGGCGTCGGCGTGCCGCAGCTCACCGCCATCATGGACGCTGCGGCGGCGGCCGGCGGCAAGGTGAGCGTGATCGCAGACGGCGGCATCAAATATTCCGGCGACCTCGCCAAGGCGATCGCGGGCGGCGCCGATGTGGCGATGATCGGCTCGCTGCTCGCCGGCACGGACGAGAGTCCCGGCGAAGTGTACCTGTATCAGGGCCGCTCGTTCAAATCCTACCGCGGCATGGGCTCGGTGGGCGCAATGAGCCGCGGCTCGGCCGACCGATATTTCCAGCAGGACATCAAGGACGCGCTGAAGCTGGTGCCGGAGGGGATCGAGGGACAGGTCCCCTACCGCGGGCCGGCCGGGGCCATCCTGCACCAACTCGGCGGCGGCCTGCGCGCGGCGATGGGTTACGTCGGCGCCGGCACCATCCCCGAATTCCAGAAGCGCGCGCGCTTCGTCCGCATCTCCGGCGCCGGCTTGCGCGAGAGTCACGTCCACGACGTCGCGATCACGCGGGAGTCGCCGAACTATCCGACGGGGATCTGAGACTTGGCCAGGCGGCTGACGAAACGGAGAGGACGGGGCGCGGCGCTGCTCCTCGCGCTTCTTGTCGGGGGCTGCGTGGGCGACGGCGCGCCGCGCACGGCCGCGACCGATCCCGAGAAGCCGCGCGATACCTGCCAGCACACCTCGGAAGGCGGGCAGGCGCGCACGGTCTGCTACTGAGCGCCGCTGCCCGAAACAGGCATGCATCGGCGAGGCATCTGCCTTGACCCCGACCCATCGGCGCAAGCTCCGGCCGCGCACCTGTCAGCCGGCGGTGGCAACCCTATCTGCTGGAGCGGGCGCCGGTGATCCGGGCGCGGAGAACGGTTGATGGGCGCGAAGCAGATCTGGCTCGGGGTGTATGCGATCCCCTGCGGCACGGTGAACACCTTCCTGATCGATGGCGGCGACGGTTTGGTGCTGATCGATGCAGGATGGGCCGGCAAGACCGACAAGATCTTCGATGGCATCCGCAACATCGGGCGGCGCCCCAGCGAGATCCGTCACGTGGTGCTGACCCACGCCCATCCCGACCACATCGGCGGCTTGGCCGAGGTCGTGAGGGTGTCGGGGGCGCAGACCTGGATCTCGGCGATCGACGCGCCCATCGCCGAGGCCGGGTCCGGCTTCCGTCCGATGACGGCGGCGCCCGAGCTGATCTCGCGGCTGATGTTCAAGCTCGTCTCCAAGCCGGGCCTGACGGTGCCGCCGGCGCACATCGACCACGCCTTCAAGGACGGCGACGTGCTGCCGCTTGCAGGCGGCCTCAAGGTGATCGGCACCCCCGGGCACTGCGCCGGACAGGTCGCCCTGCAGTGGATCGGTCACAAGGTGATGTTCGTCGGCGATACCTGCATTCACCTTTTCGGCGACCTGATGTCGCCGCTCGCCTACGAGGACGAGGCGGACGGGCGCCGCAGCCAGAAGAAGCTCGCCGGCTACGATTATGACATCGCCTGCTTCGGCCATGGCTCGGCGCTGAGCGGGCACGCTTCGGTCAAGATGGCCCGCAAATGGCTGCATGGGCCGGACGAGCAGAAGGCCGGCGCCTCGGCGCACTAAGGCATCGGACCGAAAAGTGCGCAGCGGTTTTCGGAGGAATCCGATGCGGCACACCGACTTAGAGCATCGGACCGGATCCGATTTCGGGTCCGGTGCTCTGATACGCCGCGGCACTCGCGTGCATCGCGGGTGCCGGGACGGAACCGGCCGGTCCTGGTACGCGCCGGCCGCCTTCAAGACGCGGGTCGGGTTGTCTGGTTGAACAGGATGCGTCGTTCCTCGTCGCCCGGCGGCGCCGAGCGGCGCAGGTCCTTGCAAAGGTCGACGCCACGGCGGACTGCCGGACGATCCCTGATCGCCGCCCGCCAGCGGGTCACGTTGGGGAAGTCATCCAGCGATTGCCCCAGCGGCTTGGCGATCAGCACCCAGGGCCACGACGCCATGTCGGCGATGGAATACTCGCCGAGGATGAAATCGCGCCCGTGAAGGCGCTGCTCCAGCACGCCAAGGCAGCGGCGGTATTCGGCGGCGTAGCGCTCGTGGGAATAGGGGTGGTCCCCGATGGCGTAGTTCACGAAATGGCTGAGCTGGCCGGCCATCGGTCCGAGATTGCCGACCTGCCAGAACAGCCATTCCATCAGTGCGATGCGCTCGCGCGGGCTCGTCGGGGCGAAGCGCCCGGCCCGTTCGGCGAGGTGCAGCAGGATGGCCCCCGACTCGAAGACCGGGAGCGACCCGCCGGACGCGTCGTGGTCGACGATGGCCGGCATGCGGCCGTTCGGGCTGATGGCGAGAAAGGCGGGCGCGTGCTGCTCGCCGCGCCGGATGTCCACGGGGATCGTTCGGTACGGCAGCCCGCACTCTTCGAGCATGATGGCGACCTTCCAACCGTTGGGCGTCGGCCAATAGTGAAAATCGATCATTCCGCAGCATCCCGCGCGTTCTCGTCGGCATGACCGGGCGCGAAGGCGGCGCACAGCCGTCCGATCTCCGCCGCGTCGAGTCCGGCCTCGCGCAGCACGGCGGCGGTGTCGGCGCCGTAATCCGGCGCGCCGGCGCGGATCGTCGAGGGCGTGGCGGAGAAGCGGGCGGCCGGGCGGGCCTGCCGGACACGGCCGGCGCGCGGGTGCTCGACCTCGACGACGATGCCGTTCGCCCGCACTTGCGGGTCGAGAAGGGTCGCGGTGCGCGTCAGCACCGGGGCGCAGGGCACGCCGGCGGCGGTGAGCGCATCGAGCCAGTGCGCCGCCGGCCGGGTGCGCAATGCGTCCTGGGTCAGGGCGAGGCGCTCGTTGATGTGGCGCTGGCGCAGTTCCACCGTGCGGAAGCGCGGGTCGTCAAGCCAGTCCGGCTTGTCCAGCGCCCGGATCAGCGCCCGCCATTCGCGGTCGGACTGCACGGCGACGCTGATCGGCGTATCGGCGGTCTCGTAGATCAGGTCGGCGAAACTCGCCGCCTCCTGCTGCGGCAGGTCGCCCTCGACGAAGGTCTGGCTGCCCATGTCGGAGGCCCACAGGAAGGCGATCACGGCATCCAGCATCGACAGGCGGACATGCTGGCCCTCGCCGGTACGGGCGCGCGACAACAGGGCGGCGGTGATCGCCTGGGCGGCGACGATGCCGGTGAGCTTGTCGGGCAGGATGGTCCGCACCAGCCGGGGTTGCGCCTCGTCCGAGCCGGCCTGCACGGAGGCAAGGCCCGAGACGGCCTGCACCAGGGGATCGTAGACGGGCTTCTGCGCGTAGGGACCTTCCTCGCCGAAGCCCGAAATGGACACGTAGATGACCGCCGGTGACACCGCGCGGATCGCCGCCTCGCCGACGCCGATGCGCTCGGCGACGCCGGGGCGGAAGTTCTGCACGAAGACGTCGGCGCCCGTGGCCAGCCGCAGCAGCGCGGCGCGCCCCGCCTCGCTCTTCAGGTCGAGAACGGCGGACCGCTTGTTGCGGTTGTTGTGGAGGAACGACGCCGACACGCCGCCGCGACGGTTGGCGGCGCCCCGCGTGTGATCGCCGCCGCCCGGCGCCTCGACCTTGATGACGTCCGCCCCCTGGTCGCCCAGCATCGCCGTCGCCAGCGGGCCGGAGATCATGGAGGTGAGATCGATGACGCGGAAGCCGTCGAGCGGTCCGGGCATGGTGGGGCGACTCCTGTTTCGGGAGCAACAGCCGCGATGCGGACCATGTTCCAACGGGTGGGGACGGCCAATGGGGACGGCGGTGTACCGCCGCCCCCGACGTCAGCCCTCGCGGGTCAAGACCCGCGAAGGAAGTCCGCGATGACGGCCGGCGCCGCCGCGTCGAAGCCGACGACGTCGAGCATGCCGGCGTCCGACGGGTCGGCGATGCTGAAGCCGTTGGACACGAGGCCCACGACCACCAGCTTCGCCGCGATCCCGGTCCGCTGCCGGTACTCCCGCAGCGCTTCCACGGGATGCACGGGACCAGCCCACGTCTCCGAGTCCGTGTAGACCACGAAGGCGTCGGCCTCGACCCCGCGTTCCAGCGCCCAGCGCGTCGGCAGCGAACAGTCGGTCGCCCCGAAGGGCAGCCCGGCCGTCGCCGCCACCGCCTTGTCGAGCCGCATCGAGGGCCCGACCGGCAGGTGAGTGAGCGCCTTGCCCACGCCCCGGCCGGCCGGCCCCGAACCGGTATCGGCGGTGAAGCCGACGACCTGCCACCGCTCCTCCGTGGCGGCGGTGACCAGGGCCATCGCCGCCGCCGCCTCGCGCGGGGTCAGCCCGCTGCCGGCCACGCTGCCCATCCCCATCGACCTCGACACGTCGAGGGCCAGCAGAAGGCGCTTGCCGGTCGGCTCCACGGCCTTGAAGGCCGTGTAGAAGGCGGCGTTCAGCGCCTCCACGATCGCCGTCACCGGCTCCCAGGAGAGCCGGCCGCGCTCGCCGTGCCCGGACGCGTAGGTCCGCAGCGCGACGAGCAGCGCCATCGGGTGCAGCCGCGCCTGCAGCAGGCGCCGCCGATCGCCGAGCACGGTCCGCACATGCTCCGTGCC
>CALMGA010000195.1 GCA_937863205.1 uncultured Beijerinckiaceae bacterium | reverse complement strand
GTGGAGAAGGGCGACTACATCGTCGACGGCAATCCGGCGCCGCACGACATCCTGGCGATCAAGGGCGTGGAGGAATTGGCCGCCTACCTCGTCAACGAGATCCAGGAGGTGTACCGGCTGCAGGGCGTGGCGATCAACGACAAGCACATTGAGGTGATCGTGCGCCAGATGCTGCAGAAGGTCGACATCACCGATCCCGGCGACACCGAGTTCCTGTCGGGCGAACAGGTCGATCTGGTCGAGCTCGATCAGGAGAACGCGCGCGTCACCGGCATCGGCGGCAAGATCGCGGTTGGCACCCCGGTGCTGCTCGGCATCACCAAGGCGTCGCTGCAGACCCGGTCCTTCATTTCGGCCGCATCCTTCCAGGAAACCACCCGCGTCCTCACCGAGGCGGCGGTCAACGGAAAGGCCGACACGTTGGAAGGCTTGAAGGAGAACGTCATCGTCGGCCGCCTCATCCCGGCCGGCACCGGCGCGGCGATGGCGAAGTTGCGCAAGATCGCGACCAGCCGCGACGAGATGATCATCGCTGCCAATGCCGACAGGCAGCCGCAGCCGGTCGAATTTCCCGCCCTGCCGGCAGCGGAATAAGGCGTCACGATCGACGTCGACAGCGAAGGCCCGTGGCGACACGGGCCTTTTTCATGACAGGGCCGGCACACGCATGATCGCATCGAGCCGCGGACCGTCGCTTGCAGCCCGTAGTCAAGGCCGCGCGCTGGTGTCCCATGTCGGGACGCAGCGTTATGCGTAGGGCGCGCGGCCGGTGTTCGGGAACGGGGGTTAGATCGATGCGTATCAATTCGACACGGCTCGCGGCGCTGGTCGTCGGGGCCTGCGCCTTGGCGATGCCGGTCGCCGCCGAGGCCGGTGGCTACGGGTACGGTCCGGGGTACGGCGGCTACGATGGTGGCCAGGTATACGGCGGAGGATACGGCGGACCCGGATACGGCAACTCGGGTTACGGCGGTCTCGGCGGCTACAATACGGGCCTTGGCTATGGCGTCGGAGCTGGTTTGGCAGGCGCTGGCTTGGCAGGCGCTGGCTTGGCAGGCGCTGGCTTGGCAGGCGTTGGTCCGGGCAATGGCGGTTACGGCTACGGCCCTGGACCGGGCACTCCGCCCGCCTATGCACCCGGCCCGGCCTATGCACCCGGCCCGGCCTATGCACCGGCCCCGACGGTGTCGTCTCACAGCTACATCGTTCCGACCACGATCTACCGGCCGGTGAAACGGATCTTCACGGTGCCCGTGCACGACGTCCGCACCATCTCACAGACGCGCTACGTCCCGGTCACCTCCTATCGCCCGGTGACGACGTCGGTCCAGGTCCCTGTGACCCGCTATCGCACGGTGGTGCGCACCGAGAACGTGCCGACCACTGTCTACCGTCAGGTCCGACGGGTCAGCCATTGCAGCTACGCCCAATAGGCGAGAAGCCGGACCTTGCTCCTCGACCGGCCCTGCGACTGGCCGATCGAGGAGCCGTGGCTTGAGCGGACCATCGCCGCGACGCTCATCTCTGCGGGGCCCGGACCGGCCCGACATCGCGCCACGACACGGCCGGGCTGCTCACAGCGGCTCCCGGCACAGGCGTTCACGATGATCGCGAACGCGAAAACGGTTGACGCGTCGCGATCCCACGCCTACGAAGAACCGACTTTCGACAGGCCGTAGGTCTTTCCCTGTTCGGGGCGTCGCGCCCCGGAGTGTTCGGAAACCTAAACGCTGTCGTTCCAGCGACTGAGTTGTTCTTGTCCCACGACGTGGGACGCCGGAATGCACGAGCCCGGGCGACCCTGGGATCCTCTGCCTCAGCATCAGCGTCAGAAGCCCTCGGGCCGATGGCGCTGCTCGCTCGCGTTCGGGTCGATCGAAGGACGACGGGTGCCGGAAGGCGCCGGCAAAGGCCAGCAGGGTTTCTCACAGAATGCCGACGATCAGCCAGCTCATCCGCAAGCCTCGCGTGGCGAGCACCTACAGCTCCAAGGCTCGCCACCTGCAGTCCTGCCCGCAGAAGCGCGGCGTCTGCACCCGCGTTTACACGACCACGCCGAAGAAGCCGAACTCGGCCATGCGCAAGGTCGCCAAGGTCCGTCTCACCAACGGTTTCGAGGTGATCGGCTACATTCCCGGCGAGGGCCACAACCTGCAGGAACACTCAGTGGTGATGATCCGCGGCGGCCGCGTCAAGGATCTGCCCGGCGTGCGCTACCACATCCTGCGCGGCGTGCTCGACACGCAGGGCGTCAAGAACCGCAAGCAGCGCCGCTCCAAGTACGGTGCGAAGCGTCCGAAGTAGAAGGCCACGGCTGAACCCAATCGGCAGAGTCTAAGAGGCTTCCATGTCCCGCCGCCACAGCGCCGAAAAGCGCGAAATCATTCCCGACGCCAAATACCACGACGTCATCGTGACGAAGTTCATGAACTCGATCATGTACGACGGCAAGAAGTCGGTCGCCGAGTCGATCGTCTACGGCGCGATGGACATCATCGAGACGCGTACCCGGCAGGAAGCCTTGCCGGTGTTCAAGCAGGCGTTGGAGAACGTCGCGCCGGCGATCGAGGTGCGCTCGCGCCGGGTCGGCGGCGCTACCTACCAGGTTCCGGTCGAGGTTCGGCTGGAGCGCCGGCAGGCGCTGGCGATCCGCTGGCTGATCACCGCCGCCCGCGGCCGCAACGACAAGACCATGGTGGACCGCCTCTCGGCCGAGCTGCTGGATGCCGCCAACAACCGCGGCAACGCGGTCAAGAAGCGCGAAGACACGCACCGCATGGCCGAAGCCAACCGCGCCTTCTCGCACTACCGCTGGTAACACACTCTCAAGGCGTCCCCCGCGCTTCCGAGGATCAACCCCGATGCCCCGCGTCCACAAAATCGAAGACTACCGCAACTTCGGCATCATGGCCCACATCGATGCCGGCAAAACCACGACCACTGAACGGATCCTGTTCTACTCCGGCAAGTCGCACAAGATCGGCGAAGTGCACGACGGTGCCGCGACCATGGACTGGATGGAGCAGGAGCAGGAGCGCGGCATCACGATCACGTCCGCCGCGACGACGACCAACTGGCTCGGCAAGCGCCTCAACATCATCGACACTCCCGGCCACGTGGATTTCACCATCGAGGTCGAGCGCTCTCTTCGCGTGCTCGATGGCGCGGTGTGTGTTCTCGACGGTAACCAGGGCGTGGAGCCGCAGACCGAGACGGTGTGGCGCCAAGCCGACAAGTACAAGGTGCCGCGCATCGTGTTCGTCAACAAGATGGACAAGATCGGCGCCGACTTCGACCGCTGCGTCGAGGAGATCCGCACGAAGGTCGGCGGGCGTCCGGTCTGCATCCAGCTTCCGATCGGCTCGGAGTCGGACTTCAAGGGCATCATTGACCTCGTTCGCATGAAGGCCGTGGTGTGGGAAGACGAAGCGCTCGGCGCCAAGTATCACGACGAGGAGATCCCCGAACACCTCAGGCCTCGCGCTGAGGAGGCGCGCGCGACGCTGATCGAAGCGGCGGTGGAACTCGACGACGAGGTGATGACTGCCTTCTTCGACGGCGTCGATCCCGACGAGCCGACGCTGCAGCGGCTGATCCGCAAGGCCGTGCGCGACATCGCCTTCATCCCGATCCTGTGCGGCTCGGCCTTCAAGAACAAGGGCGTGCAGCCGCTGCTCGATGCGGTCGTGGCTTACCTGCCTTCGCCGCTCGACGTCGAGGCGATCAAGGGGATCGACGTGTCGTCGGGCGCGGAAATCCTGCGCCATGCCGATGACGCCGAGCCTTTCTCCATGCTTGCCTTCAAGATCATGGACGATCCCTTCGTCGGCACCATCACCTTCGCCCGCGTGTACTCCGGCCACATCGAATCCGGCACGGGCGTGATGAATTCGACCAAGGAAAAGCGCGAGCGCATCGGCCGCATGCTGCTGATGCATGCCAACAATCGCGAGGACATAAAGGAGGCCTACGCCGGCGACATCGTCGCATTGGCCGGCCTCAAGGATACCCGCACCGGCGACACGCTGTGCGATGTTGCCAAGCCGGTGATCCTGGAGCGGATGGAGTTCCCCGAGCCGGTCATCGAGATCGCCATCGAGCCCAAGTCCAAGGCCGACCAGGAGAAGCTCGGCATCGCGCTGCAGAAGCTCGCCGCCGAGGACCCTTCGTTCCGCGTGTCGACCGACCAGGAGTCGGGGCAGACCATCCTCAAGGGGATGGGCGAACTGCACCTCGACATCAAGGTCGATATCCTGCGCCGCACCTATAAGGTCGATGCCAACATCGGCGCGCCGCAGGTCGCCTACCGCGAGAAGCTGACCCGCCGCATCGAGAAGGACTACACCCACAAGAAGCAGACCGGCGGCACCGGCCAGTTCGCCCGCGTCAAGATCGTGTTCGAACCCAGCGAGCCCGGTGCCGGCTCCTCCTTCGAGTCGAAGATTATCGGCGGGTCCGTGCCGAAGGAGTACGTGCCCGGGGTCGAGAAGGGTATCAACTCGGTGATGGGCGCCGGCATCCTCGCCGGGTTCCCGATCGTCGACGTGAAAGCGACCTTGATCGATGGCGCGTACCACGACGTCGATTCTTCCGTTCTCGCCTTCGAGATCGCCTCGCGCGCGGCGTTCCGTGAAGCCCTCAAGGAGGGCGGCCCGGTTCTCCTGGAGCCGATCATGAAGGTCGAGGTGACGGCGCCCGAGGACTACACCGGCAACGTGATGGGCGATCTCCTCTCCCGTCGCGGTCAGGTGCAGGGCCAGGACATGCGCGGCAACGCGGTGGTCATCAACGCGATGGTGCCGCTCGCCAACATGTTCGGCTACGTCAACGATCTGCGCTCCTTCTCGCAAGGACGCGCCAACTACACCATGCAGTTCGATCACTACGAGCAGGTGCCGGCCAGCGAGGCGGCCAAGGTTCAGGCCAAATATGCATGATTCGTTGACCTGAGGCCATCTCGCATTCCCAACCCTGCGCCCGCATCCTGAAGGAGCCCTCCGATGGGTAAAGAAAAGTTCGCCCGCACCAAGCCGCACTGCAACATCGGCACGATCGGCCACGTCGATCATGGCAAGACGTCGCTGACCGCCGCGATCACCAAGGTGCTCGCCGAGACGGGCGGCGCCACCTACACCGCCTACGATCAGATCGACAAGGCGCCGGAAGAGAAGGCCCGCGGCATCACCATTTCGACGGCGCACGTCGAATATGAGACCAAGAACCGCCACTACGCTCACGTCGACTGCCCCGGCCACGCCGACTACGTGAAGAACATGATCACCGGCGCCGCGCAGATGGACGGCGCGATCCTCGTCGTCTCCGCCGCCGACGGCCCGATGCCGCAGACCCGCGAGCACATCCTTCTCGCCCGCCAGGTCGGCGTTCCCGCCCTCGTCGTGTTCATGAACAAGGTCGACATGGTCGATGACGAGGAACTGCTCGAACTCGTGGAACTCGAAGTTCGCGAACTGCTGTCGAAGTACGAGTTTCCAGGCGACGACATTCCGATCACCAAGGGTTCGGCCCTGTGCGCCCTCGAGTCGAAGCAGCCCGAGATCGGTCACGACGCCATCCTGAAGTTGATGGATACGGTCGACGCCTACATCCCGCAGCCGGCTCGCCCCCTCGATCTGCCGTTCCTGATGCCGGTGGAAGACGTCTTCTCGATCTCGGGTCGCGGCACCGTCGTCACCGGGCGTGTTGAGCGCGGGATCGTCAAGGTCGGCGAGGAGATCGAGATCGTCGGCCTCAAGGCGACCCAGAAGACCACCGTGACCGGCGTCGAGATGTTCCGCAAGCTGCTCGACCAAGGTCAGGCCGGTGACAACATCGGCGCTCTGCTGCGCGGCACCAAGCGTGAGGACGTCGAGCGCGGCCAGGTGCTGTGCAAGCCCGGCACGGTGAAGCCGCACACCAAGTTCAAGGCCGAGGCCTATATCCTCACCAAGGACGAAGGTGGTCGCCATACGCCTTTCTTCACCAACTATCGCCCGCAGTTCTACTTCCGCACAACCGACGTGACCGGTGTGGTGACGTTGCCGGCCGGCACGGAAATGGTGATGCCCGGCGACAACGTGACGATGGATGTCGAGTTGATCGTGCCGATCGCGATGGAGGAGAAGCTGCGGTTCGCCATCCGCGAGGGTGGCCGCACGGTGGGTGCCGGTGTTGTGGCTGCGATCACGGCCTGACGCTGTTCCGGCCAACTGGCCCCATCAAGGATAAAAGAAAATGAACGGCCAGAACATCCGGATCCGGCTCAAAGCCTTCGATCACCGGGTTCTCGACACTTCCACGAAGGAGATCGTCTCGACGGCGCGGCGGACGGGGGCGCAGGTACGCGGCCCCATTCCGCTGCCGACCAAGATCGAGAAGTTCACGGTGAACCGCTCGCCCCACATCGACAAGAAGTCGCGCGAGCAGTTCGAGATCCGCACGCATAAAAGGGTTCTCGACATCGTGGACCCCACCCCGCAGACGGTGGACGCGTTGATGAAGCTTGATCTCGCCGCCGGCGTCGACGTCGAGATCAAGCTCTAGGACCACGCCTTTCAATTCGAATCCCGAACAGGTTGGATGACGGAGCGTCGCCCCTCGCCGAGGCGCCTCCGGGAGATCAGAAGCAATGCGGTCAGGTGTTATCGCACAGAAGGTCGGGATGACGCGGGTGTTCACGGACGCCGGCGAGCATGTGCCCGTCACCGTGCTCAAGGTCGAGGGCTGCCAGGTGGTGGCTCATCGCACCATTGACGCGAACGGCTATACGGCGCTGCAGCTCGGCATCGGCCGGGCCAAGGTGAAGAACGTCAGCAAGGCGCAGCGAGGCAATTTCGCCATCGCCAACGTCGAGCCGAAGATGAAGCTGGCCGAGTTCCGCGTTCCCGAGGACGGCCTCATCCCGATCGGCGCCGAGATCACCGCCGATCACTTCGTCACCGGGCAGTTCGTGGATGTCACCGGGACCTCGACCGGCAAGGGCTTCGCCGGCGGCATGAAGCGGTGGAACTTCGGCGGGCTCAGGGCGTCTCACGGCGTCTCCATCTCGCACCGCTCGCTGGGTTCGACCGGCGGTCGGCAGGATCCCGGCAAGACGTTCAAGAACAAGAAGATGGCCGGCCATCTCGGCGTCGAACGGGTGACCACCTTGAACCTGCGGGTCGTGCAGACCGACGTCGAGCGCGGCCTCATTCTGGTCGAGGGCGCGGTGCCGGGGACGGCCGGCGGTTGGATCTTCGTGCGCGACGCGGTGAAGAAGACGCTGCCCAAGGACGTGCCGCAGCCCGGCAAGTTCCGCCTCGCCGAGGTCGGCAAGGACGCCGCCAACGAGAATGCCGGCACCGAAGCCGGCGGCACCGAGCCGTCCGCGGAGGCTTGAGGATCATGAAGCTCGACATCACCTCGCATGACGGCGCCCACGAGAGCGCTGGATCGTCGATCGAACTCGACGATGCCATTTTCGGCCTTGAGCCGCGTCGCGACCTGATCGCCCGCATGGTCCGCTATCAGCTCGCCAAGCGTCGGGCCGGCACGCACCAGTGTAAGGGTCGCGCCGACATCTGGCGGACCGGCAAGAAGCTGGTGAAGCAGAAGGGATCGGGCGGCGCTCGCCACGGATCGGCTCGCGCCCCGCAGTTTCGCGGCGGCGGCAGGGCGTTCGGCCCGGTGTCGCGCGACCACGCCCACGATCTGCCGAAGAAGGTGCGGGCGCTGGCGTTGAAGCACGCGCTATCGGCCAAGGCCAAGGAGGGCGGCCTGATCGTATGGGCCGACGCCACGGTGGCCGAGGCCAAGACCAAGGCTCTGGTCGCCAACTTTGGCAAGATCGGGCTGTGGAACGCCTTGATCGTCGATGGCGCAGAGCCGAACGAACACTTCGCCAATGCCGCCCGCAACATCCGCAACATCGACGTGCTGCCGATCCAGGGCCTCAACGTTTACGACATACTGCGCCGCGACAAGCTGGTCCTGACCAGGGCGGCGGTGGATGCGCTGGAGGCGCGGTTCCGATGAGCGCTGCCAAAGCAGTCACGGCCAAGGCAACCATCGAGGCCAGGCACTACGATGTGATCCTCGCGCCGGTGATCACGGAAAAAGCGACGCTGGCGGCCGAACTGAACAAGGTCGTCTTCAACGTCCGCAGGGACGCGACCAAGGACGAGATCAAGACCGCGGTGGAGCGGCTGTTCGAGGTCAAGGTGACGGGGGTGAACACCCTCAACCGCAAGGGCAAGGTCAAGAGCTTCCGCGGCATCCGCGGCCGCCAATCGGACTCCAAGAAGGCCATCGTCACGCTCGCCGAGGGTGATCGCATCGATGTGACCACGGGTCTGTAGGGTTCAGTCATGGCACTCAAGACATTCAATCCGATCACGCCGAGCCTTCGCCAGCTCGTCATCGTCGATCGTTCGGGCCTGCATAAAGGCAAGCCGGTCAAGGGGCTCACCGAAGGGCTCCATTCCGCCGGTGGCCGCAACAACACCGGCCGCGTCACCGTGCGCTTTCGCGGCGGCGGCCACAAGCAGGCCTACCGCGTGGTCGACTTCAGGCGGCGCAAACTCGACATGCCGGCCAAGGTGGAGCGGCTGGAGTATGACCCCAACCGTTCGGCCTTCATCGCGCTGATCCGCTACGCCGACGACGAGCTCAGCTACATCCTGGCGCCGCAGCGCCTCGCCGTCGGCGACGAGGTGGTATCGGGGGCTCAGGTCGACGTGAAGCCGGGCAACGCGATGGCGCTGGCCAACATGCCGGTGGGTACGATCGTCCACAACGTGGAGCTGAAGATCGGCAAGGGCGGCGCGATGGTGCGCTCGGCCGGGACATTCGCCCAGGTCGTGGGACGCGACCAGGGGTACGTCATCGTGCGGCTGAACTCCGGCGAGCAGCGCCTCGTTCATGGGCAGTGCTTCGGCACCGTCGGTGCGGTGTCCAACCCCGATCACATGAACGCCTCGATCGGCAAGGCCGGGCGCTCACGCTGGCTGGGACGGCGTCCGCACAACCGCGGCGTCACCATGAACCCGGTCGACCATCCCCACGGCGGCGGCGAAGGCCGCACGTCGGGCGGACGCCATCCCGTGACGCCCTGGGGCAAGCCGACCAAGGGCAAGAAGACCCGCTCGAACAAGTCGACCGATCATTTCATCGTGACATCGCGTCACAAGAGCAAGAAGGGCTAAGGCGATGGCGCGATCGATCTGGAAGGGTCCGTTCATCGACGGATACATGTTGAAGAAGGCGGAGAACGCGCGCAACTCAAAGCGCTCGGAAGTCATCAAGACCTGGAGCCGCCGCTCGACCATTCTGCCGCAGTTCGTCGGACTGACCTTTGGCGTCTACAACGGGCACAAGCACATCCCGGTGAACGTCACCGAGGACATGATCGGCCACAAGCTCGGCGAGTTCTCGCCGACGCGGACCTTCCAGGGTCATGCGGCCGACAAGAAGGCCAAGAGAAACTAGGAGAGGGGCTGATGTCCAAGGAGAAGACGCCCCGCTCGCTGGCCGAGAACGAGGCCAAGGCGGTCTGCAGGATGCTTCGCGTCAGCCCGCAAAAGCTCAACCTGCTGGCCCAACTCATCCGTGGCAAGCGGGTCGAGGCGGCGCTCGCCGATCTTGAGTTCTCGCAGAAGCGCATCGCGGTTGAAGTCCGCAAGACGTTGCAGAGCGCGATTTCGAACGCGGAAAACAACCACGACCTCGACGTCGACGATCTCGTCGTCGCCGAGGCGCATGTCGGCAAGGCCATCGTGATGAAGCGTTTCAGCCCGCGCGCGCGCGGCCGGGCTGGTCGCATCAGCAAGCCTTTCGCCAATCTCACCATCGTCGTCCGCGAAGTCGCGGCACAACCCGCCAGCAAGGCAGCCTAGGAGAAAGCATGGGACAGAAGGTCAATCCCATCGGCCTCCGGCTCGGCATCAACCGAACCTGGGACTCCCGCTGGTTCGCCGGCAAGAACCACTACGCCGATCTGCTCCACGAGGACATCGCGATCCGCGCGGCCCTGATGAAGACGTTGAAGCAGGCGGCGGTGTCGAAGATCATCATCGAGCGCCCTCTCAAGAAGTGCCGGGTGACGATACATTCCGCCCGGCCCGGCGTGGTCATCGGCAAGAAGGGCGCCGATATCGACAAGATCCGCAAGCTGGTCGCCAAGATGACCGACTCGGAAGTGGTCATCAATATCGTCGAGGTGCGCAAGCCCGAGGTCGATGCCATGCTGGTGGCTGACTCCATCGCGCAGCAGCTTGAGCGCCGCGTCGCTTTCCGGCGGGCGATGAAGCGTGCCGTGCAGTCGGCGATGCGCCTGGGTGCCGAGGGCATTCGCATCAACTGCTCCGGCCGCCTCGGCGGTGCCGAGATCGCCCGGCTGGAATGGTATCGCGAAGGCAGGGTGCCGCTGCACACGCTGCGGGCCGACGTCGATTATGGAACGGCGACGGCGCACACGGCTTACGGCACATGCGGTATCAAGGTATGGATCTTCAAGGGCGAAATCCTGGAGCATGATCCGATGGCGCAGGATCGCAAGTTCGCCGAGCAGGACCACGGCGGCGGCGAGCGCCGGCACCGCCGCGACCGCGATCGCGACGCGGCCTGATCCTTCAGATACGGCTAAGAGTTTCACCCGATGTTGCAACCCAAGAAGACGAAGTTCCGTAAAACCTTCAAGGGCCGCATCCGCGGCGCCTCGAAGGGCGGCACGGAGTTGAACTTCGGCCAGTTCGGCCTGAAGGCGATGGAGCCCGATCGCGTCACCGCCCGCCAAATCGAGGCGGCTCGGCGGGCGATGACGCGCCACATGAAGCGTGCCGGCCGGGTGTGGATCCGCATCTTCCCCGACGTGCCGGTGACCAAGAAGCCGACTGAGGTGCGCATGGGCAAGGGCAAGGGCGGCATCGAGTTCTGGGCCGCCCGCGTGGCGCCGGGGCGGATCATGTTCGAGCTCGACGGCGTTTCCGTGGCGACCGCCAAGGAGGCCTTGACGCTTGCCGCCGCCAAGCTGCCGATCAAGACCCGCTTCATCGAGCGCATCGCCGATCAGGGGCCCTCATCATGAAGTCGAAGAACCGTCTGGGCGACCTCAGGGCGATGAGCGACGACCAGCTTGAACAGGAAGTGCTGAACCTCAAGAAGGAGCAGTTCAACCTGCGCTTCCAGCGCGCCACCGGGCAGTTGGAGAATACCGCGCGGGTGCGCGTCGTGCGCCGCGACATCGCCCGCGCCAAGACGCTGGCGAACGCCAAGCTGGCCAACTCGCAGGCCAAGCGCACCGCGAATGCCGGCGCGGCTGCGAAGTAAGGATTGAAAGACATATGCCGAAGCGAGTTCTGCAGGGCGTGGTCGTCTCCGACAAGCAGGAGAAGACCGTTGTTGTGAAGGTGGAACGCCGCTTCACCCATCCGTTGCTCAAGAAGACCGTGCGTCGATCGAAGAACTACCATGCTCATGACGAGGCCGGGGACTTCAAGGTCGGCGACGCCGTGTCGATCGAGGAAACCAAGCCGATCTCGCGATTGAAGCGCTGGATCGTCGTCGACCGGGCCGGCGGCGCGGCCGCAAGCTGAAGATGATCACCGGCTTGGTCACCAAGCCACCTTAGCCGCGGGGATCGCGATCCCCTCCAGGCGTAGTCCGCGTTGCCTCGGGTGATGCGGAAACCGATCTGAAAGGAAGGGCCTCAGGCCATGATACAGGTGCAGACGAACCTCGACATCGCCGACAACTCCGGCGCGCGTCGCGTGATGTGCATCAAGGTGATCGGTGGCTCGAAGCGCCGCTACGCGGCGGTGGGCGACATCATCGTGGTTTCCATCAAGGAGGCGATCCCGCGCGGCCGCGTCAAGAAGGGCGATGTGATGAAGGCGGTGGTCGTACGCACCGCCAAGGACATCAAGCGCGCCGACGGCTCGGTCATCCGCTTCGACGGCAATGCCGCCGTGCTGATCAACAACAATTCCGAGCCGGTCGGCACCCGCATCTTCGGGCCGGTGCCGCGCGAACTGCGCGCGCGCAACCACATGAAGATCATCTCGCTCGCCCCCGAGGTGCTGTGATGGCCGCCAAGATCAAGAAGGGTGACAGCGTCGTCGTCATCACCGGACGCGACAAGGGTCGCACCGGCAAGGTGATGCAGGTCATCCCCAAGGATTCGCGGGCGCTGGTGCAGGGCATCAATCTCGTCAAGAAGCACCAGAAGCAGACGCAGAACCAGGAGGCCGGCATCGTGTCCAAGGAGGCCTCGATCCACCTGTCCAACCTCCTCATCGCCGATCCTCGCGACGGCAAGCCGAGCCGCGTCGGCTTCAAGATCCTCGAAGACGGCCGCAAGGTCCGCTTCGCCAAGCTTTCCGGAGACCTGATCGATGGCTGACGCGAAGGGCGGCAAGGGCGCTCCCCCCAAAGGCGGAGCCAAGGGCGCCGGCGGCGGCAAGGACGTCAAGAAAGACTCGAAGGCCGTCCCTACCGAGAAGATCGGTCGTGGCTCGCTATCCTATCAGGTCGCATCCGACGACAGCCTCGGCGTGCCGGAAGGTTACGAGCCGCGCCTGCGCACGCATTATGCCGAAGTCGTACGTCAGAAGATGATCGAGGAGTTCAACTACAAGAACCCTTTCGAAGTGCCGTCGATCGAGAAGATCGTGCTCAACATGGGCGTGGGTGAAGCGGTCAATGACACCAAGAAGGTGACGCTGGCGGCCGCCGACCTGGCGCTCATCGCCGGCCAGAGGCCGGTGATCACGCGGGCGCGCAACGCCATCTCGACCTTCAAGGTCCGCGAGAACATGCCGATCGGCTGCAAGGTGACCTTGCGCAAGGTTCGGATGTACGAGTTCCTCGACCGGCTGATCACCATCGCCCTGCCGCGCGTGCGCGACTTCCGCGGCCTCAGCACGAAGAGCTTCGACGGGCGCGGCAATTTCGCAATGGGGATCAAGGAGCACATCGTGTTCCCGGAGATCGATTACGATAAGGTCGAGTCGATCCTGGGCATGGACATCATCGTGTGCACCACCGCCAGGACCGATAACGAGGCGCGGGCGCTGCTGCGCGCCTTCAACTTCCCGTTCCGGCAGTGAGCCGCTCCAAGGAGCCGGCTCAGACGCGGACACCAGGAGAATGATCGATGGCCAAGAAAAGCGCGATTGAGAACAACAAGCGGAAGATGGCGCTGGTGAAGCGCTACGCCGCCCGGCGCAAGCGGCTGAAGGGTATCGCCAACAACGAGTCGCTGCCCATCGAGGAGCGTTTCGAGGCGAGGCTGCGGCTCAACGAGGTGCCGCGCAACTCCGCGCCCGAGCGCGTGCGCAACCGTTGCGACATTTCCGGACGGCCCCGCGCCGTCTACTCCAAGATGCGGATGTCGCGCATCGCCCTGCGCGAACTCGGTTCCAGGGGTCTCGTCCCCGGTCTCGTCAAGTCGAGCTGGTGAGGGAGGGCGCGCCATGAACGATCCTCTGGGCGACATGCTCACCCGCATCCGCAACGCCGGGATGCGTCGCAAGGGCAAGGTGCAGACGCCGGGTTCGCGGCTGCGCGCCAACGTGCTCGACGTTCTTGAGCAGGAAGGTTATATTCGCGGCTATTCGACGACGGAATACGGCAACGGCCGGACCGAATTCGAGATCGAGCTCAAATATCACGACGGTCAGCCCGTGATCCGCGAGATTTCGCGGGTGTCGAAGCCTGGGCGACGGGTGTACGCGGCAGTGGACGGCATGCCGCGCGTCGCCAACGGCCTGGGTATCACCATCATGTCGACGCCGAAGGGTGTCATGGCCGATCACATGGCCCGCGAGGCCAACGTCGGCGGCGAAGTGCTCTGCAAGGTCTTCTGACCGGCGCTGAAAGGGAACATCATCATGTCACGCGTCGGCAAGAAGTCCGTCCCCATCCCCAAGGGCGTCACCGCGACGGTCGAGGGGCAGAAAGTGTCGGTGAAGGGCGTCAAGGGCGAGCTGCATTTCACCTGCCCGAGCGAGGTGTCCGTGTCGTTCGCCAACGACGAGGTGAGCGTCGTGCCGCGAAGCGTGGACAAGCGGGCTCAGGCGATGTGGGGCACCAGTCGGGCGCAGGTGAACAACCTCGTGCTCGGCGTCACCACCGGTTTCACCCGCCGCCTCGACATCAACGGCGTCGGCTACAAGGCCGCCGTTCAGGGTAAGATCCTGCAGCTGTCGCTCGGCTACAGCCACGATGTGCCTTTTCCCATCCCGGAGGGGATCACCATCACCACGCCGCGCCCGGTCGAGATCCATGTATCGGGCATCGACAAGCGGCAGGTCGGGCAGGTCGCTTCCGAGATCCGGGCCTATCGTCCGCCGGAGCCTTACAAGGGCAAAGGCGTCAAGTATTCGGACGAGTTCATCTTCCGCAAGGAAGGCAAGAAGAAGTAAGGCGATGGCAAGGGACACTGGATCATCCGAGCGGCGCAAGGCTCGCGTGCGCAAGTCTTTGCGCGAGCGGGCCTATGGCAAGCCGCGGCTGTCGGTTCACCGGACATCGAAGCAGATCTACTGCCAGATCATCGACGATGCGGCCGGGCGTACCCTGGCCGCCGCCTCCTCGCTGGAGAAAGCGCAACGCGAGGGCTTGAAGACCGGCGCCAACGTCGAGGCGGCGGCTGCGATCGGCAAGCTGATCGCCGAGCGGGCCAAGGCGGCGGGCGTCACCGAGGTGGTGTTCGACCGCGGCGGCTACATGTATCACGGCCGCGTCAAGGCGTTGGCCGAAGGCGCCCGCGAGGGCGGCTTGGCATTCTGAGGCTCGACGTTCTAAACGCTCGGCGCTGTGATCGGGTGTTCTGATTTCGAAGCGAGCGGGACCGGCCCTTCGCCGCCCGCGCAAGTGAGAAGAGAGTATGGCTGAAGGACGGGATGGCGGTGGTCGCGGCGGACGCGACCGGGATCGCCGCGACAGGGACGGCGACGGCGAGTTCGTCGATCGCCTGGTGCACATCAACCGCGTCGCCAAGGTGGTGAAGGGCGGCCGACGTTTCGGCTTCGCCGCGCTCGTCGTCGTTGGAGACCAGAAGGGCCGCGTCGGCTTTGGCCACGGCAAGGCTCGCGAAGTTCCGGAAGCGATCCGTAAAGCGACGGAATCGGCCAAGCGCGGCCTGATCCGGGTGCCGTTGCGCGAGGGCCGCACCCTGCATCACGACGTGATCGGACGCCATGGCGCCGGCCGCGTGGTGCTGCGCGCCGCGCCGGCCGGCACCGGTATCATCGCTGGCGGTCCGATGCGCGCGATCTTTGAAACGCTGGGCATGAACGACGTGGTGGCGAAGTCGCAGGGCTCGTCCAACCCATACAACATGATCCGCGCGACCTTCGACGCCCTGAAAAGCGAGGATTCGCCCCGCGCGGTGGCCGCGCGTCGCAGCATGAAGGTGTCGGTCCTGCAAAGCCGGCGCATCGGCGGCGACGCCGAATCCGCATCTGCGGACGCGTGAGGAGACTTCGATGGCTCAGCAGCAAGGCGGACCGTCAGGTAAAGTGTTGGTCGAGCAGACCGGCAGTCCGATCGGGCGTCCGGCCTATCAGCGCCAGACCCTGATCGGCCTGCGCCTCAACAAGATCGGGCGGCGCTCGTCGCTTGAAGACACGCCGGCCGTGCGCGGCATGATCGCGACCGTCGCCCATCTTGTCCGCGTGGTGGAAGAAGGAGCGCCGCGATGAAGCTCAATGAGATCCGCGATAATCCCGGCTCTTCCAAGAACCGGATGCGCGTCGGCAGGGGAATCGGGTCGGGCAAGGGCAAGACGGCTGGGCGCGGCGTCAAGGGCCAGAAGGCCCGCACCGGCGTGGCCATCAAGGCGTTCGAGGGCGGCCAGATGCCGTTGCATCGCCGGCTGCCCAAGCGCGGATTCTGGAACCCCTTCTCGACCGACTACAACGAGGTCAACGTCGGGCGCATCCAGCAGGCCGTCGAAGCCGGCAAGCTGGCGACTGGTGCGGCCGTGACGGTGGAAGCGCTTGTCGCCGCCGGCGTGTGCTCGAAGCCGCGCGACGGGGTGAAGATCCTCGGCGTCGGTGAGTTGACGACGACGCTGGCCTTCGAGGTCGCCGCCGCTTCGAAGGGGGCGATCGCGACCATCGAGGCGGCCGGCGGCAGCGTCACCTTGCTCGTTGCCAAGCCGGCCGAGGGTTAGCGGCCGGCTCGGGGAGCGTAGGCTCGGCCTGAGACATTCGTCGCAACGGCGGGCGATCTCTGGCGAAGCACCCCGGCCCGTCCCACATCGGGGCGACACGCGATGTCGCGTTCGCGTCGAACGGTTGCAACCCACATCAGCGGCGCCGCGAAGAACGGATCCGGGAGCAGACCATGGCATCGGCGGCAGAGCAGCTCGCGGCGAATGTGAATTGGAGCACCTTTTCCAAGGCGGACGAGCTGAAGAAGCGTCTTTGGTTCACGCTGGGTGCGCTGATCATCTATCGGCTCGGCACCTACATCCCGCTGCCGGGAATAGATCCGGCCGCGTTTCAGGCAAATTTCAACAGCCACAAGCAGGGTGTGCTCGAGCTGTTCAACATGTTCTCGGGCGGCGCCGTGCAGCGCATGGCGATCTTTGCCCTCAACATCATGCCCTACATCTCCGCTTCCATCATCATCCAGTTGCTCACCTCGGTGGTGCCCTCGCTGGAAGCGTTGAAGAAGGAGGGCGAGTCCGGCCGCAAGATCATCAATCAGTATACGCGTTACCTCACCGTGTTCCTGGCTCTCTTCCAAGCCTACAGCATCGCGGTCGGGCTTGAGACGCAGCAGAACGTCGTGTCCGATCCCGGCTGGTTTTTCCGGATTTCCACCGTGCTGACCCTGATGGGTGGGACCATGTTCCTGATGTGGCTCGGCGAGCAGATCACCTCGCGCGGCATCGGCAACGGCTCGTCGCTGATCATCTTCGCCGGCATCATCGCGGCGTTCCCCTCGGCCATCGCCAACACGCTCGAACTCGGGCGCCAGCACGCGATCTCGTTCGGCCTCATCCTGGTTGTCACGGTGATGGCGGTTGCGGTAATCGCCTTCATCGTCTTTATGGAGCGGGCGCAGCGCCGGGTTCTCATCACCTATCCTAAGCGCCAACAGGGCAATCGCGTTTACGAGGGACAGACTTCGTTCCTGCCGCTGAAGCTGAACACCTCGGGCGTGATTCCGCCGATCTTCGCCTCCTCGATGCTGTTGCTGCCGACAACCGTCGCCAACTTCACCCAGAACGGTGGCAGCAGCGGCATCCTCGGCTTCATCACGACCTACTTCGGCCACGGCCGGCCGCTGTACATGCTGGCCTACATCGGCCTCATCGTGTTCTTCACGTTCTTCTACACGGCCATCGTCTTCAACCCGCAGGAAACCTCCGACAACCTGAAGAAGCACGGCGGCTTCGTACCGGGCGTCAGGCCGGGAGAGCGCACCTCGCAATACCTCGACAAGATCCTGATGCGGATCACCGTGCTTGGGGCCGCCTATCTCGCCATCATCTGCCTCCTTCCCGAAATCCTGATCTCCTGGGCCAATCTGCCGTTCTACTTCGGCGGAACGTCGCTGTTGATCGTGGTCAGTGTGACGATGGACACGGTTGCGCAGGTCAGCGCCCACCTCTACGCCAATCAGTACGAGGGCCTCATCAAGAAGGCCAAGCTGAAGGGTAGACGTCGATGAGGCTTGTTCTGCTGGGGCCGCCCGGGGCCGGCAAGGGGACTCAGGCTGCCCGGTTGATGGCCGAGTTCGGGATCCTGCAACTGTCCACCGGCGACATGCTGCGCGCCGCCGTCAAGGCGCAGACTCCGGTCGGTCGCGAGGCGGACGCCATCATGAAGGCCGGCAAGCTGGTGCCCGACGAGATCGTGATAAAACTCATCGGCGATCGCATCGAGGAGGCGGACGCATCACGCGGGTTCATCCTCGACGGCTTTCCCCGCACGGTTGCCCAGGCCAGCGCGCTGGAGGCGTTGCTGGCCGAGAAAGCCATGCGCCTCGACGCGGTGATCGAGCTGAGTGTCGACGAGGCCGCGCTGGTCGCCCGCATGCAGACGCGCGTCGACGACACTTTGGCCAAGGGCGGCACGCCACGCCCGGACGACAATCCGCAAGCCTTCCACCAGCGCCTCGTCACCTTCCGCGAGCAGACCGCGCCGGTGTCGGCCTATTTTCGGGAACAGGGCGAGTTGCACGTCGTTGACGGTATGGCCTCGATCGCGGAGGTCACGTCGGCGATCGATGCCGTGCTCAAGGCCAAGCACGAGACCTGATCCGTCGCCGAGGTCGCTCGGGCGGGGTCGTCAGAGCGATCTCAACAGGACGTGGCGCTTGCGTCCGAGCGAGAGCTTCACAGCGCCCTCGCGGAGGTCGCCGCTTCCCAGCATGGCGCGCTCGTCCGTCACCGTTTCATCGTTGACCTTGAGCCCGCCACCCTTGATGCTGCGGCGAGCCTCGCTCGCCGAGGTGACGAGCCCGGCCCGCTGGAAGGCCGTGAGCACGCCGACACCGGCCGCGAACTCCGCCGACGATACGGTGACGCTGGGAAGGTCGTCGGCGGCGATCCCCTCCTCGAACGTGCGCCGCGCCGTTTCAGCCGCCCGCCCAGCGTCCTCGCGCCCGTGCAGCATCGCCGTCGCTTCGGTGGCGAGGATCTTCTTGGCCTCGTTGATCTCGGTGCCGCCGAGTGCTTCCAGCCGCGCCGCCTCATCGAGCGGCAATTCGGTGAACAGGCGAAGGAAGCGGCCGACATCGCCGTCGTCGCAGTTGCGCCAAAACTGCCAGTAGTCGAACACCGGCAGCAGGTCGCGGCTGAGCCAAACCGCGCCTTTCGCCGTCTTGCCCATCTTGGCGCCCGTCGCGGTCGTCAGCAGCGGCGTGGTCAAGGCGTAAAGCTGCGGTGTGCCCATCCGCCGGCCGAGGTCGAGCCCGGTGATGATGTTGCCCCACTGGTCCGACCCGCCCATCTGCAGGGTGACGCCGTGGCGCCGTGACAACTCCACGAAATCATAGGCTTGGCAGCACATATAGTTGAATTCGAGGAACGACAGCTCTTGATCGCGATCCAGGCGCAGCTTGACCGAATCCATCGCCAGCATCCGGTTTACCGAGAAGTGGCGGCCGACGTCGCGCAGGAAGTCGATCCAGTTCAGGCCGGTGAGCCAATCGGCGTTGTCCACCAGCAGCGCCTTGCCGGGACCGTCGCCGAAAGTGACGAAGCTCGCGAAAACCTCCTGCAACGCGAGCTTGTTACGCTCGATGTCGTCCAGGGAGAGCAGCTTGCGGCTTTCGTCCTTGCCCGAGGGATCGCCGACCCGCGTCGTGCCGCCGCCGACCAGCACCACCGGCCGGCCACCGGTCTTCTGCAGCCAGCGCAGCAGCATGATGGGCAGCAGGGAGCCGACGTGCAGCGAGGGCGCCGTACAGTCGAAGCCGATGTAGGCTGTCAATTCGCCCGCAAGCGCCTTCTCATCGAGGCCGACGAGGTCGGAGCACTGGTGAATGAAGCCGCGCTCCCGCAGAACGCGCAGGAAGTCGGATCGGGGTAGGGCGAACACGCTGGCAAACTCCGGTTGAGGCGTGGACTTCCGGGAAATCGGCGGAGGCGTCAAGGGACGCCACCCTCGCCTTGCAGCCATTCGAGGTGGCACGCGATCGGCGCGACTTTGCCCACGACCGCTCTATCTTCTGCAACGCTCAAGGGAGGATCAAGAATGCTTGAAACCAGCAGCGCGCGTCTCGCGCGGGCTACGGCGGACGAGCGCGGCGTAGCGGAAAAGCTCGCCGCCGCCTGGATGATGTCGATGTTGGAACAGGACCTCATTCCCGCCGACGAAGCGGAGAAAGTCGTTCTCGATCATCGCGCCACTGGCACGGAAGAATGGCTGCGCTCCGTTCACGCGGCGCTGGTCGGGCTGCGCGCGATCGGGCGCTGAGCGGACTGCTGCTTCGCGGCCTGCGCTCAGTGGCCGCCGAGAACCACCTTCGGGCAGGCATCCATCACGACGGTCAGGCCGGCCGCCTCAGCCCTCGCCTTGGCGTCATGGTCGACGACGCCGAGCTGCATCCAGACAACTCGCGGCGGCGAAGCCAGGCCCAGCGCCTCATCGACGACTCCGCCGGCCTGATCGGAAGCCCGGAAGATGTCGACCATATCGACCGGATGGGCCAAGTCGGCGAGCGAGGCCACCACCGGAATGCCGGCGACCGTGCGGCCGGAAAGGACGGGGTTGACGCCGACGCAGTCGTAGCCCCGCCCGACCAGGAAGGTGGCGACCTCGTGCGAGGCTCGCGACGGCTTGTCCGACAGGCCGACGATCGCTATCGTCCGCACGCCTTCGAGCAGGTTCATCAAATCCGACATGGCAAAACCTCACGCTGCGATCGTTGCCGCACCGACGAGCTTGCGCGCGTCCACGGCGCTGATCGGATGCCCGAAGGCGTAGCCCTGCGCGTACTCGCAGCCGAGCTGATACAATTCGATCGCATCCGACTCCGTTTCCGCGCCCTCCGCCACCACCTCCATCCCAAGGTCGTGGGCCAGCGCCACCATGGAGCGCAGGATGACCGGCTTGCTGCCCCGCGTGGCGGCGCTGTGGACGAAGGCACGATCGATCTTGATGGTATCGAAGGGAAAGCGCTGGAGGTACGAGAGCGAGGAATAGCCGGTGCCGAAATCGCCCAGCGACAGGCCGGCGCCCAACTCGCGGATGCGGGTCAGGATCTGTGCGGCATACTCCGGGTTTTCCATCACGAGGCTCTCGGTCAGTTCGAGCTTGAGGCTGCCCCGCGTCACCTCGCAGCGGGTCAGCACCGCCTTGATGTCCTGAAGCAGGTCGTGGCGCAGGAGCTGGCGCGACGAGACGTTGACGGAGGCGAAGATCGGTGGATCGACGTCGAGCGCCCGCTGCCAAGCGGCAAGCTCGCGGGCCGTGCGCTCCAGGGCGAAGATGCCGAGGTCGACGACCGAGCCGGTTTCTTCGGCGAGCGGCATGAATTCCGCCGGACCCAAGCGCCCGACGCGAGGGTTGTCCCAGCGCAGTAGCGCCTCGAAGCCGGCCACGGTCCGATCCTCCAGCCGCACGACCGGCTGGAAGAACACCTTGATCTCACCGCGGTCGAGGGCGCGCCGGAGGTCGGCTTCCAGCGCCACGCGATCCGAGCGCAGCGTGCGCATCACCGGTCGGAACACCTCGATGCGGTTGCCGCCGCCCTTCTTGGCGTGCCGCATCGCGATCTCGGCATCCTTCAGCATGTCCTCGCGCCGGGCCTGCGCCTGACCGTCGAAGAAGGCAAGGCCGATCGAGGCGGTGAGCGGAATCTCGCGCTCGGCGTAGGTGACGGGGGTGGACAGGGCACGGCGAACCACGTTCGCCAAAGCCAAGGTCTGCTCGGGGTCGTTCTCCGACAATACGATTACCGCGAAGCGGTCGGCGCCGAGCCGCGACACCGTATCCTGCGGCTTCACCAGCCGCGACAAACGCCGCGAGAGGGTGAGCAGGATGGAGTCGCCGGCGGAGAGACCGACGCCCTCGTTGATGCGCTTGAAGTGATCGACGTCGATGAAGAACACGGTCGGGCGCAGGCGCGGATCGTTGCCGGCGAAGGTCAGAGCCGCGTCGAGGCGATCGAAGAACAGCTCGCGGTTGGGCAGGCCGGTGAGATTGTCGTGGACGGCATCGTGGAGCAGACGCTCTTCGGCAACCTTGCCCTCGGTTACGTCGGACAGGGTGCCGACCACGCGCACCACCTCCCCCTCGGGACCGACCACGGGGCGGGCGCGCAGCGCGTACCAGAAGTAGTGCCCGTCGGCGGCGCGCAGTCGGAACTCCTGGTGGATGCGGCCGCGCCGCTGCTCCAGCACCGTGTCGAGGCAGGCCTGGTAGCGGTCTCGCTCGAAGGGGTGGAGGACGTCGAACCAATTCGTTGCCGGCCCCTCCAGCGTGCCCCGGGCGATCCCGAGCTGCGCCTCGATCTCGGGCGACACGAAGACGTGGTCGGCCGGCACGTCCCAATCGAAGATGGTATCGCCGCAGCCGGTCAGGGCGAGCGCCTTGCGGCTGGCGTCCGAGACCGGCCCCATGCCAAGCCCGCCGCCGGCGAAGGCGTTCTGCAGGATGGTGAATCCGATCAGCATCACGATCAGAACGAGGCCACCGATCAGAGCCGGGGACACGAGGTCGTTGGTGAGCGTGCCGGTGACGGTGAAGGAGGCGCAGATCACCCAAGCCAGCAGAAGGAACCAAGTCGGGATCAGCATCACCGCGCGGTCGTAGCCGTGCGTCGACAGGTAGAGCACGAGGATAAAGCCGACGCCGGTGATGGTGGCCAGCGAGATACGGGCGACGCCGGACGCGACGGGGGCGTCGTACACGGCGAAGGCGATCAGCGCGACCAGGAAGACGAGCCAAATCGCGGCAACGCGCGAGGCTCGGACGTGCCAGCGACTGAGATTGAGATAAGCGAAGAGAAAGACGAGCAGCGTCGCCGACAGCGTCGTCTCGGCACCGGCCCGCCACACCCGATCGCTCGCGCCGGACGTGCCGAACAGCTTGTTCCAGAAGCCGAAGTCGATGCAGACGTAGGCGAGCACGGCCCAGGCCAGCGCCGCCGCGGCGGGGAAGATCACCGCGCCCTTGACCACGAAGACGATGGTCAGGAACAGGGCGAGCAGGCCGGCGATGCCGATCACGATCCCCTTGTAGAGCGTCAGGCTCGTCACCTTGTCCTTGTAGGCGTCCGGCTCCCAAAGATAGATCTGCGGCAGGTTGGGGGTGCGCAGCTCGCCGACATAAGTGACGGTGGTGCCGGGATCAAGCGTCAGGCGGAACACGTCGGCGTCGGTCGACTCGTCCCGTTCGGGGGCGATGCCCTGGCTGGCGGTGATGGCGGAGATGCGCACGGCGCCGAGATCCGGCCAGACCACGCCGGAGCCGACGAGGCGGAAGTGCGGTGCCACCACGAGGCGCTCGATCTGCTCGTCCGTGTCGTTGGTCAGGGCGAAGACGATCCAGTTCGGCCGCGTGCCGGGGTCGTTGGCGCGAACCTCGATGCGGCGCGTGATGCCGTCGGAGCCGGGTGCCGTGGAGACGGTCAGGCGATCGCCCTTCGAAGAGTAGCTCTCGATGGCGCGGGTCAGGTCGATCGCCGGCGCGTCAAGGGGAACGCGGGTCGACTCGATGGCGCTCGCCGGGGCCAGGGTGCCGACGAAGACGAGCAGGGCAAGGCTGAAGGCGACGAGGCGGCGCAAGCACGATCTTCCCAACAGATGTCCGCGCGTGACGCACGAACCCGCGACACGACGAGGATGCCCACGCCTCGCGGCCGTCCCGTTCCTTATCTTCCGAACCGTAGTGGCTGCTTGCAGGCAGGGCAAGCCTCGGCTTGGCGCACGTCCACCGGCCCCCGCCATCGTCAGGATCGCTCGCGCCGCGGCAGGCGCAACGAGACAGGATCGCACTCCAGCAGGGCGAACAGAAGGTGATCCTGCCAGACGCCGTTGATGCGGAGATAAGCGCGGGCCAGGCCTTCCTGGCGGAAGCTTGTGCGGGTCAGCAGGCGGATCGAAGCCTCGTTGCTGGGCAGGCAGGCGGCTTCGATCCGGTGCAGGCGAAGGGTGGCGAAGGCGAAGCCGGTCGCAGCGCGCACGGCCCGTGCCATCCACCCCTGGCCGGCGAAGGGCTGGCCCATCCAGTAGCCCAGGGTGGTCGCCTGGGCGACGCCGCGCTTGACTTGGCCGAAGGTGAGGCCCCCGAGCAGGGCGTCGTCGCATTCGCGAAACAGGAGGAAGGGATAGGCCTCGTCGTTGCCGATCTCGCCGGCATGGCGGCGCAGGCGCCGGCGGAAGGCCGCGCGGGTCAGGTCGTCGGATGGCCAGGTCGGCTCCCATGGCGTCAGGAAAGCCCGCGACCGGTGTCGCAGCGCCGCCCAATCTTCGAAGTCGCTCATCTCGGGCGGACGGAGGTAGACGTTGTCGCCGCGCACGAAATTGGCGCTGTCCCTCGCCGTGCCGATGCGGAACAAGGCCATCAGTGCCGTCCCGACCCGCCTGTCGGCGCAATCGTCGGCCCGCCTGCGCGCCCCTGGCCACCACCGACGCGCATCGCGACGCGATCCGGCGTCAAAACCTTGCCGACGGGTCCGATCGAGCTGACGGTCGCCGCCGAGCGCAGCGCGCGCGCGCCGGCCTGACGGATGGTCGACAGGCTGAGCGTCTCGATCCGCCCGATCATCTCCGCGCGCGACACCACGCGGCCGAAGGCCAGCATCTGCCGGGCGATCTGCTCCGAGCGCGACGTCGCCGATTCCAGTGCGGCGAGCAGCGACACCTTCATCTGCGCCTTGGCCCGCTGCACCTCGGCCTCGGTGAGATCCTGCGTCGCCGCCGCCAGGGAATCAAGGGCGACCGGCATCAGTTCCGCGACGTCGGCGGCGCCGGTCGCGGCGTAGAAGCCGAACAGCCCGGTGTCGGCGTAGGCCCAATTGAAGGTGTAGATGCTGTAGGCCAGCCCGCGCTTCTCCCGCACCTCCTGGAACAGCCGGGACGACATGCCGCCGCCGACCGCATTGGCGAAGACCTGAAGGGCATAGTGCTCGGGATGGTCGTAGGCGAGCCCTTCCCAGCCGACCACGATGTGAGCTTGGCCGAGGCGTTTCTTCAGGCGCGTCTCGCCGCCGGCATAGCGCCCGGCCGGGGCGGCGTCGGCCGGCACACGGGCCGGCAGGGTGGCGAAGCGGGCCTGGACCTCGTCCACCATGCGGGCGTGCTCGACCGCTCCCGCCGCCGCGACGACCATCGCGCCACCGTGGTAGTGCGAGCCGAGATAGCCGTCGATGGCCGAGCGCTCGAAGGCGGCGACGCTGTGCGGCGTGCCGAGGATGGCGCGGCCCAGCGGTTGGCCGGGGAAGGCGGTGGCGTTGAACAGGTCGAAGACGAGGTCGTCGGGCGTGTCCTCGACCGAGCCGATCTCCTGCAGGATCACGCCCTTCTCGCGCTCCAGCTCCGCCGGATCGAAAGTCGAATTCAGCAGGATGTCGGCGAGGATGTCGAGAGCGAGGCCGGCGTCCTGGGCGAGGAGATGGGCGTAGAAGGCCGTCTGCTCGACGCTTGTCGCCGCGTTGAGGTCGCCGCCGACCGCCTCGATCTCCTCGGCGATGGACTGCGCCGAGCGGCTGTGGGTGCCCTTGAAGGCCATATGTTCGAGCAGGTGCGACAAACCCTGCTGATGCGCCAGCTCGTGGCGCGAGCCGGCGCCGACCCAGACGCCCAGCGAGGCCGTCTCCAGATGCGGCATCGCGTCGGTTACGACGCGCAGGCCCGACGGCAGTTGCGAGATTTCCACGCTCAAGAAGCGGCCTTGAGGCTGCGGGTTGGGTCGACGCGCTCGCGGATGAAGCTTTCCACGGCGACCTGCTCGTTGGGCAGGACGGTAAAGCGTTCCGAGCGTCCGAGCAGGTCGGCGAGGTGGGCCGGCAGGGGCGGGCGCAGGCCGATCGCCCGCTCGATGGCATCGGGGAACTTGGCGGCGTGGGCTGTGCCCAGCACAACCATCGGCGTCGCCGGATCGGCGCGCAGGCGCGCGCGGGCGGCGTGCAGCCCAACGGCCGTGTGCGGATCGACCAGCTCGGACGAGCGATGCCAGCAGCGGGCGATCTCGGCCGAGGTTTCCTCCTCGCTCGCCGACGCCGCATCGAAATCCCGGCGGATCGCCGCCAGGGCCGCTTCGGGAACGGTGAAGCCGCCGGACTGCTTCAACCCGGCCATCAGGCCGCGCAGGCCGGCGCCGTCACGTCCATCCGCCTCGAACAGCAGGCGCTCGAAGTTGGACGACACCTCGATGTCCATCGACGGCGACTGGGTGTGATGGACGCCGCGCATCTCGTAGCGTCCAGTGGCGAGAGCCCGCACCAGGATGTCGTTGCTGTTGGTGGCGACGACGAGTCGATCGACGGGCAGGCCCATCCGCTTGGCGATCCAGCCGGCGAGAACATCGCCGAAGTTCCCGGTGGGGACGGCGAAGGACACCGGCCGGTGCGGCGCACCGAGCGCCACCGCGGCCGTGAAATAATACACGCACTGCGCCAGCACCCGCGCCCAATTGATGGAATTGACACCGGACAGGCCGTAGTCCTGGCGGAACGCGGCGTGGTTGAAGAGGGCCTTCACCGCTGCCTGACAGTCATCGAAGGTGCCTTCCAGCGCGACGACGTGGATGTTGTCGCCGTCCACCGTGGTCATCTGCCGGCGCTGCACCGGGCTGACGCGCTCATGGGGGTAGAAGATCACGACGTCGATGTTGTTGAGGCCGCGGAACGCCTCGATGGCGGCGGCCCCCGTATCGCCGGAGGTGGCGCCGATGATGGTGGCGTGCTGGCCCCGGCGGGTTAGCGCATGTTCCATCATCCGGGCAAGCAGCTGCATCGCCAGATCCTTGAAGGCGAGCGTGGGACCGTGGAAGAGTTCGAGGATGAAGAGGTTGTCCTCGACCTGGCTCAGCGGCGCCACCGCCTGATGGCGGAAGCCGGCATAGGCCGCTGCGATCATGCCACGCAGGGTCGGCATATCGAAATCGGCCCCGACGAAAGGCGCGAGAACGGCTTCGGTGACCTTGGCGTAGGGCTGGCCGGCGAAAGCGGCGATCGCCTCGGCCGACAGGCGGGGATAGGTTTGCGGCAGGTACAGGCCGCCGTCGCGGGCGAGGCCGGCGAGCATCGCCTCGCTGAAGCCGAGCACCGGGGCTTCGCCGCGGGTCGAGATATATCTCACAGCCTATGCTCGATGATGGTGGATCCCGGCGTCGCCGACGTGGCGGCCGGCGAACGATCGCCCGGCGCCCGCGCCGGGGCAAGCCGCTTCCAGGCGTAGGCGGTGAAGACGCCGGCCAAGCCGAGGGCGAGCCCGAACCAGGTGAGGGCGTAGGACAGGTGGTTGTTGGGCAGGGCGAGCTCGACCAGGCCGGGTTTGGGCCAGCCGCCGGTGTTGGTCATGGCCGGGTCGGCATCGATCGAGAAGGGTGCCACCGCCGCGAGGTGGTGGTAGGCGGCGATCTTCCGCGGGTCGCGGGTGAAGAACGCGCCGTCGGTATCGGCCGGCGTGAAGAAGTTGCGAGGCTCCGGGGCGCGGAGCAGGCCGGTCAGGTGCACGGGGCCGGACACTTCGCCGGCCTCGCGGCTCGCCGGCGCCTTCCTGTCGAGCGGCACGTAACCGCGATCGACCAGCACCATTCCGCCGCCGGCAAGACGCAGGGGCGTGATGACGTGGTAGCCCGGCCCGTCCGCCGACGCGCGCAGGATCAAGGTCTCCGCCGCTTGGTCGAAGGTGCCGTCGACGCCGACGTGACGGAACTCGTAGTCGCCCGGCGCCATCGCCGCCCAGTCGGCCGGGGGTGGCAACGGCTGCGGCGCGGCCCTGGCCTGGCCCTCGACGCGGGCGATCAGCGCCTCCTTCCAGGCGAGGCGCTTGATCTGCCACACGCCGAGCCCGACCAGCAGGGTACCCATCAACAGCGTGCACATCGCCGGGACGAGAAGCTGGCGCCAGGGCCGCGATCCGGTCGATGATCCGATCATGGCTCCAGGTGTCCTTGTTCGGCCTTGTTGGCGAACTGCAACGCGGTGAGCAGACCTTTCAGCGGCCGGATCAGGCCGACGATGAACACGGCGCCGACGACGAAGAGGACCACGTAGGCCCACACCGGTGGCTCGAAGCTGATCTGCATCCAGATGCCGGCCGCAAGCAGCAGGAATCCGCCGAGGAACGAGGCGAAGAAGGCCGGGCCATCACCCGTATCGGCCCGACTGAGATCGAACCCGCAGGCCGGGCAGGTCGACTTCAGTGCGAGAAACCCGTCGAAGATCGACCGTTTGCCGCAGTTCGGGCATCGTCCGGCAAGGCCAGCCAGGATCGGGGAGGGCGGCGAAGATGACGGACCGGGCGTGGCGTCGGGCATGAGCCTCCGGACGTGAGCCTTGCGAGGAGCAGAGGGCGGCACCGCCCTCTCCGCTCACTCGGCTGATCTCAAGGCTTGATGGCTTCGGTCACCGCACCCCAGGACCCCCAAACGTAGATGCAGGCGAACAGGAACAGCCAGACGACGTCGACGAAATGCCAATACCAGGCGGCGAATTCGAACCCGAGGTGCTGGCGTGTCGTGAACTGGCCGACCAGCACGCGCACGAGGCAAACCATCAGGAACAGCGACCCGATGACGACGTGAAAGCCGTGGAAGCCTGTGGGCATGTAGAAGTTCGAGCCCATCGCGCTCGAAAAGGCGAACGGGGCATGAGCGTATTCGTAGGCCTGGACGCAGGTGAACAGCACGCCGAGCACGATGGTGAGGATGAGACCCTTGGCGATCGCCGAGCGCTCGGTATGCAGCAGGGCGTGGTGCGCCCACGTCACCGTTGTGCCCGACGTCAGCAGCAGCAGCGTGTTGAAGAGCGGGAAGTGCCAGGGATCGAGCGCATCCGTTCCCTTTGGAGGCCACACGCCGCCGATCGCCTGCGTGCGGGCGTATTCGATCGTCTCGTGGGGGTAGAGGGCGATGTCGAAATAGGCCCAGAACCAAGCGACGAAGAACATCACCTCGGACGCGATGAACAGGATCATGCCGTAGCGATGGCTGATCTGCACCACGCGGGTGTGGTCGCCATGCTCGGCCTCACGAACGACGTCGGTCCACCATGCGATCATGGTGAACAAGACGCCGAGCAGGCCGGCCCCGAACACGTAGGGGCCGGAGGCCGACAGCGACTTCATCCAGACAATGCCACCGACGGCCATCACGAAGGCGCTCAGCGAGCCGACGAGCGGCCAGGGGCTGAGCGGGACGAGATGGTAGTCGTGATTGGGCTTGACGCCGGCCATGGCCCTTCGTTCTCCCCGATGTCCCGGCCTGCCGGGCGACTTTTGCGTTGCGATGGCGTTAGCGCCTTCGCCGACGCCTGGTCAAGCTGTCCCGACGTCGGCGACGCCTAAGCCCTACAGCTTCTTGCCGTCCGGCGCAGCCGCGACAGCCGCTGCGCCGGACGGGACGGGCTTGTTCTGCGGGTAGAACGTGTACGACAGGACCACCACGGCGACGCCGTTCATCGTTTCGTCCTGCTCCAGCGCGGGATCGAGGAAAAAGACGACCGGCATCTCCAGCGTTTCATGCGGCTGCAACGTCTGGTCGGAGAAGCAGAAACAGGCGATCTTGTCGAAATAGCCCCCGATCGAGGGCGGGCCGACATTGTAGACGGCGTGGGCGGTGACGGCATGGTCGCTGCGATTACTCACGCGGTAGAAAGCCGTCGCGGTCTGGCCGGTGCGGACATCGAGGGCCGGGATCTCCGGTTCGAAGGTCCAAGGCAGCGAGCCGCCGACGTTTGCGTCGAAGCGGACGTGCAGGATGCGCTTGCCCTTGAGCAACGACGCACCTGCTGCAACGCGCGGCGTGCCTTCATAGCCCGTGAGTTGGCAAAAGGCACGGTACAGCGGCAACGAGACCGCGACGAGGCCAAGCATGGCGACAACCGTCGCCGCGGAGGCGAACGGCGCGATGTGGCGCCGGCCGAACCGCCAGCGCCCATTGGGACGTGGCGTGCTCATCACAACGGCCGCTTGAGAACGCCGGGACCGAGCTTGGCGATGGTGACGACGTAGAAGAGGATCACGAGAAAGCCGATCGTGACGCCGATGGCGATGTTGCGGTTGCGCCGGCTGCGAAGCTGCTGAGGCGTCAGCACGATGCCGTCGTTGTCTCGTCCTACGGGCATGGGTCCCTCACGACAGAGATGGGATCACCTTGGCGATCATCAGCGCGCGCTCACCGATGATGTCGGCGAACAACAGGAACAGGTAGAGGATCGAGAAGGAGAACAAGGCCATGGCTGCCCGGTTGCCCGGCTCGCCGGCACGGATCCTGTAGCAGCGCCACGCCAGCACCAGCATGGCGACGCCGAGCACGGCAGCCAGCGCTCCATAGGCGAGCGTGGCGAAACCGAGCGCGTAGGGCAGGACGCCCACCGGCGCGAGAAAGACGGTATAGATGAGGATGTCGCGTCGGGTGCGGTCGGGTCCGGCGACGTTGGGCAGCATCGGAATGCCGGCCCTGGCAAACTCTTCCGACTTGACCAGCGCCAGCGCCCAGAAGTGCGGCGGCGTCCAGACGAAGATGATGGCGAAGAGCACGACGCTCGGCCAACCGAGTTCGCCGGTCACGGCGGCATAGGCGACCATCGGAGGATAGGCGCCGGCGGCACCGCCGATCACGATGTTCTGCGGGGTCGAGCGCTTCAGCCAGATGGAATAGACGACGACGTAGAAGAAGATCGTGAACGCGAGAAGGCTGGCCGACAACCAGTTGGCGACCACGCCAAGGGTGAAGACGGAGAGGATCGACAGGGTCAGGCCGAAGGCCAGCGCCTCGGCAGGCGTGATGCGCCCGGTCGGGATAGGCCTACCCGCCGTTCGCTTCATCAAGCCGTCGATGTCGGCGTCGACCCACATGTTGAGGGCGCCGCTCGCCCCGGCGCCGACCGCGATGGCAAGAAGCGCAGCGGCGGCGAGCACGGGATTGAGGCTGTGAGGTGCGATCAGCATGCCGGCAATGGCCGTGTAAACGACGAGCGACATGACGCGCGGCTTGAGGAGAGCGAGATAATCGCCGGGGTCCGCACTGGACACGAAGGCTGGAGTGTTATCGCTGATAAAGCTCATGACCGCTCTGTGTACGCCCGCCTGAGGTTTGGCGGCTCTTGTCCGGTCGACCGGGAAGGGAACGGCTCGACGCCTGCCGCCAAGGACTACAGCGTCGAAGCCACCGGCTTCCAGCAAACCGCGAAGATGCAGGAAAGGCCGCGCGGGGCCAACGACACGAACGCGGTCTCGCGTTTGTTCGCGGACGACCTTCACCAAGCCGCCGCTTTTTCGACCCGGTGGTCCGGCGACGTCGAACCCACGAGGGGTATCCGACGCCGATGATCTTGCACGTTGTTAGTGGTTCGAGCCGGTGATGCGGGGCAGCGTCTCGAACTGGTGGTAGGGCGGCGGCGAGGACAGGGTCCATTCCAGCGTGGTCGCACCCGCGCCCCAGGGATTGTCGCCGGCGAGCACCTTCTTCTGGAACGCTTCGAAGATGACGTAGATGAACAGGATCACGCTCGCGAAGGACAGGTAGGATCCCCACGACGAGATCTCGTTCCAAAGGTGGAAGGCGTCGGGGTAGTCGACGTAGCGACGCGGCATGCCGGCCAGACCGAGGAAGTGCTGCGGGAAGAAGGTCACGTTGACGCCGATGAACATCAGCCAGAAGTGCCACTTGCCCAGCGTCTCGTTGTACATGTAGCCCGACATCTTCGGGAACCAGTAGTAGAAGCCGG
>CALMGA010000194.1 GCA_937863205.1 uncultured Beijerinckiaceae bacterium | reverse complement strand
TTGGTATAGATTTGCGTCGTCGAAAGATTGGCGTGGCCGAGCAGTTCCTGCACGATGCGCAGGTCGGCGCCGTTCTGCAGCAGGTGGCTGGCGAAGGCGTGGCGCAGCACGTGCGGGCTGATGCGGTGCGCGGCGATGCCGGCGGCGGCGGCCACCGCCTTGAGATCCCTGGCAAAGGCCTGGCGGGTGAGGTGGCCGCTGTCGGAATCGGCGGGAAACAGCCAGGGCCCCTCGACCGAGCCGGGGTGACGAGCCGCCAGGGCTGCGCGATAAGCGGCGACGGCGTCGCGCGCGGGCTGGCCCACGATGACGAGACGCTCGCGGCCGCCCTTTCCCTTGATCGTCATGGTCGGATCGCGCCCGCGCAGGGCGTGGCGGGGCAAGGACACGAGCTCGGACACCCGCAACCCGGTCGCGTACAGCAGTTCCAGCAAAGCGGAGGTGCGGGCCGTGCGCAGCCGTTCGCCGGTGGCATCTCCCGATCCGTCCGGCGCCGGTTCCTTGCCGGCCAACCCTTGCCTGGCCACGGCGAGGAGGTGATCGACCTCGGCGACGCTGAGGATCTTGGGCAGCCGCTGTCCCTGCTTGGGCCCTTCCAGGATCTGGGACGGGTCGTCGGCGCGTTTGCCTTCGCTGACGAGGAAACGGTGGAACTGCCGGATGGCCGAAAGGCGGCGGGCGGCGGAGGTTGCCTTGAAGCCGGTCGCCTGCAGGGCCGCGAGGTAGGCGCGCAGGTCGTCGGTTCGCGCATCCAGCGGCCCGCGCCCACGCGCCTTGAGATCACCGGCGTAGGCGACGAGGTCGCGCCGGTAGGCGTCGAGGGTGTTTTGTGCCGCTCCCCGCTCGGCGGCGATCATGTCGAGGAAAAGCTCGACGAGGCGCAAGCCGGGGAGCGGCAAGCTCGGGACCAGAAGTTCGGGCGCGTCCGGCGATTGATTCGGCATGCGCCATCAAAGCAGGTTCCGCCGGCCGGAGGCTTGCGGCACCGTTACGTTTTGCCTGCGGCCTCAGGCCCGCCGCAGGTCGACCCGGCTGACCACGCGCGTTTCACCATCGCTGCGCACGATGCACTGTGTCGATCCCGGCACCGGCTCGACGTCGACAAGCACGATGTCGTGGCCGACAAGCGTCCAATCGTCGTCGACCAGGGTCACATGATCGCCCGCGTGAAGGTCACAGATCTGAAGATCGCTGTCGCCGTGCATCGCGTTCATCCCATCTTCGCCGTCGCTGGTGATTCTTCGCGACGGCTTTCTTTGTTGTTACGCGCGTCGCTTTGCAGGCCGAACGCACGCGAAGTGATACGCCGAGCGGACATGGGCAGCCGGGGAGGGACCGTCAAGATTGGTCTCTTGCCGGGTGCTTCCCGTGATGGTCGCGGGCGACGGAAGCGCTCGGGCAAGCGCTCTTGCGGGAGGCCGGGACGCTGCGCCATGAAGCGGCCGGCGACGGGCTCACGACGGACGATCCTCGCCGATGGCGGCCAGAGCCGTCGGCGGCGGCGGACCACCGACGCCGCGGGGCTTCCGGAGCGCAGCCCGGCGCTGTTCGCACTCGATCGAAACGGCAGGAGATTCGTGCGGCATGTGCAACCTTTACAGCCTGACCCGAAGTCAGGAGGCGATGCGCCGGCTGTTCGCCGCTCCCCGCGATCTCGTCGGCAACCAGCCGGCGCTGCCGGCGGTGTTTCCCGATTCGCTGGCGCCGGTCGTGCGGGTCAGCGAGGACGGCGTGCGCCGCCTGGAGCCGATGCGCTGGGGCATGCCCGGCCCGGCGCGGACCGGCGGCGCGCCGGTCACCAACATCCGCAACACCGCGAGCCCGCACTGGCGGCGCTGGCTCGGCGCGTCGCACCGCTGCCTCGTACCCGTCACCTCGTTCTGCGAATGGGCCGACACCAAACCGCGCAAGACGCCGGTGTGGTTCGCCCTCGACGCGGAGCGCCCGTTGTTCGCCTTCGCCGGGATCTGGACGACCTGGGATGGCACGCGCGGCCCCAAGGCCGACCGGCAAGAGGGCGAGCACCGGCTCTACGGCTTCCTGACCACGCAGGCGAACGGCGTGGTAGGCCCCGTGCATCCCAAGGCCATGCCGGTTCTGCTCACGACGGAGGAGGAATGGGATGTCTGGCTGCGCGCCCCCTGGGCCGAGGCGAAGGCGCTGCAGCGCCCGCTGCCCGACGACAAGCTGCGCATCGTCGCGCGCGGTGCCAGGCATGATGGCGTCGCGCACGACGGTGTGGGACACGACGGTGTGGGACACGACGGTGACGGGCACGACGGCGACGGGCACGACGGCGAGCCGCGCCGTCAGCCGGCGTTGTTCTGAGCGCGCGAGGTGATGGCTGTGCTGCGCGTCTGCCTTCTCGCCTTCGCCCTGCTGTTCGTGGCGCCGGTGCTGGTCTCGGCCGTTCTTTATGCCGTTCGCATGCGCGGGGTCGAGTGGCGTTTCGCCGATCGCTCCAGCGCCGGCCTGCTGCCGCCGGCCTGGCAGCACCCCGGCGCGGCCGTGCGCATCTTCTCCGCTCGCACCGTGAGCTGGCGCGGCATCGTGGCCACCCACAGCTGGATCGTGCTGAAGGAGGCGCGCGCGAGCGCCTACCGCCGCTTCGATTATACGGCCTGGGGCATGCCGATCTCCGTTGATCGTTTCGTGCCCGACGGCCTGTGGTTCGGGGCCAGGCCGGAGGTGGTGTTCGCCGCCGATGGCGACCTGGCCGAACGGATGATCCCGCGCCTGCGCGCCGCGATCGAGAGCTACCGCTATCCCCATCCCGGCGACTACCGGGCCTGGCCCGGTCCCAACTCCAACACCTTCGTCGCCGCCCTGATGAGCGCGGTGCCGGAAATCACCGCCGCCCTGCCGCCGACCGCCATCGGCAAGGATTTCCCCTACGACGGGCGGTGGTTCGGGCCGACGCCGTCCGGCACCGGCCTGCGCCTCAACCTGGGCGGCTACGGCGGCGTGACGCTGGGGTGGATCGAGGGTCTGGAAGTCAATCTGCTGGGTGCCGTCGCCGGCCTCGACCTGCGCCGCCCGGCGATCAAGCTGCCGGCGCTGGGACGGCTGGGCGTGTGAAGAGGCGGCGCGGTTCGATCGTGTGCTCTCACCCCGTGCCGTCGCGTCCCTCGATCTGCCGCCCCTCCCCGTGCCGGGTGACGCGCAGGACCTCCTCCTCGCGCAGGCGTTTGGCGATGTCGAGTTCGCCTTCCAGCCGCCGCATGCCGCGAAGCACCTCGTCCATCCGCTCCCGGTTGCCTTCCAGCATCGTCTTGTTGATGCGCTCGACGTCGTAGAGCTGTTCCAGACGCGGCCTGATCTCGACCAGCAGGCGCTGTACGTCGGTGAGGTCGGCGCGCTCCAGCACCACCGTCCTGGCGACGACCTCGTCCCCCTCCTTGGCCCGGCGCCAGCCGCGGATGAAGTTGCCGACAACCACGGTGGCGGCGGCGGCGATCGTGCCGAGAAAGGCCCAAACGTCGGCGAAGCCGCCCTCAGGCGTCGCGGGCTGGGGCACGGTTGTCGCTCCTTGCGGATCCCGCCGCCGGAAGTCCCGCAGCCAGGATCCCGGCAGCCTCATGGGCGATGAGGACGGCGTAGGTGAAGTCGAGGAAGCCCCATCCGGCATGGGCGACGATGCCGAGCACGTTGGTGTTGTACATGACGAACCCGATGGTCAACGCCAGCCACACGCAGCCGCTGGCGAAGGCCGACAGGCTGCGCACCACCGGCGTGACGCGGCGGATCACGGGGAAGAAGCCGTTCAGGATCAGCGCCACGAGGCGCAGGGTGGCGATCGACAGGGCGGCGAAGGCCCAGGCGCGCTCGCTCGCCATGCGTCCGAGGATGTCGTAGATGTGCGACAGGGCGAAGCTGTTGCCGGGACGGCTCAACTGGGCGCCGAGCGCGAACAGGAAGCCGGCGGCGATCCATTCCGGCAGGCGGGCGAGAAGGTGGCGCCGCCAACCATCCGCCGAAGCCTCGCCCGGCTCGCCGCGGGTGCGGAACACGATCACGGCGAGCCCCTATTTGCGGTGCAGCCAGGCGGTGGCGGCCGACACCGGCGGCCCGATCGTCGACACCACGAAGAGCGAGTACACGATGACGCGCTCGTAGTCGGCGTAGGCCGTCGGCAGCACCGGCACGCCGAGGCAGCCGTAGTGCCCGCAGCCCAGCCGCACCGTTGAGTCGAGGAACACGGCCGCCGTATGCGCCGCCGCCGCGCCGCCGACGACGAGGTAGAGCACCCTCGCGCCCCACCAGCCGTTGGCCGCCGCCTTCTGCTGGCCGATCGCGACCTGATAGTTGAGAAAGGCGGCGTAGGCGCTGGCATCGATGCCGCTCGCCGTCTGGAAGCCGGCGAGCTGCGTGTCCTGCCGCTTGTTGAGGTAGCTCATCAGAGGGGTGAGGACCCCACCGACGAGCCCGGACACGAGCTGTTGCACGATCGCGAACATGGCTCAGCGCTCCGGGGCGGAAGAGATGGAAGTTGCCGGCTCGGCTTCGGCCGCGTCGCGCAGCGCCCCCACATGCAGCCAGGACATCAGGAAAGGCAGCACGAACACGGTGGCACCGAGGACGAAGCCGGCCTTTGTGTGCGCTGTCACTAAAAGCTTCCGCATTGAGGCAATTGGGTTCCGCGATTTGCGAGAAAGCAGCCCTCAACCCTTCAATGACGAGGGCAAAGCCGTTTGAGGCTCGAGATCTAGCTTGCGGCGAGGTGGCTGGCTCGACCGTGGTCTCATGACATCGCGACATGACGGCGATCACATCCGGCCCTCATCGCCTCACGACACGGCCGATGCCGTGACCTGACCAAGTCCGGCGCATGGAGCAAGGCAAGTTGGTCCTGACAATCCGCCGGCAGGGTGCTGCTCGCCAACAGGTCGCTATCCTCGTTCGTCCCGAGCGGTCGGGCGCGCCGATGGGCAAGGTCCAGATCACTCCGGCGTAGGGGCCGTCTGGTCGCTTTTCAACAGATAGAAGCAGCCAAACGGCTTCGCGCCCACGTCGGCCGTTCCGGACATGCAGCAGCTTGCCCGAGAGCGGACCTTTGGCGCTTGCTGATCGCAAGATTGTGGTCGCTCCTGCTACCGCGCAGTTAACGGCACCTGAACGAGCAGTTCAGCCGCGCCTCAACGCCGCCTCTTCATGGTTTGTGCGTCTCTGAGGGGAGCACAAGCATGACAATCACGCGTACAGCCGCTGCCGTTGCTTTCGCCATCCTGTCGGGCGCC
>CALMGA010000193.1 GCA_937863205.1 uncultured Beijerinckiaceae bacterium | reverse complement strand
CCCTGAACGGCACCGGGATCTGCTCGTCGTCAGCAGCCCACCGCCGCTTTCAGGAGTGGACGGAGGCAGACGTGTTTGCGGCCTTCTGGCAAGGCGGTCTTCTCGCCTGCGACTGGCTGGTGGGCATCGACTGGAGCTGGTTGTCGCTGGACGGCGCAATGGTGAAAGCGCTGCTGGGCGGGGGAAAACACCGGCCCCAATCCGACCGTTTCGCCGCAATGCGAAGCATAGTCGGCGGGGCAAGCGGGGGTCAAGCGCTCGGTGCTGAGCGACGCGCGGGCGTGCCGGTGGGCGTTGTCATCGCGGGTGCCAACCGCAACGACCACTTGGCTGATGGCCGACACGCTGAACAGCCTGCCCGTTGCGCGACCCGAGCCGACGCAAGGCTGCCCGCAGCACCTGTGCCTGGACAAGGGCTACGACGCGCCGCGCAGCCTGGCCGAGGAGCGCGGCTTCACCTTGCATCTGCGCACGCGCGGCGAGGAGATCGAGGCCAAGCGCCACGCCCAAACGCACATCGGAGCCAGGGCGCGGCGCTGGGTCGTTGAGGCCGCCCACGCCTGGACCAACCGCTTCCGCGCCCTGCTGATCCGCTGGAACAAGAAGCCGCAGAACTATCTCGCCCTGACCCACCTCGCGTTCGTCGTCATGGCCTGGAGACGATGCCTACCGGGATAGGTCCTTAGCGCTGGAGAGCGCGGCGGCGACGCGCGAGGGCTGCGCGGTGATCCGCTGCTTCTCCGGTCGGGTAGCGACCTCGCCGCCTTGGAGCAGGCCGTGGCGGCGCATGCGACGCGGTTGGGCGAGAAGCTGCGCCGCGAGAGGCTCGACTCGGACCATGTTGGCGTGTTCTTCCACACCAGCGAGCACGACACCGGCGCGCCGCAGCGCTCGGCGGCGACCACGGTCAGCTTGGCCGAAGCGACGTCGGATACCCTCGCCCTGGTCAGGACGGCGACGGTGGGCGTGCGCCAGGTGTGGCGGCCGGGGTACCGCTACAGCAAGGCCGGCGTGGTCACGGTCGACCTGGTGCAGCTGGAGGCGAGCCAGCGAGCGCTGCCGAGGCTTGGGCAGGCGGATTGCACGAAGACGGCGGCGCTGACGGCGGAGCTGGACCACTGCAACGGGCGATACGGGCGCGGCACGGTGGTGGTGGCCGCAGCGGGGCTTGTGCCGGCGCCGGGGCTGGGCGACGAGGTTCGAAATGCGCTCGCCGCACGACCTCACCTGCCTCGCCGAGCTGCCGGTGGTCGGGCCGGCTTAGCGCCCGCGCACGAACCCGCTCCGCGGGAGGTGCTCGGCAAGGTATCGCGGACGTGCCCCTTGAGACGGAAGCCTCGCACCGCTCGGATGTGACGGCCGCTTCAAAGCGATGAAACGAGGTGACCGCCGTCGATCACCAGGGTACTGCCGGTCATGTAGCTTGCGGCGTCCGAGCACATGAAAAGCAACGGCCCCCTCAGATCCTCCAGGCGGCCAAGCCGCCGCTGCGGAATCCTTCGCAGGAGGTTTTGTCCGGCGGAACTGGCGAAGAAGTCGGCGTTGAGATCGGTTTCGATGTAGCCGGGGCAGAGCGCATTGGCGCGGACCCCGTGTCTCGCCCATTCGAGCGCCATGGAACGCGTGAGCTGCACGAGCGCGGCCTTGGATGCGCTGTAGGCCGCGACCTGTCCAGCGACCCGCAGCCCGAGAATGGACGCGACGTTGACGATGACACCGCCTTTGCCGGCCGCGATCATCGCCCTTGCCGCCGCGCGGGCGACAAGGAAGGCGCCCTTCAAGTTGGTGTCGGCGATCCTGTCCCAGTCCTCGACGTCCTGGTCGAGCAACGACACGGTCGTGGTGACGCCGGCATTGCAGACGACGATATCGGGAACGCCCAAGCCGCGGCCGATGTCGTCGAGCGCCTTTTCCACCGATGAGGGATCCGTGACGTCCAACTGCACCGGCAGCACCTCGCCGCCTCCGCCGCGGAGGCGGTCGCAGATCGCTCGACAGGTCTCGATGCGCCGCGCCGCCACCGCAACCTTGCACCCGGAGCTCGCGAGGGCCGAAGCGAAGAACTCGCCAAGGCCACCCGACGCGCCCGTGACCACAGCGGTTTTCGATGCCAGCGAGACCTGTATATCCACGAAAGTTTGCCCCTGATCATTCGAGAGGCTGACTGTATTCGGAATTCGCTGGGGCGCGCAACGAGGGCCTATCCGCGGTCGCCGAGGCCCGTGCCCGCCGGCACTGTAGACGAGTGCGCAACGCAAGGGGGAACGCGATCCGTTTACTGTGGTGCGAGCAACAATAACCGCGCGCCATCATCTCACGAATACGATTTGTACCTGCCGAGGTTCAGCACCGCGAGGCGCGGAGGCCGAAGAAGTCGTCAACTGGTTGCCACGCGATGTCCTTGAAACGGCTGTGGGTCAGCATATCTCTCCGACGAACGACATAGATCGAACGATAGAAGGAGTTTTCGATGTTGAAATTCGTCGCAGTGGCCATGGTCGTTGCCGCGCAGGTCGCCGGCTCGGCCGCTCAGGCCCAGACGCTGCACCGGTCGGTGCCGCTGCACCACCGCTTCCAGGCGTCCACGGCTGCGGTCGACACCGCTGCACGCAGGTCGGATGCGCAGGGGCAGCAGGTCATGGGTCTTCGCGTTCCCAACGGTTTCAAGACGTTCGGCACCCAGGCGGGCTTTTGAGGCGCGAACGCGACTACATGACCATGAATTGAACGACGCGAGGCGCCCGGCTTAGGTTCGGCGCCCACCGTCATGACGGTCGTCCACTGGCAATCGGTTAACGGACGAAGTGGTTTCGGGCGCCTGGTCTCGAAGGATGGCGGACGTAGGGACGAGTCAGACGTCGTCACACCATCCTTCCTCTTGCGGGCGTTCCTCTTGCGGGTCACTACCGCCCGCGCCGGCCTCGTCCGATCCGGCGCTCTCAGACCTTGACGCGATAGGGCACCATGCCGCGTTCCTCGGTGCCGATGTCGAGCGGTTGGCCGATCGGCGGCATGGCGCGGTGCCGGCAGTTCGTCCGCTCGCACATGCGGCAACCCGGTCCGATCGCCTCGGTCGCGTTGGTGTCTTGAAGGTCGAGCCCGGCGGCGTAGACGGTTTGCGACGCATGCTCGACCTCGCAGCCCAGAACCACGGCGACCGCACGCGGGCGCGACAGGTGGAAGCCGCCGCCCCGGCTGACCGTGCGGGCAATGTTGAGGTAGGTGACGTCATCGGGCGTGCGGGCGAGCTGCACCAGGATCTGCCCCGGCGTAGCGAAGGTCCGATACACGTTCCACAAGGGGCAGGGTCCGCCGAACTGCGAGAAGCGGAAGCGCGTCGCGCTGCTGCGCTTGAGGATGTTGCCGGCGATATCCGTCTTGACGAAGTAGAAAGGAATACCCGCCCGGCCGGGTCTTTGCAGGGTGCTCAGGCGATGACACACCTGCTCGAAGCTGGCGCCGAAGCGGGCCTGCAGCCGCTCGATGTCGTGGCGCACGGCGGATGCCGCGTCGAGGATGCGGCCATAGGGCATCATCAGCGCACCGGCGAAGTAGTTGGCAAGGCCGATCCGCGCCAGGGCGCGCGCTTCGTCGCTCGACAAGCCGGCGGTCTGCACCTCGCGGTCGATCAAGCGCCGCTGCTCGATCTGCCCGAGCAGGTGCGCCATCCAGAAGACGCGGCTTTCCGGCGCCGCGCTCTCGGCGAAGGTGAGGCGTTTCGCGCGCCGATCGACACGCCAGAAGGTGCCCTCGACCAGAAGCGAAGGATCGCTGGCCAACGTGAAGCCGTGCAGGTCGCGCAGGCGTCGGATCAAGTCCTCGCGCAGCGTCGCGCTCGCCAAACCCGCCGTCTCGAACAGGACTTCGGCCGCGCCGTCCAACGCGTAGAAATGGTTGCGACGCGATTGCACCCATTCCCGCACCTCGTCGTAGGGTCCTAGCGCGCTGGTCGCGCCGGCGGCGCCGCGCGTGGCCTGCAACTCCTCCGCCTGCGCGCGGTAGGCGCGGTGGAGGAGGACGAAGCGGCAAACGATCTCGGGCACGCTCTGCACGGCGACCTGCACCTCGGCGAGGTCGGCGATCGGCGTCGCGAACAGCCGTTCACCCAGCGCTTCGCGCAGTCCCTGCATCCGGCGCAGGTCCTCGGCATCCCCGAAATGATCGACCCCGACGGCGAACAGGTCACAAATACGCTGCAGGGCCGGCGGCGGCAGCGGGCGTTGGTCGCACTCGATCTGGTTGAGGTAGGTCGGCGATAGGCCGATCGCCTTGGCCAGCGCGACCTGACTCATGCCAGCCGCCGCGCGCAAGCGGCGCAGCTTCGGGCCGACGAACAGCTTCGGCCGCCTCACGCTTCGCACCATTCGCAATCGCTCCGATCGCCTTCGCCTCAATGCGCACGAAAGTGCCTTCCCTCGCAACGACGCATTCGCAATATCCGCACGGCGACACGGGACCCGACCATGATCCTTCACGACCTGCGCGTTCACCGGGAAAGCGAGCGTTTGCCGAAAACCGAGCAGCTCGCCTGGCGCATCGCCGAGGTGGCGGGCGATCCGGTCGCCGTGGAGCCGGACGTCGCGGCGATGATCGTGAACCGCGTCATCGATAACGCCGCCGTCGCCGTAGCCTCGTTGAACCGCCGACCCGTCGCGTCGGCCCGCGCGCAGGCCCTCGCCCATCCGCGTCCGGGCGGCGCAACCGTCTTCGGCTGCGCGCCGGAGATCCGCGTCCATGCGGAATGGGCCGCCTGGGCCAACGGCACGGCGGTCCGCGAACTCGACTACCACGACACCTTCCTTGCCGCCGAGTACAGCCATCCCGGCGACAACATCCCGCCGATCCTCGCCGTCGCCCAGCAGTGCGGGCGCGGCGGAGCGGACCTGATCCGGGCGCTCGCGACCGGCTACGAGATCCAGGTCGACCTCGTCCGCTCGATCTGCCTGCACGAGCACAAGATCGACCACGTCGCCCACCTCGGGCCGTCCGTCGCCGCCGGCCTCGGCACCCTGCTCGCCCTCGACACGGACGTGACCTATCAAGCGGTGCAGCAGGCGCTGCACGTCACCACGGCGACGCGGCAGAGCCGCAAGGGCGAGATCAGTTCCTGGAAGGCGTTCGCCCCCGCCCATGCCGGCAAGCTGGCGATCGAGGCGGTCGACCGCGCGATGCGCGGCGAGGGTGCGCCGAGCCCGATCTACGAGGGCGCGGACGGCGTGGTCGCCAGGATGCTGGACGGCCCGCAGGCGCGCTATCACGTGCCGCTGCCGGGGCCCGGCGAACCCAAGCGCGGCATCCTCGACACCTACACCAAGGAGCACTCCGCCGAGTACCAGAGCCAGGCGCTGATCGACCTGGCCTTCCGGATGGGACGGCAGGTCCGCCATTGGGACGCCGTGGCGGAGATCGTTATCGAAACGTCCCACCACACCCACTACGTCATCGGGACGGGCGCCGACGATCCGCAGAAGTTCGATCCGCACGCCAGCCGCGAGACGCTGGACCATTCCATCATGTACATCGTCGCCGTGGCGCTGCAGGACGGCGCTTGGCACCACGTCCGCTCCTACCTGCCCGAACGCGCCCGCCGCGCCGACACGGTCGCGCTATGGCGCAAGATCCGCACGGTCGAGGATCCGCGCTGGACCGAGCGCTACCATTCGCGCGACCCCGCCACGCTCGCCTTCGGCGGCCGCATCGTCATCCGCATGCGCGACGGCTCGGTGCTCGCCGACGAACTGGCGATCGCCAACGCCCATACGCTGGGGGCGACGCCGTGGGCCCGGGGCGATTACGTCGGCAAGTTCCGCACCCTGACGGAAAGCATCCTCGCTCCCGCCGAGACCGAGCGCTTCCTCGACGCGGCGCAGGATCTGCCGCGGCTGAAGCCCGAGGCGCTGGCCTCGCTCTCCCTCGCCGTCCCGCCCAACCAGCTCGCGGGTGGCCTACCTGGCCTGTTCTGACACGCACGCCAGTCCTCAAAGACCCGATCGGGACCGCCACGCCATGGACGCAACACCCAGACCGAAGAAAAGCGTCGCCCTGTCGGGCGTGGTCGCCGGCAACACGGCGCTCTGCTCGGTCGGACGGACCGGCAACGACCTGCACTACCGCGGCTACGACATCCTCGACATCGCCGACGCCTGTGAGTTCGAGGAGATCGCTCATCTGCTGGTCCACGGCACCCTGCCCAGCAGCATCGAACTGGCCGCCTACAAGAGAAAGCTCCGCGCGCTCCGCGGCCTGCCGGCGAACGTCCGCAGCGTTCTCGAACACCTTCCGGCCGCGACCCACCCGATGGACGTCATGCGCACCGGCGCCAGCGCGCTCGGCTGCGTGCTGCCCGAAGCGCCCGACCACGCCGTCGCCGGCGCCCGCGACATCGCCGACCGCCTGATGGCGTCCTTCGGCTCGATGCTGCTGGTCTGGTGGCACTGGTCGCGCAACGGGCGCCGGATCGACGTCGATACCGACGACAACGGCATCGCCGGGCATTTCCTCCACCTGCTCACCGGCCGCCCGGCCTCCGATGAGTTCGTCCGCGCGATGAACACCAGCCTCGTCCTCTACGCCGAGCACGAGTTCAACGCCTCGACCTTCACCGCCCGCGTGATCGCCGGCACCGGCTCGGACCTGTACTCGGCCATCAACGGCGCGGTCGGCGCCCTGCGCGGACCCAAGCACGGCGGAGCCAACGAGGCGGCGCTCGACGTTCTGTGCCGCTATGCCGGCCCGGATCAGGCCGAGGCCGACATCCGCCGACGCGTCGCCGCCAAGGAGGTCGTGATCGGCTTCGGCCATCCCGTCTACACCATCAAGGACCCGCGCAGCGACGTGATCAAGGCGGTGGCGAGACGCCTGTCGGACACGGCCGGCGACACTGCCCTTTACGTCATCGCCGAGCGGCTCGAACGGGTGATGTGGGAGGAGAAGCGCATGTTCCCCAACCTCGACTGGTTCAGCGCCGTCGCCTACAGGCTGCTGGGCGTCCCGACGGCGATGTTCACGCCGCTCTTCGTCATCGCCCGCTCGTCGGGCTGGTGCGCCCACGTCATCGAGCAACGCGAGGACGGCAAGATCATCCGCCCGACGGCGAACTACGTCGGCTCCGAAGACCGTGCCTTCGTTCCGCTGGAGCGCCGGCGCGACGCCGCGACCGGGAGCGCGGCGCAATGACCTACCTCGTCGGCGCCGACCTGCCCGAGGGCCGTCCGGGCGACCGCTTCCGCGCCCTTCTCGCCGGCACCTCCATTCTCCAGATCCCCGGCACGCACAACGGCATGGCCGCGTTGCAGGCCAAGGCGGCCGGATTCGAGGCGCTGTACCTGTCGGGCGCCGCCATGTCGGCCTCGATGGGCCTGCCCGACCTCGGCGTCATCACGATTGAGGACGTTTGCGTCTTCATCCGCCAAGTCGCCCGCGCCTCCGCCCTGCCGGTTCTCGTCGACGGCGACACCGGCTACGGCGAAGCGCTCAACGCCATGCACATGGTGCGGACGTTCGAGGACGCCGGCGCCGCGGCGGTGCACATCGAGGATCAGCTGCTTCCCAAGAAGTGCGGCCACCTCAACGACAAGAGACTCGCCGACGCTCGGGACATGGCGGTGAAGGTCGCCGCCGCCTGCAAGGCGCGACGCCATCTCGTCGTGATCGCCCGCACCGACGCCGTGTCCAGCGAGGGCATGGACGGCGCCGTGGCCCGGGCGAAGCTCTACCTGGAAGCCGGCGCCGACGCCATCTTCCCCGAGGCGCTGACCAGCCGGGAGATGTTCCGCGACTTCGCCGCGCGCCTGCCCGGCGTGCCGCTGCTCGCCAACATGACGGAGTTCGGGCGGACGCCGTTCCTGTCGGCGGCCGAGTTCGAGGCTTTGGGCTACCGCATGGTGATCTGGCCTGTCAGCGCCTTCCGTATCGCCGCGAAGGCGCAGAACGACTTCTTCATCCGGCTGAAGGCCGAGGGCGGCGCGCAGGGGTCGTTGGACCGGATGCAGACGCGAGCCGAACTCTATGCGACGATCAACTACTCCGATTACGAGGCGCTCGATCGTTCGATCGTCAGGACGGTGCTGCCGTGATTGTCGGGTCGGCTGGCATCCCATCATCGACGCGTGGCGGTGCGACGACACATCGGAGCCGGGCCGCTTTCCATCAGGTGGATCCGAGGGTGTCCCTCCGCTCGTTCTGCTTGAGCCGGAAGATGAATTCTTCCGCGGCCCGCGTGATGTGTTCCCGGGCGAGCACCTCCGCCGAAGCGGCGTTTTCCTGCTCGATCGCGGCAAGGATAGCTTCGTGCTGGTCCCAGATGTCGCGGGGCGGCTCGTCCTGAAGCAGGACCTCGCCCATCACACGGCTGAAGTGGTACCAGTTGGGCTGGGTCGCCTCCCGGATCATCCCGTTGCCGGACATGTCGTAGAGGGCTTTATGGAACTCGATGTCGGCGCGGATCAGTTTGGTCAGGGAGCCCTGCTTGACCGCCGCCCGCCCATCCTTGACGAGGGCGAGGCCGCGCTTGAGCGCCGCCTTGTCGCGTCGGGCTGCGGCGAGGCGGGCGGCCAGCCCCTCGATGACCGATCGGATCTGGTAGAGTTCACTGATCGCGCGGATGTCGATCGGCGCCACCACGAGGCCGCGACCGGGCGCCTCGCGCAGGTAGCCTTGGCTGTGGAGCAGCAGCAGGGCTTGCTGGATCGGCTGGCGCGAGACGCCGAGCATGCGCGCGAGTTCATCTTGGATCAGCCGTTGATTGGACACCAGCCGGCCACCGGAAATCTCGGCCAGGATCTTTTCGTAGACCTGCTCCACGAGAGTTGCCTGCACCGCGAGCGGTCGCACCGTTCAGTCTCCATCGGTCGCCCGCTTTGCGCCAGGGAAGATCCGCCCGACCTGTCGGGCGAACCAACGCGGATCACGGATGATACATACAATCAACCCTCTATCGAACGCCAGAAGATGACGCGAGTCCCAAGGCGCGGAGCGATGCGGTATCAGTTTGAATTCTGAATTCACAACAACTCTTGTAAACCGTCGTCCCCAAGTGCACGGGTTGCCAATGGATCTCACGATTTCGGAACCTGTCGAGACCCTCCGCTCGCGCATCGCGGATTTTGTCGATCGCGAGATCGTTCCCTTCGAAGCCGACCCGTCCGCCTACAACCCCCACGGCAACATCGATGAAGGGGTCCTGAAGCAGCTGCGGGAGAAGGCGCGCGGGGAAGGACTCTGGTGCCTGCAACTGCCGTCAGAGCTTGGAGGGCCCGGCATCGGGCGTGTCGGCATGGCCGTCTGCTACGAGGCGATGAACCGCTCGATCTTCGGGCCGGTCGTCTTCAATTCGGCAGCCCCCGACGACGGCAACATGATGATGCTCGCGGCCGTCGCAACGCCGGCCCAGAAGGAGCGCTGGCTCGGCCCGATCATGCGCGGCGAGGTCGCCTCCGCCTTCGCCATGACCGAACCCCATCCCGGCGGCGGGTCCGACCCGTCGATGATCCAAACCCGCGCCGAGCGGCAGGCGGACGGTTCGTATCGCGTCACCGGACGCAAATGGTTCATCACCGGCGCGGAGCACGCCTCGCATTTCACGCTGATCGCCCGCACCTCCGATGACGCGCGCCACGGCCTCACCGCCTTCCAGTTCCACAGGGATCAGCCGGGCTGGCGCATCGTGCGCCGCATCGGGATCATGGGTCCCGAGGAGCATGGCGGCCATTGCGAACTGGAGTTCGACGGCCTGACCGTGCCGGAGGATGAGATCCTGCTGGGCGTCGGCAAGGGCCTCAAGGTCACGCAGATCCGGCTGGGACCGGCGCGCCTCACCCATTGCATGCGCTGGCTCGGCTTGGCCAAGCGCTGCGTGGAGATCGCGCGCGCCTATGCAGATGTGCGCCTCGGCTTCGCCACCCGCCTCGCCGACCGCGAAAGCATCCAGCTCAAGCTGGGTCGGGTGGCGATGGACATCGAGGTCGGCCGCCTGCTCGTCATGAAGGCGGCCTGGGAGCTCGATCAAGGACAGTTCGCGCGCAAGGCGATCTCCATGGCCAAGATCCAGGCGGCCAACGTCCTGCACCTCGCCGCCGATACGGCGATCCAGATCAACGGCGCGCGCGGCTATTCCAAGGACACGGTGCTGGAGTGGATCTACCGCTACGCCCGCCAGGCCCGGCTCGTCGACGGGGCCGACGAAGTGCATCAGATGGTGCTCAATCGCTTCCTCAACGAGGAGGGCGACGGTTTCTGGCGCTGGCCGGTGGCGGAACGGCCCGCAGCGTGAGCCAGACTGACGGCTCCGCGCACTCGCACGGGTTCGACCCGAAGGTCCTGCAAAACTACCTGCGCGGAGCTGTGGCGCACCTTGAAGGCGAGATGCATCTCGAACGGATCGATGGCGGTCAGTCGAATCCGACCTACTTCGTCACTTTCGACAATCGTCGCCTCGTTCTGCGCAAGCAGCCGCCCGGCGATCTCCTGCCGTCCGCCCACGCCATCGATCGCGAGTTCCGCGTCATCAGCGCGTTGGCGGGAACGGCGGTCCCGGTGCCCCCGGCCGTGCTGTTCTGCAAGGACCGCTCTGTTGTCGGAACACCGTTCTACGTCATGGACCGCGTCGACGGCCGCGTCTTTCACGAGGCGACGCTGCCGGGTGTCGCCCCCGAAGAGCGCCGGGCGATGTATGAGGCGATGGCACGCACGCTCGCCGACCTGCACGGCGTCGACGCCGCCGCGGTCGGCCTCGCCGACTACGGCCGGCCGGGCAATTACTTCGCGCGGCAGATCGGCCGCTGGAGCAGGCAATGGGAGCTGTCGCGCACGCGCGAGGACGCCAACATCGACCGGCTGATCGATTGGCTGCCCCGGCACATTCCCGACGACGCCACGGTCGGCCTGGTACATGGCGATTACCGTATCGGCAACCTGATGTTCCACCCGCACGAGCCGCACGTCGTCGCAATTCTCGACTGGGAATTGTCGACGCTCGGACATCCGCTCGCCGACGTGGGCCACGCCGCGATCGCTTGGCAGACCCGACCGGACGAGTTCGGCGGCCTACTCGGCCTCGATCTCGCGGCGATGGGCCTGCCGACGTTGCAGGGGTTCGAGGAAACCTACGCCGGTCACGCGGCGCACGGCGCACGGCTCGCCACGTTCCATCGCGCCTTTTCGCTGTTCCGCTGGTCGGTGATCTTCGAAGGTATCGCCGCGCGCGCCAAGGCCGGCAACGCCTCGTCCGACGATGCCGAAGCCAACGGCCGGCTCGCTGCCGTCTTTGCCAAGCACGCGGCGGACCTGATCTGAGGAACCATAGACATGCCGGATATCGACGTTCACTTCCTTTCGGGCGCACGCACCGCGATCGGAGACTTCGGCGGCGCGCTGAGGGACCAGCCGCCGGCGGTGCTCGGCGCCCACGTCGCCAAGGCGGCGATCGCCCGGTCCGGTCTCGCGCCCGAGGACGTCGAGCATGCCGTCTTCGGCAACGTGATCCATACCGAGCCGCGCGACATGTACGTTTCGCGGGTGGTGGCCATGGAGAGCGGCGTGCCGAAATCGGCTCCGGCAATGACGCTGAACCGTCTCTGCGGCTCAGGACTGCAGGCGATCATTTCCGCCGCGCAGATGATCAAACTGGGGGACGCGTCGGTCGCGCTCGCCGGGGGGACCGAGTGTATGAGCCGGTCGGCCTACATCCTGCCGGCCGCGCGCTGGGGCCAGAAGATGGGCGACGCCGCGCTCGTCGACATGATGCTCGGCGCCCTGCAGGACCCGTTCGGCAACGGCCACATGGGGATCACGGCGGAGAACGTTTCGCAGCGCTACCAGGTTTCGCGCGAGGAGCAGGACGCCGCGGCGGTGGCAAGCCACGCGCGCGCCGCGGCCGCGATCAAGGACGGCCGCTTCAAGGAGCAGATCGCACCTTTCGAGGTTTCATCGCGCAAGGGGCCGGTGACCTTCGACACCGACGAGCACGTGCGGGCGGACGTGTCGGCCGCCGACATGACGAAGCTGCGCCCCGCCTTCAAGAAGGACGGCACCGTGACGGCCGGCAATGCGTCGGGCCTCAACGACGGGGCTGCCGCGCTCGTGCTGGCGGACGCGAGGACGAGCGCGGCGCGCGGCTTGACGCCGCTGGCGCGCCTCGTCGCCTACGCCGTGTGCGGCGTCGATCCCGCGGAAATGGGCATGGGACCGGTTCCCGCCGTGCAGATGGCGCTCGCCAAGGCGGGACTGAAGATCGGCGACATCGACGTGATCGAGTCGAACGAGGCCTTCGCGGCGCAGGCCTGCGCCGTGACCAAGACGCTCGGGCTCGATCCGGCCAGGGTCAACCCGAACGGGGGCGCCATCGCGCTGGGACATCCCATCGGCGCCACCGGCGCGATCATCGCGGTGAAAGCGATCTACGAACTGCACCGCACGGGCGGACGCTACGCGCTCGCCACCATGTGCATCGGCGGCGGACAAGGGATCGCCGTCCTGATCGAGCGGCAGTGATCGGTCGCGACCGGCCGGACGCCGAAGGTGTGCCGGAACCGGCCTTCAGTTCCGACCGGCCCCCCCGTTCGCAGCACCGCCGATCCCAGTCCCCGAACTCGTCGGCGCCCCGGCGGTCGGGGAACGCTCGGATCCCGTCTTCATCTCCGGTCCCGAATTCGTGTTCGTCGTCACACCGTTACCGGGCACAACGGATGAGGGGGGCTGCGTCGCGGTTCCGGTGGGTCCGGCCGTCTGCGCCGAGGCCGGCAGCGCCGCGAGCAGCGTGCCTGCGGCGAGAACGATCATTCGCATCGGCTTGTCTCCTTCACGCAGGGGAAGTCCTGCCGGCAGTTCGTCGCGACGGGGCGCGGGTTCGATAGGCCGCAGTTTCGGCCGGGTCATCAGTCGAGGGCGCAACTTTCAGGGATGCGCCACTGCGTCGTGAACGTCGCCGCGGCGCTTGCGTTCGGCATCGTCCCAGGCAGTGAGGGCTTGATAGTTCGGCACGAAACCGAGACCCTTGCGGGCGTCGGACGACACCACCTCCTGGGATGTCGTCACGTCGACGAGGGCCGGGGCGTTGGCGAAGGCGCGTTCCAGGGCGGCCGGCAGGTCGGCCGCCCTTGTGACGCGCTCACCATGTGCGCCGAGGCCACGGGCCATCGCGGCATAGTCGGAGTAGGCGAGGGTCGTGCCGATCACCCGACCGCCGTAGTTCGTCGCCTGATCGTGACGCTCGATGTTCCAGGCGGCATTGTTGGAAACGATGACGACGATTCCCGCGCGGTGGCGCACCGCCGTGTCGAGTTCCATCGCGTTGAAGCCGAAGGCGCCGTCCCCCGTCACGCAGACGACCTGTCGCCGAGGAAAGGCCAGCGCCGCCGCCACGGCGTAGGGCACCCCCACCCCGAGGCAACCGAAGGCGCCGGAATCGAGGTAGGTTTTCGCCTCAAGTCCGACCCGGGCGAAGCTCAAGAGGTCGCCGCCGTCGGCGATGGCGATGGCATCGTCGGCGACAACATCGCGGATCGCGTCAAAGATCGCCATAGGATGGACATAGCCGTCCGGCCCGGCATCGTGGGCCTTGCTCTTGCCGGCCGCCGTCCGCTTCCCGTGCTCGCCACGCAGGCGCCGCGTCCAGGCCGCATCACGCGCGGGTTCGCGGTTGCGCGCCGCCTCGACGATGGCGGCAAGGGCGAGCGCCGGGTCCGCGAGGATCTCGGGGTCGCCGCGGCGGTTGTCGATCAGTTCTCCCGGGCTGAAGGCGATGCGTACGAAGGCCTGCGCCGCCGCGAATACGGCCGGCGAGCCATATCCGAGCTGGTAATCGAGCTTGCGGCCGATCACGAGCACGGTGTCGGCCTCGGCCATCGCGGCGCCGCGCATCGCGCCGACACCCGCCGGATGCTCGGCCGGCACGAGGCCGCGGCTTTCCTGCGTGTCGAGGTAAACGGCGCCGAGCGCGTCGAGCAGGCGCACCAGTTCGGGACCGGCATCGCGGGCGCCCCGGCCGGTGACGACGAGCGGCCGCTTCGCCGCCCACAGGACATCAACCGCCCGGCGAACGGCGTCGGCCTCGGGCGGGATGCGCCGGGGGGGCTTGGCCCGCATCCAATCGGCGAGGATCAGCGGCGGCCGGACCGACGCGCGCAGAACGTCCGTCGGCACTTCGAGGTAGACCGGCCCGGGCTCGCCCATGTCGCCCATCATGACGGCAAGCGCCTCGTCGAACTCGCGGATGACCTGCTCGGCGACGCGAAGCGTGCGAGAGCGGCGCGTCACCGGCCGCAGGATATCGACGTGCGGGATGTCCTGCAGCGGTCCCATGTTGGCCTGCTGGCGCGATGTGCAGCCGCCGATCAGAAGAACGGGGATGCGGGCCAGCGAGGCATTGGCAATGGCGGTCACGCAGTTCGTCACCCCGGGACCGGCGGTCGCCATGCACACGCCGAAACCTCCGGTCAGTTCGGCATGGGCTTGCGCCATGTGCACCGCGGCGCCCTCGTCGCGGACGTCGATGATGCGGATGCCGAGCTTGCCGCAGTGATCCCAGATCGGCTGGATGTGGCCGCCTTGGAGACCGAAGACGCGGTCCACGCCGCGCGCCTGGAGAAAGCGGGCGATCCAGGCGGCAACGGCGTTCTCGTCGGTGCCCAAATCGCTGATCGGCTCGCTCATTCCGGTCTCCTTGCAAGTGGTGGCCTTACCCACGCTGGGCGGACGCGCCGGTCGGGAAAGGGGTCGGACCGGCTGCCCTGGCCGACGCCGCGCGGATCTTGCCGCTTCAATCAACCGCGATCACCCGCTCGCGGGCGGCGTGCGCGTCGAGCACGAGGGTGCGCAGCTTGCGGTGCACCACCTTCCCGGTCGCGGTGCGGGGCATGTCCTCGTCGTTCACGAACGAATAGCTGCGCGGCCGCTTGTAGCCGGCAAGCCGCTCGCGGCAGAACTGTTGCAAGCGGTCCTGGTCGATCTCGCCGTCGCGCTTCAGCACGACGACCGCGTGCACGCTTTCCCCCCATTTCTCGTGCGGAAGGCCGATGATCGCGACCTCGCGCACGGCGGGATGCGTGCCGAGGACGGCTTCGACCTCGGTGGGGTAAACGTTCTCGCCGCCGGAGATGATCATGTTGCTCTTGCGGTCGACGAGGTGGATGTAGCCGTCGCTGTCGCGGCGCCCGATGTCGCCGACGGAGCAGGCGCCGTCGCGGAAGGCGGCGGCGGTCTTGTCCGGCAGGTTCCAGTAACCTTCAAACGTGTAGGGGTTGTTCGAGAAGAGTTCCCCCGCTTGGCCGTCCGGCACGTCGGCGCCGTTCTCATCAAGGAAGCGGATCGGCGCCGAGCAGACGCACTCGCGTCCCACGCTGCCGAGGTGTGTGAACTGTTCCTCGGGATGCAGCATGGTGACCCAGCCGGCCTCCGTCGAGCCGTAAAGCTCGAAGAGCCCGGAGTTCTTGAACATCTCCATCACCATGCGCTTCGTATCCGGCCGCGCCGGCGCGGAGGAAATCATCAGCTTGGTGACGCGCCTGAGGTCCTCGCGGCGACCCATGACGTGAGGAAGCGACAGCATCATGGAATAGTGCGTCGGCACCAGCGACGTGAAGGTCGAGGTGCCTTCGCCCAGCACGCGCACGCAGTGCTCGGGATCGAAGCTCTTGCGCGAATAAACATTGGTGACGCCGCCGCAGTAGCTGAAGGCGCCGAAGAAGTAGATCGAATTGGCATGACACATCGGCATGACGAGGAGTGCCGCGTCGTCGCGGGTGACGCCGAGCTCGATCTCGGTCACCAGGGACAGCATCGCATTGCCGCGGTGGCTGCGGATCACGCCCTTGGGGTTGCCGGTCGTGCCCGAGGTGTAGAGCAGCATGCAGGGGTCGTCGGGCCGGACGCCGCGCTCCGGCTCCGTGCCGGCGGCGGCGGCAAGAATGCCCTCGTAGGCGGAGAAGCCGGCCGAGCAGCGTGAGGATCCGAGATGAATCACGCGCGAAGCGGGGAAGCGAAGGTCGGCCCGCAGCTCCTCGACCACGCCGGCCAGCTCATCCTGAACGATCAGCGCGGCCACGCCCGCATCTTCGAGGATGAAGCGGATCTCGTTGGCAATGAGACGGAAGTTGAGGGGAACGACGACCAGGCCGGCCTTGGCCGTTGCCGCGAAGATCTCAAGCCATTCCACGCGATTGTAGGCGAGCACGGCGACGCGGTCGTTCTTCGCCAGGCCGAGACCGATGAGCGCGTTGGCGAGCCGGCAGGAGCGCTCGTTCCATTGCCGGAAGGTCATCGCGCGTTCGAGGTCACGGGCACCGATCCGGTTCGGTTGCAAACGCTGATGGACCGTCAGCATCTGACCGAAGGTCAAGATCTCCTTCATCGAGCACTCCGGCAAGCAGCCTGCACGTCATCAAATCTTCATTGCCGAACGATCCGCTCGGCAAGTCATCGAGGGCGGCGGCGGTCGCTCCGGCGACCGCGGACCGTGCCGATTGCCGCCGACGGGCGCCGATCTCAAGGCGCGTGCGGTGCGACCGGAAGGATCAGGGCGATCTTGTAGGACGACGCCTTGTCCTTAGACAGCAGAAACACGCAGGCCGGCGTTTCGGCCGGCGCGTGGTCCGGTTCGTCGAACTCGATGCGGAGCAGGTTCGTGACCGGCGCGTTGGTGCGGAACCCTTCCGAAACCAGCGGCTCGCTTGCCGCGTCTTTCGGGAGATCCTCGACCGACACCGACTTCACCGGCCGGCCGAAGCATTCCCTGATCTGGAACAGGGTGAGGCGGCGGGTCCGCATGCGCGCCCCATCCCAATCGACCAGGTCTTTTTCGAAGGGGGCGACGTCGCGATCCCGCACCGCCGCGCGCACCCGCGCGACGAAATCCTGGATATCGGCAGCCGGTTCCCTGGATGCCGAGGACTGGGACGCCCTCGGCGTCGTTGCGGCGGTCTGGGCGAGCGCCGGACCGCCGGCAAAGGCGAGCTGAAGCGAGGCCACAACTCCGACGAGATCCCTGCGGATCACTTCGCTGCTTCCTGTCCGGCGACCTTGAACACCCAGATCACGCCGCCCTGCGGCGCGACCTTCAGGCGGCGGGCCTCCGGCAGGGCATCGTTGATGCCCTGCAGCATGCGGTCGGCGTCGCCGCCCCATCCCGCCTGCACGGCGATGTACTGGGTGCCCGCGACCTGGAACGAGGTCGGAACCCCGACCACGCCGGAGTTGAGCTTGGTCTCCCAGAGCACATTGCCGTTCTTGGCGTCGAAGGCGCGGAACATGCGGTCGCTGGTGCCGCCGGCGAACACGAGGCCGCCGGCCGTGGTGAGCAGCGGACCCCACATCGAGGTGTCCTTGAACTCGTGCTGCCACACCTTCTTGCCACTATCCATGTCCCACGCCTGGATCTCGCCGATCGTCACCGGCTTCGAGGTATCGGTGCCGGGGCGGAAGCTCAGGCTCTTCAGGATGGCCGCGACCGGCGCGCCGATGAAGAGTTCACCGGGCTTGCGGCGCCCGATCTTGATGTCGGTCAGCGTTGCGCAAAGATTGTCGTTGGCCGGCACGTAAAGAAGCCTGGTCTTCGGATTGTAGGCTTCCGGGAACCAGTCCTTGCCGCCCCACAGGCCCGGGCAAAAGGCGGCCGTGATGCCCAGATGCGGGACGCGCGCCTCGTCGTAGGTCGGGCGGCCGGTCACGGGATCAAGCTTGGTGAAGACGTTCTGGTAAACGAACGGCTTGCCGTCGAGGTACTTGAGCGACCCGTCGCTGCCGCGCTCGAGGGTCCAAAGATAGCCGTCGCGGGCGGCGTGGACGACCGCCGGGATTGTTTTGCCGTTCCTTTTGACGTCGATCAGGATGGGCGAGGACACTTCATCCCAATCCCAGGCGTCGTTGTAATGATACTGATGATAGCCTTTGATCTTCCCCGTATCGGCGTCTAGGGCGACCGCTGAGGTCGTGTAAAGGTTGTCACCCGGACGGGCGGTCGGATCCCAAGGGCCGCCGTTGCCCGTGCCGAAGTAGGCGATGTTCAGCTTGGCGTCATAGGTGCCCTGGATCCAGATGGGGCCGCCGCCGGTTTTCCAGCTGTCACCCTTCCAGGATTCGGAACCGGGCTCGCCCGGCGCGGGAACCGTGTAGGTCTTCCAGACCTCATCGCCGTTGGTTGTGTTTAGCGCCGTGATGAAGCCGCGGATGCCGAACTCGCCACCGGACACGCCGACGATCACTTTCCCCCTCGTCACCATTGGCGACAGCGTCATGTAGTAGCTGTCCTTCCAGTCGGCGACGCACTTCTGCCAGTTCTGCTTGCCGGTCTCGGCATCGAGCGAGACGACGCAGGCGTCAAGCGTTGCGATGAGGACGCTGCTGCCGTAGAGCGCCACGCCGCGATTGGTCGGATGCAGCTGGAACAGTTCGGGCGGCAGTTCGCGCTGGTACTTCCACAGAACCTGCCCGGTCGCGGCACGGACGGCAAGGATCTGATCGCCGGGCGTGCTGACGAACATGATCCCATTGTTGACGATCGGCGGCGCCTCGTGACCGTCGGAGACGCCCGTGGATACGCTCCACGCCGGCACGAGCTTCTTGACGTTGGTCGTGTCGATCTGGTCGAGCGGGCTGTATCCCCAACCCTGGTAGTTGCCGCGGTACTGCAGCCAGTTCTCGGGCTCGGGGTTTGCGAGACGCTCATCCGTCACCGGCGGATAGGCTGCCGGCGCCGCCTGCGCCTCGCCGGCGCGCGCGGCCGTCGTCGCGGACAGCACGAGCGCGACAGCGCCGGATGCGAGAAGACTTTGAGTTCTTAAGCGATGCACGATTGCAAACATGTCTGCCTCCCGATTCTTGTTGTGCCTACAGCTTCGTCTTCTGAGGTGGGCCCGGCTGCGCCGTGAAATTATCGGCGACCAGCAACCTGCCACCCTCCCCTTTGCTCAGCGGCAGCATGGGAAGTTGCTTGACGGCGGGGCCGTTCGCGACCTCGCCGCCCTTGGCGGGAAGGAAAGCGGACCCGTGGCAGAAACACCTGAGTTGCTCGCTGCTCGGGTCCCACGCGCTCAATTCACAGCCTTGATGCGTGCAGATGGCCGAGAAGGCCATCACGCCATCGACCGTCATCGGTCTCACCGCCTCCGGAATGTCCTTCGGGTCGAACCGGAAGAGGATGAGCTTGGCGAACCGCGAGTTGTCCTTGAGTTGGCCAGCGGGCGTCACCGCGAGCCCGGTTACGATCTCGCCGCCCACCTTCACGGCCTCGATCAGGAGCGGCGGCGAGTTCGCATCACCCTCGCCTGCGATCAGATGATCGCCCTTGGACGGAAGCTCGTCGGCAGCGGCGTCGGCCCGGGCCGCCCTCGGAAACACCACCGGGGCGAGACAGGCGAATGCGCCGATGGCGAGCGCATCCCGGCGGTCGACGCAACCTTCGGACCAAGCCTTGCTGCTTGCCTCGCTCAAAACGGACCCTTTCGCGCCATTGTGGTTTCGACCGCACCGAGTGGGATCAAGGAAGGATGCTGACGAATTTCAGGTAAGCAGCGTTGGTTGGAGGTTCGTTGAGGCCGTACACGCTCCGTGAATAGCGGATCGTCAGGCTGTACTTGTCGGAGATCGTCCAAACGCCGCCGGCGCCGAGGGCCAGATCCTCGGTGTTGGAATTGGGGACGGCCAATCCGGTGACCGCGTCCTTCACGCCGTTGGTGAACTCGTAGTCGAGTGCGAAGAACGGCTCAATCGGGAACGAGGGCTGATTGAATTTGTATCCGATCCGGAGATCGGTGAAGAAGGTCGTGCCGGTGATCAGGCGGTCCGCCCCCGGCGTTCGCTGGTCGCTGCGGAAGACGCCGCCGGTATTGCCGTCGATATCAAAATTCTTGAATTGGTAGTCGTAAAAGATCGTCGAGATGTTCGAATAAAAGTTGCTGGTGAATTGCTTCGTGCCGATCGGCGCCGTGATGAACGTTTGGAAGCCGAATGTCGAGTTCTTGTTCGGCTTGACCCAGACGGCGCCGCCGAAAATGGGATCGGCGATGCCGTAGACGTTCGACCCCGAACCGCTGTTCGCCTGGATTTCGGGCACGATCGCTTCCGGCGCGAAACCGACGTTGGGCAGCGAGTCGAAGGTGATGAACCGGACGATCTTGGTGAGACCGACGTTCAGGTCCTGGTTGGGAATGTGGGTCAGACCACCGTTCGGCGTGAAGCTCTGGTTCGTCTTGTTGGTGAACCCGTACTGCACGAAGGCATCGAAGTCCTTGAAATTGACAGGGAGTTCGTACTCGTGCGGCCCGATGACCGCGAACGTCACGTTCTCCGCATGAACCGGTGAGAGCGGCAGGAACGCGACGATTGCACCCGCCAGGTAAACTCCGATTTTCCCTGTCATTCCTTCCCCCGATCGTGAGGACGTCGGGGGCTCCACGGCCACCGACGTACTTTGCTGGTTCAGCATCGCTGGTGTTCTTCCGGCTCAGGCCTGGATGTAGGCGACATGCGTCGCCGTGTATTCGTAGACCCCATGCTTGCCGTCGGCGCCGCCGATGCCCGACTTCCGCACCCCCGCGTGGAAGCCCTGCATCGCCTCGAAGTTCTCGCGATTGACGTAGGTTTCGCCAAACGAGAGTTCCTTGACCGCGCGCATCGTGCTCGTGAGACTGGTCGTGTAGATCGAGGACGTCAGGCCGTATTCGGTCTCGTTGGCGAGGCTGATCGCCTCGTCCAGACCAGACACCTTCATGATCGGCAGCACCGGCCCGAAGATCTCGCGCGTCATCACATCCATATCGGGGCGACATCCCGCGATCACGGTCGGCTCGAAGAAGTGGCCGGCGCCGCGGTCGGCGATGCCGCCGCCGGCGATCACCGATCCGCCCTGCCGCACGGCCGATTTCACGAGATCGTCGACCTTGGTCAGGCCGGCCCGGTTGATCAGCGGTCCCATGTCGACGGGGGTATTGCCAAGTGGATCGCCGAACCTGACGGCCTTCATCGCCTCGGCGAGCTTTTCGGTGAACTGGTCGGCGATGGCCGCCTCGACGTACACGCGCTCGGCCGCATTGCAGACCTGACCGCTGTTCAGGGTTCGCGACGCGGTGATCGCTTTCACGGCCAGCGGAATGTCGGCGTCGTTCAGGACGATCGCCGGCGCCTTGCCGCCGAGTTCAAGATTGACCTTGGTGATGTTGCGGGCCGCGGCAGCCATGATCCGGGAGCCGGTCTCGACGCTCCCCGTGAAGCTGATCAGGCCGACGTCGGGATGGCTCGACAACGCCTGTCCGGTGACCGCGCCGGTGCCGAAAACGAAGTTGATCACCCCGGCCGGGACGTCGATGTCCTTCAAGAGGTCGATGAATTCAGCCGCGTTGTTCGGCGTTTCCTCGCTCGGCTTGATCACGATGGTGTTGCCGGTCACCAGGGCCGGCCCGAGCTTGCGCGCGATCAGGAAGAACGGGAAGTTCCAGGGCAGGATGCCGGCGACCACGCCGATCGGTTTGCGAAACAACAGAATTGTCTCGCCCGGCCGGTCGCTCTGGATCGTTTCGCCTTCGATGCGGCGCGCCCATTCGGCCATGTAGTCGAGGTAGGCGGCGGTGAACTGAACCTCAACGGTCGCGAGCGGCAGAACCTTGCCCTGCTCCTCCGAGATGATGTTGGCGATCCGATCGATCCGCCCGCGGATGCCGCTCGCGATCGCACGCAGCACGCTGGCGCGTTCGATGGCGGGGCGACGCCCCCATTCGACCTGTGCCTTCTTGGCTGCCTGCACGGCGGCGTCGACCATGCTCGCCGAGGAAATCGGGATCTCCGAAAGCTGAGTTTCACGCGACGGATTGTACACCGGCAGGGCGGAACCGGACGCATCGGCGACGAGCGCTCCGCCAATGTAGTTCGAATGGCTGGTGTACATGGACCGCCCTGCTGTTATCCTCGGCGCATGAACAGCCGCCGCGGACGACGTCTCCGAATTCGGAATTCAGAACTACCGTCACGGTAGGGAACGACGCAATCGGGTTTCCCTCCGTCATTGGAAAGAGCTTGCCCGGTATTCATCGGAACGGTCGGATATGTCACAGGTCCGTGCATGAACGATCAAGCGCGGACCGACGATCCAACGAGGCGTTCGTCATGGGCCCCACGCCCCAGGTGCCGCCGGAAACCCGCAGGGATCGAAGCGGGACCGCACGTCGATTCTTCATGCCTGCGAGCCGGTAAAGGTCCATGCGCACGCTTCCTTTCACTCTCCTGTCGTTGGGCATGCTCATATGGGCCGGCGAGGCCGGGCGGACGATGCCGCTCGTCCCGATCGGTCAGCAGGCGATCGGCTCCCTTCCTGTTTCAGCTCGATGCGGGCGTCACGCCTGCGGTGCGCGTTCCGCCGTGCTCCTGCAAAGGCAAAGACCTCGCCGGGGATGCGGCAAGCCGATCGGTGCGGGTTTACGCACACCCTGCTGAAGCCCGACGGCGCATGGCCATGCCTCATCGTGTTCGCGGCCCCATCGTGTTCGCGCGAGGGCATCCGAGCATGACGCGCGAGCGTGGCTCGCCGGGATCCGAGTGGCTCGACCTCTCCTGGGGATCGGGCGTGTGCGGGAGGCTGCAGGGCGATCCGAGGCATTCGCAGGCTGAAAAGGGTTTCGTGCTTGCCCTGAAGCTTAAGGGAGTCTGGCGATCGCTGGCGCCCTTTCCATCGAAGTTTGGGCATCTGAGGTGATCTCCTGCTCGTCCCGGTGAGCGGGTTTCCGCAAGGCTGCTCAGGCCGGCCCGCGTGCGCTCGTGCTCGCTGGGTCGTGGCCGACGTGACGTCCAACCGCCTGCGCCGGCTGACGTCGTGAACGGCATCCGCACCGGCGGCTTCGCTTGCCGCCGTCGTCGATCAAACGAGGCCTCCGCCGGCTCATCCGGCCGCCGCATATCAGGCGTGGCTCAAGCTGCTGGCCGGGCGAACCGGCATCGCGACAGGACCAGGCCAGAGGACGCGCAATGCAAACTCTTCCCGGACACATGATCACCGCTGATATGGTCGCGGCCGAAGACCGGATCTATCGCAAGGTCACGGCACGCATCGTACCGTTCCTGTTCATCTGCTATCTCGCCGCCTATCTCGACCGCGTCAACGTCGGCTTCGCCAAGTTGCAGATGCTGGACGAACTGCACTTCACCGAGACAATCTACGGGTTCGGCGCGGGCGTCTTCTTTCTCGGCTACGTGCTTCTTGAGATCCCGAGCAACATCATCATGTTCCGCGTCGGCGCCAAGGTGTGGATCGCGCGCATCATGATCAGCTGGGGTCTCATCTCGGCGGCGATGATCTTCGTCAAGACGCCGCTGACCTTCTATGTCCTCCGCTTCCTGCTCGGTGCAGCCGAGGCCGGCTTCATCCCAGGCGTTCTCCTTTATCTGACCCATTGGTATCCGGCCGCTCGCCGCGGCAAGATCACGGCCTATTTCCTGGCAGCCATTCCCTGCGCCAGCATCGTCGGCGGCCCCGTTTCGGGCTGGATCCTGAGCGCCGTCAGCGGCAGCCACGGCCTGAGCGGCTGGCAATGGCTGTTCATCGTCGAGACGATCCCCTCCGTGGTGCTCGGCGTCGTCACACTTTTCTACCTGAACGACAGGGTGGCCGATGCCGGCTGGCTCGACCCGGAGGAGCGTCGCGTCGTCGCCGTCAACATCGCCCGCGAGGAAGGCGAGAAGGCAAGCCACTCGCACCTGTCGCAAGCCTTCAGCGACGTGCGCGTCTGGCTTCTCGGCGTCATCTACTTCGCCATCGTCTGCGGCATCTACATCATCAGCTTCTGGCTTCCGTCGCTGATCAAGCAGACCAGCGTCGTCGATCCGTTGACCATCGGCCTGCTGACCGCCGTGCCCTACACCGTCGCCATCGTCGTGATGGTCCTGGTCAACGTCAGCGCCGACCGGATGAGGGAGCGTCGCTGGCATACGCTGGTGCCGACCGTTCTCTGCGGGTCCGGCCTCGTTGTCACCGCCGCCGCCGGCAGCAATATCACACTAGCCATGATCGGGCTCTCGGCGGCGGCGGCCGGCGCCTCGGCAGCGCAGGCGTCCTTCTGGTGCATCCCTGCAACCTTTCTCGGCGGTGCGGCGGCGGCAGCAGGGATTGCCCTGATCAACTCGCTCGGCAACGTCGCGGGCTTCGTCAGCACCTTCATCGTCGGCTGGCTGACGCAACTCACGCGAAGCTCGGCCTCATCCCTGTACCTGTTCGGAGTCATCGTCGCGCTGGGTGGGATCGCTTTGCTCACCGTGCCCGCCCGGCTCATCGACAAGTGAAGCCCGCAGCCGACAGCCTGGGTGTTCGGGCCTCATCGTCGCGCGCGGCGTTCGAAGCGGCCTGAACCGACACGGACCTTCACGAGGCCGCTCAACGCGGATCGCCCGATCGGAAGACCGCGATCTCCTTGCATATAGATCTCAATCGATATGGCGGAAGCGCCGCAGTTCAGGTTGCGGAACGGCCGGCATCCTGGCGCACGCGCTCTGGCCTCCCGCGTCCAGGGTGCCATCCATCCTGTACCCGTTGCACGCCGGTCGAATGGTGCCGCTGAGCGGACCTCCCGGAGCGGTGCCGCCTCCGCCGAGGGCCCGAGCCGCCGGCATTTGCCAAGCTGACACGCTGCAAACCATCATCAGGACCAAGGCAGGTCGCGTCATCAGGATCTCCTGAGGTGGGTCGAAAACCTGCCCGGCTTGCCAGCCAGGGCGCGACGCTCGCTTTTTTCGAGCGAAGTCACAGCCGCTTCGCCATCCAAGGTGTCGGCAGGCCCGACAAACGCCTGCCGCAAGATACTGTCGGCCGCCGCCCTCGAAAAGGGCCCGCGTCGTGGTGACCCGCTCGCTCATGGCCCAACGAGTGGCGGCTTGGCCGCGAACCGGAGCCGCGCCGCCGCGTCAGCCCTCCAGGAAGCCGTCCTCAGCCCTGCGTCGGCTCACGATGACGATGGGCCTTCGCACGCTTGGAGTGCGACGGCGGAGGTGCCGGCGCAGCCGGGCTCGGACTCGGGCTCGCCGAGGTGGCATTGTCCAACGGCAGCATCAGAGCGAGAAAGGCGGCGCCGGGGATCTCAAGGCTGGTGCGCAGCGCGCCGCCGAGGGTCGGTCCGAGAGCTGCGGAAGCGCCGGGAACGGTCGCGGCGGCGACCTGGTCGGGCACGCGGAACGACTCCCCGATCGCCGTGCCGAAGACGTTTTGCAGATTTGTCAGGGGATCCGCGGGTGCGGACGCCGTTTGCGCCTGCGCGGCAGTGGCCACGCCGACGAGACTGCCGAGAGTCAAAATGAAGGCATGAACTTTCATCATGTGTTCCCCCGCGACTGAATTCGCATCTCCGACCCACGGCGACCGGGAGTGCGGATGCGCCGAGATCGTAAGGCCAGTCGCGCCGATGTAGCAACCTGACTTGAGACGACCATGTCGAGGCGAACGGCCGGGCGGTCGAAATGCTTGATCCACACGGCGCTCGCCTTTTCGCACGTGGCTTCCATTCGCCTCACGTTGCGAAAGTGTGAACCGGCGTCACGATTGACCCCGCATAGGCGCCAAAGGATGATCCTACCTCGATCAATGTAACTTAAGTACAACGTCATAAGTCTTGTGGTTTGATAGACCCCGTGAGATGGAGATGCGTGCCCTTCGTGTTGACAATTTCAGCGCTGAGCACCTGTACGAGCTTGACGAGCTTTACCGATCGACGCGCGACGTCCGGATCCGCACGCGGGCGCAGATGATCCTTTTGACAACCAAGCAGCGGCGCGGCGTTGCCGAGGTCGCCCTTATTGTGCGCGAAAGCGGCGAAACGGTCCGGCGCCGGATCCACCGTTACGAAGCTGAAGGGGTCAACGGCAGCGGCGAGACCGCAAGCACGGTCGCGATGGTGCCTCATTGCCGCGAGCAGGCCGTTGAAGCGCCGCCTGACCTTGGCCCCCCTTTCTCCGGCGGGGTTGGCCAGCAGCCGCGCGGCAGCATGCACGAGGACGAAGCCCTGCTGCACCGCAGGCCAGAGCGCGGCGGTGCCGGCGAGCGCCCGCTCGACCAGCAGCCTCAGCCGCGAGCGGACGCGATGCCCCGTTCGACCTGCACCCGCTGCGAGCTGCCGGCGACCTTCTCCAGTCGCCCTTTCAGCCGCAGCCTGGCCGCATCGAGCGGGGCGCGGCCATCGTCGGTAATCGCGCCGCGCACGGCGGCGGCGTAGCCGCGCACCAGGTCTGCCTCGCAGTTGCAGCGTCCCTCCACCATCCGCTCGCTCGGCCGCACCCCGCGCACGCCCTTCTTCAGCTCCTTTTCGGCTCTGACTGCGCTGCCGCTCCCAGGTGTGATCTCGCGTTCCAGGTTGGCGCGATCGGGGATGCGGCGATCGATGCACTGGGCGCGCAGCACGCCGATCTCGACCATGTTGAGCCAACT
>CALMGA010000192.1 GCA_937863205.1 uncultured Beijerinckiaceae bacterium | reverse complement strand
CCCCGTGATCGGCTTGCCGGTATGGGCGAACGCCTCCGTGTCGGAGAACCACAGCACCTTGTTGAGCTTGGTGGCGCCAAACCAGTCACGCGCGCCCGCCTTCCACACGACGTAGTGAACGAGCCGCTTGAACTTGTCCCGATCGAAGGCCATCGCCCTTCCCGCGCTCCTTGGCCAGAGCAGCAGGTCGAAGCTCAGTTGCCCTTGAGCTTGCCCCTGCGCTGGCGATTGTCGTCTTGCACGTAACGCGCCTGTTCGTCTTTGAGTTGGTCGGGCCGCACGCGCAAAAGACCGCGCGCGAGGTCCTCGAACCTCCGCATCGGACTTTCCACGCTTTCCCCTGCCTTGTCGCTCTGGCTTTCAGGCGAGGGCTTCTCGCTCATTGTCGATCAGGTCCTTGTAGGTGAGCCGAAGCCCGCTGACCCACGATAGCACGGATGAGAACCGGCCGAAGTCATTCAGGCCGCGCTCGTTAAAGCGGAACACCTGTTCGTCCAAATAGCGGAACAAGTGGTAGGGCTCGACGCTGACGTAGGTGCCCTTGAGGCCGCGCTTGAGCAAGCTCCAGAAGTTCTCCAGCCCGTTCGTATGAACGTTGCCTCGCACGTACTCGACGGCGTGGTCCACGACCTCGTGCTTGAAGTCATCGCTCAAGCCACGGTAGCCGGCGTGCGCGTCGGTGTAGAGGGCGGAGCCGGGCTTCACGGTCGCGCGAACCTCGGCGTGCAACGTGGCCTTGCTCGTGTTCTTGACGATGCGGGCGCGCACGCGGCTCGTGACGTCCTTGCCGGCCCGCTCCAACACGCCCATGACGATCGTCTTTCCGGCGCCGCCGGTGCCCTTGATGACGCGCTCGCGCTTGTCCTTGTGCATGTTCTTGGCGAGGCCGCCGACGAACGTCTCGTCGGCCTCGACGGCACCCTCGGCCTTGATGAGCGAGCCGGCTTGCATGGCGAGGCGGATGCGATGGAGCATGAACCAAGCTGTCTTCTGGGTGACGCCGATCGCGCGGTGAATTTCGTAGGACGACACACCATTCTTGCAGTTCGCGACCATCCAAATCGCGACGAACCACTTGTCGAGACCGAGGGGGCTGTCCTCGAAGATCGTCCCGACCTTGGCCGTGAACTGGCGACGCGAGTGGACCGCCTTGCACTCCCACATCCGACGCGTTTTGATGAAGCGCACGTCCGCCCGGCCGCACGTCGGGCAGCACACGCCGTCCGGCCAGCGCAGCTTGACCATCGTGTCGAGCGTCACGTCCGGGTCCGCGAAGTGGCGGATCGCTTCAACGAGGGTTGCGGGTTCGTTCGACATGGCGCCACCTTATGTGGCGGACGTCACTGCGTCAAGTATGTTATTGCCCTAATTAGCGACCTGCGAGGCGGGTCGCTGCCATCGACGTTTGCGAAAGCGCCACCTCTGCTGTCCGGCACGTGGCGTCTTTGCCCAGGAGTAGAGCTATGGACCGTATGGTCCCATTATCTGCCTCGGAATTGGCTGCTCTGGAAGCGCTGGACGGACCCAGCGGCCATCTGATCGAGCCCACGCAAACGACGAAGAGGCTGATCGCCCTCGGTTTCATCAAGGCCACGCCGCTCAACTTCTATTTCGCTCGCGCCGGAAGAGTGCGCCTGAAAATCGAGCGCTCGCGCGCCAAGCGCAAGCAGCGGCAAGCCAATCGAAGCGCGTCAGTGACCAGCTCCAAGATAGAGCGCTGAAAAATGAAGGGCTAATAGACCCCAGTCGCGGCGGGTCCGCGGGAATGCGGGCGCTTACGGATCGGCCCTCCTCTTCAGCCGCACCCCAGCCCCGCCGCCGTTCTCGGGGATGAACTCGACGCCGGCAGCTTCAAGAGCGACAACAATCTTCTGACCCGTTCCCGCTCGCCCTCCCATTTCACCATCGGCAGCCTCAAGCCTGTAAAAGCGCCGATAGGCTCGTTATGACATTCTGTCGCGGCCAGCCTCTCCAGGGAGAGAAGCCGTGAGTATCCGAACGCAACTGCAATTATGCGCCGACCAGATTGTCAGGGCCGAGCGACGCGTCTCGCACCAGGAACTCGTTGTGGCAAGGCTCAACTCGCGTTCCGAGCCAATGTATGCTGTCCTTGCCAGCGATCTACTCCGTCTCATGAAGGCAAGGGTTGACCTTCTACACCGGCGGCATGCGGAGCTGCTTGAGGAGGAAGACGCAAAAGTGAGGTGTTAGCGAAGGGAGCCGATGCGTGCCACGGTACGGCTCCGCTTGTCTCTTGCGAGCGCGTGCTCGGTTCTCAGTCGTAGCTTCCCGGCGCGGGTCACGAACAGCCCGACCGATGTTGGCCTGACGAGGTCGAGCCGGACAAGCCGCGCCGTCACCTTCGATGGCTCGGTGATGTAACCGAGAGTGGTGTCGAGGAAAGTGAGGGTTGCCAGCTCCTCACTGGACAGAGGTGCGCAGATAGTCATGGCTTCTACTCCAACCGAAGAAGCCATAAAGAGCGACGGCTAGGCCACGATCCTCAAGGTTTATGTATAGCCACTAAACGCTAATGCTTGCGGCGTCGCTGGTTACGAGGACTGAACCGATGGCGGCGAGATGAAGCTTCCCGGCGCGGGCCAGGTAGAAGCCGAGCGGCGTCGCCCGAATCAGGCCGAAGGCGACCAGCTTTGCCGTAGCTTCGGTTGGTTCCGCATTCGCACCATGAGGGCCGTCGATCGCCTTCAGCGCCGCCATGTCCTCAACCGATAAGGAGACCAGATCACGCACGGCTTCGGTCCCCTTCCAAGTAGCATCCGAGGTTATGGCGGAGACGCCGCGTCGGCAATGGCTAAGCTGAAGGTCGACAAAAGGTAGCGCCTCACCACTGCTTAGTGAGCGATCCAAGCTCCGATCCTGCGCCGTCAAAGGCTCGACCTCTTCTCAGACGGTCGATCCGAACTACGCCTCTCCCTGTCAAGCAGGCGCTCAGTCGTAAGGCGCAGTCGTCCGGCGCGGGTGACGTAGAAGCTCAGTGCCGTCGCCTTGACGAACCCGAGGCCGATCAGCCGTGCCGTCGTATCGGACGCCGTGGTGTTGTGGCCGTAGGGACCATCAATGGCTTCCGGCGTCGCCAGCTCAGCGCCAGATAGCGGGGCTTGGATGTCCATGGCTTCGCTCCTTCGAAGCCAACGTAGGCCGCTGGTCTGATGATCGTCCCTGTCAAAGGTTAACGACGAGCCGAAAATCGAATGAAATCAGAGTTGGTGAGCTTGCTAGTAAGGGCTGGATTTGCCCCGCTCCGCCGATCAGGCGCGAGCGTAATCATCCGTGCTCCGAACGTGGACGAAGCCGAAGTACGCCGCCACGACCGCCAGCCCTGCGTGCAGCCACACATCGTTGCCGTCGATCGGCACGAGGCCGAACAGCGCCGAGGTGGCTGGTATCAGCCCCAGCACGACGAGCAGGGCGTAAATGAGCGCGACACTGCGGGCGTAGAAAGTCGCGCCGAACACCGACCGCGCGGCGAGCAGCCCCCAGATCCCGAAAGCCACATGCACAAGGTCGTGCAGCACGTTGACCGGGAACAGGCCGAGGGCCAGGCGAGAGTTGGCCGTGACCACCATGCCTGAGTGCATATGCATGGGCGACAGCGCAGGGACGAAGCCGGACACGCCGGCCAGCAGGAAGACGATGCCAAACAGCAACGCGAAGACGCGCATGGTAGCGATTATCCTTGGTTGATCGTCGCGACAGCGCGGGTCGTGCCAAGATGTTCCTGCGCTAGACCCGCGCAGCATCTGCTATGCTCCTGACGTGCATGGAGCCCGACCGCTGAATGCTTGGACCAGCGCCGATGTCGAGCGGCAGCTGATCGAGGTGTTTCGCCTGCTGCCGCACTGCCCCGTCTACAGCCGCGGCCCGGCGATCCGCACGCCATGGGAGACCTGCACCGCCGTCACCGACGTGCTGGAATGGGCCGGGCTGCTCGCCGGCGATTCCGATGGCCGCAAGTACCTGCTGGCCTGGGCACGCTGCCGGGCGACCCGCAGCTCCTTCGGCGAGCTGTGCCGCGGGATGGGCTGGCCGCGTGCCACGGCCGAGGCCGGCCGCCGCCGCGCCGCCCTGACCATCGCCGCCGCGCTCGCCAGGTCCGATGCGACCAAGCCCGGACTTGACAGCGGTAAAACCGGCGGCCGACCACTCAGCCTCGTCGCGGCCTGAACCGGGCCCGATCGCAGGGGAGATCCGCCGCCATGAACCGCTCCGTCATCCCCGACATCTCGATCCGCTCGCAGCGTCCGGCCCGGCGCTCGCCCGAACGCGGCTCGGCGATCGGGCGTTACGACGGCCGCACCCATAACACCCGCGCGCCGGCAGCCGGCCTCGGCAAGCCGGTGAAGTCGGCCAACAGCGACACGGTGGTCGCCGCCGTCGCCGATCCGTGGGGCAACGGCAAGGAACGGGTGCTCGCCACGGTGAACCGGCGCACCGACCTGCTGGAGCTGGAGCGCAGCCACGGCCGCATCTCCGAAGCCGCCTACCGGGCCGGGCGGACGGTGCAGGACGTGCTGGAGAAGGCCGGCCGCATCGGCGGCTCCAAGTGGGACCTCACGCCCAGCCATCACAGCACGATGGAGAACGGCGCCGTGGCCCGCGCGATGGAGCGGGCGCAGGCCGCGGTCAAGATGGTCGCCTTCGTCCAGGGGCGGCTGGGGATGATCGACACCCGGCTGCTGCGGCGCGTGCTGGGCGACCGGATGGGCTACGCCGACATCGCGGCGCTGCAGGGCAAGTCCGGCGAGAAGGGCGCGACCTACGTCGCCCGTCGCTTCCGGGACGCGCTGGAGGACTTGGCCGAGGCTTTCGCGGCGCGGGGCAAGGCAGCGCCGGCGGCCGACGACAAGCATGCGGCGGCAGCGCGTGAGGCAGCGGAGCGCGAAGGGTCGGCGGTGGCCGGCGGCGGGACGCTGCGGCCGAGGCGGAGATGACCGAAGTCGAGGGCGCAACGGGCGAAGCGGCCGGGCTCAGGACCATGGTGGCCGAGTTACGGTTGCGACAAGCGAAGGCTCGCACCCGATACTGACAGCAAAAGCTTGCTATTCGTCAATAGTCGCTTTGACCGGCTCCGAAATCAGAGCGATCGTGCGTGTCTTTCTGCTCGGAGAACGCCTGAAATGCGACCTTTTCCAAAGACTAGTGCGGTGTTAATGTATACCATCACATGTTATCCCTGTTTCGGGCAGTCCGCCCTGGAAGGACTGTCTAATAGTTGCATTTATCCTATTTCCGCAAACGAGGAGATCGGATCAGCACGCAGGCGCGCGATCGAGAAGTTCGGCAAACCATCAAAGGAAAGAAAAGGCGTCAACGAGGACGAACTTGTATTTCGGACGGCGGACAAAACAGAAATTAAAGTTTCTATAGGAAAGGGCGATGATGGCATCACGATCAACTGCTCTCAACAGTTTCACCTACCCTCGGGAACGAAGTTGCAGCAGTAGCGTGGGACGACACGTCATTTCAATAGGAATGCCTTCCCACGGTTTTGGTCGTTGTCGGCGCAAACTCGCGACTTGACCCGTCGGGTAAAACGCGCAAAATCACCAGCGTTGAAGAAGTGCGACATGAGCCCGGAGCCGAAAGGCGGCCGGGCTTTGCTTTGCCCGGTCCGCGGCCCTGACCCGGTCGCCGCGACCGCCGCATGAACCTGCGCGACGTGCGCCACCACCCATCACACCTGGACGACACCGCGGGGGTAATTACCCAGGGGGTGGTCAGCGATCGGCAGCGGCGCGGTTGCGACCCGATGTGATCCGGGGCGCTTGCGCGACGCGACGAGTGCTGATTCCGTGTTGCCATGAGCCGCGGTGATCTGGAGCGTCTGAGCAAGGACGAGTTGATCGAGCTGGTGCTGAAAATGCAGCGCCCGGCCAAGACGTCGCGCACGTCGTCCAAGCCGCCCTCGACGGACCGCAAGGAGCGGCGCGAGCAGTCCCGCCCCGGCGGCGCCAAGCCCGGTCACGAGGGCCACAGCCGCGTCATCGCGGACGACCCCGACGTCATCACCGACCACCGCCCGACGGCGTGCCCGACCTGCGGCTTGGCGCTGTCGCCCGACCTGCCGGCCGAAATAGTCAGCGTGCACGAGCAGATCGAACTGCCGGAGGTTAAGCCCGCCGTCGAGCAGCACCGTCGCCTTGCGGTGACGTGTTCCGGTTGCCGGGCGCGCGTAGCGGCGCCGCGGCCGGCCGGCGCGGCAGCAACGCCGTTCGGCCCGCGCCTGCACGCGATGGCGGTGTACCTTAAGACCTTTCAGGCCTTCTCCTACGAGCGCCTGCAGCAGGCGCTGTCGGACCTGTTCGGCCTCACGCTCAGCCAGGGTGGTTTGACCAACATGCTGCGCCGAGCCCAAGCGCGCTTCGCCGCCGGACGCGAGACGGCCCTGTCCGCCCTGCGGCGGGCCGCGGTGGTCGCCTCCGACGAGACAAGCGTGCGCATCGAGGGCTCGAACGGGTACCACTGGGTCTTCCGCTGCGAGGGGGCGGTGGTGCACCACGCCGCCCCGACGCGGGCTGCTTCCGTGATCCACGAGATCATGGACGGACACCGGCCGACGGTGTGGCTGTCGGACCGCTATGTCGCCCAGCAGGGTCACGCCGACCGCCAGCAAACCTGCCTGGCGCATCTCGCCCGCGACGTGGCCTATGCCGTCGAGGCCGGCGACGATCCTGTCGCGCTACGCCTCAAGCTATGGCTCGGCTCGGCCTTCATCCTGTCTCGCAGCATCACCACGCTGGCACCCTCGACGGTGAAAGCTCGGCGCGCCAAGCTGGAACGCTTGCTGGACAACATCCTTACCGCCCCGGTCCGCTGCGACCTGGCCCGCGACATCCAGCGCCGGATGCGACGTGCCCGCGACCAGTTGCTGACCTTCGCCGTCTTCCCCGGGCAGGTCGCGGCCACCAACAACGCCTGCGAGCGCGACCTGCGGCCGGCGGTGATCCAGCGCAAAAACACCAACGGCTACCGCGCGATGTGGTCTGCCGCGGGCGAAGCCGCGGTGCGCACCGTGGTGGCAACGGCACGCCTCGCCTCCAGGGCGAACGCCTTTGACACCGTGCTCGGCACCATCAGCGCTTGAGCATCCTCGGCCAGACACCCCCCTGGGTAATTACCCGCGGGGCGCACCGATCGCGTCGGCCGTGTCGCGTCCGGCCGAGGAGCGACGCCCCGTGCCAACTCACCTTGAGCACGTCGCCGCCCGCGTGGTCGGCCGGCCGCTGCTGATCCTGCCGGTGACGGCACTGGCGAGGTCGGGCGCGGCGAGGTGCACCGTGCCGCTGCCACCCCTGGCGCCTTCGGGCGCGAAGGTGGCGCGCGACAGCATGCGCTGGACGTCATGAGTCGAGATGGCACCGGACAGGCCGGGGGTGAACAGCTCGGGGCCGCGCTCGCCCACAAGGTAGGTTTTGCCCTGCGAAACGGGGCCGCCCAGCGCACGGGCGCCGGCGATCGGAACGCCGGAATGATCGTGGCGACCGGTCTTGCTCTGCTTCTTCTTGCCGAACAGCCAACCCGCCAGCGCCTGCCCGACGGAAGCCTGCGAGGTGATGTCTTCCCCGGTGTGGGCGTCCTCCGTCATGCTGAGTTCGGTCAGGGCGACGGTCGCCGCGACGATCGGGATGGTTTTGGCTGCCGTGCCCAATACGCTCGGCGCGGCCGCGGCGCTGACGCCCTCGGCTGCCTCGGCGGCCGAGCCGACCCCCTGTTTAAGTGCGGCCGCCGACAGGGACTCGGCAGCGCCGGTCAGTGCCGCGGCAGACCCTTCCAGTGCCGTCGCCGAGCCGCACCGCCTCGTTCGCGTCGCTGGCCTGCTCGCCTTTGATCGCGCCGACCCGCCACCCAGTGCCCTGGAGCGACACGACCAGGGCCGCACTCGTTTCCAGGAAGGCCACCGACACCGCGACCTGTTGGCCGCCATCGAGCAGGTCGCGGGCGAACTCCGCCGTGCCGGCGATGCGCAGCAGGCTGGCCTTCTGGCGGAAGCACAGCGCGGCCGCCCAGCCGGCGGGACGACGCGTGCTGCCGCCGGCAAGGCCGAAC
>CALMGA010000191.1 GCA_937863205.1 uncultured Beijerinckiaceae bacterium | reverse complement strand
CCCCGGTGCTGCTCGTCGGTGCGCCCGGCATCGGCAAGACCTGGGCTTTGAAGCGCCTCGCCGCAGCGCTCGACACGACGAGCGAGTCCCTGCCCCTCAACATGCTCGACACCTAGCGCCTGCGCGGACTGAACACCTCGTGGCGCGGCGCCCGGATCGGCAGGATCGCCGAGACGCTGCTCGCCAGCCCGACGGCCTCGCCGATCATCGTGCTCGACGAGTTCGAGAAGGCGCCGGCGCTGGGCTCGCACGACCAACCCTACGACGTGTTCCACAGCCTGCTCGAGGAGGAGAACGCCCGCGAGTTCACCGACGACTTCCTGGAGCTGCCGCTGCGCGCCGACCACGTGCTGTGGATCGCGGCCGCCAACGGCACCGCGGGCCTGCCGTCGTCCATCCTCGACCGCATGCTGGTGATGGCGGTGCCCGACCCCACCCGAACGCAGCTCGCCACCATCGTCGACGGCATCTACGCCGCGGTGCGTGCCCCCCACGGCGAGCACTTCGCGGCCGTGCTCGCCAGCGCGGTGCGCGAGCAGCTCGCCCGGCACACCCCGCGGCGGCTGAAGCGCATCGTCGCCCTGGCGCTCGGCTATGCCGCCGCGGCCGGATGCGACGCGCTCACCCCCGACGACGTGCTGCGCGCCGTCGCGCTCGCGGCCGGCAGCTCGCGCGAGGGCGGCTTCCGCAACCCCGTCGGCTTCGCGCCGTGACGCCTGCGCACGTCGGTGTTCCGCACCATCGCGGGCCGCTTGGAGCTCGTCGAGCCCCGGGTGGAGAGCGGCCGACGCGAGGTGCTGGCGCTGCGCGCGTCGCCGGCGCCGCCGGTCTCGGCCGAGCCTGCGGGCGCGGCGGACCTATGACCAGCAACGGCTCGGGGCGGCGGCGGTGCTGGTGACAGGGCCCGCGCGATGGCTCGGCATGCCGACGCCTAGCGCACTGCCGAGAGAACGGCCGGGACGGCGGTGGAGCAGAAGGATGAACGGCAGCGAGGGAACGGTGCGGCCGGGAGGCATGCGGTGAGGGGCAGGAGACTGCCGACAACCCCGGAGGACAAGATGACGACGATGAACGACATGGCTGGCGGAGCGGTCGCCGTGGCGCCGGTCGCCTTCCTGATCTCGCGCGGCGCCCACGTCGACGACCACTGCGTCCAGGCGCCGAACGGCACCCGCCTCGCCATCGGCGACCGCTGGCTTGCGCCCACGGACGACCGAGCGATGGCGGCCACGGTCGAGGTGCAAGCCGACGGCGTCAAGGTGTTCCTCTCCTACCGGGTCGATTGCTGGAGCGCTCGGGAGTGGGCGGCCTATGCCGCCACACCCAGCATCGTCAGCGTGCTCGCCGCGCCGCCGCTGGCCTGGTTCCTGATCGAGTCGCACGGCCTGCACGCCCGCGCGCCCGTGTTGCTCGACCTCGACCCGGCGACGGGGCGGCTGCTGCAGCCGCTGCTGGCGCGGCCGCAGTCGCTCGACAACACGATCACCCTGTTCGGCATCGCCGGCGACGTGATCCGCTGCGTCAAGGTCGGGGTGGCGCTCGACGGGGTGTGGCCGATGCTGGCCGAGGCGGCGGCCGCGACGCCGCCCTGCCTGCCCGAGCAGGAGCTTCTCGACACCCTCCGGCACCAAGCCTCGCTCGACACCGGCGTGATGTTTGCGGAAGCCATGCGCCGGCAGCTCGCGCCTCGCGCGCGGTAGCGTCGGCGAGCAAGAGCGCCCGATGCGGCGCGAGGCGGAGAGGACCAACGAGCGCCATGGCACCATCGCTGCCGCCAAGGGCCTATCGAGCGACGGCTCGAATTCGGGATAGCTGCGAAGGGGAAAGCGACACTGCTCGAACCCTTCCCGCTATCAACTCGGCAGCTTCATCGCAAAGCTGTTGTGGAGAACTCTGGTAGGAATGGCGGTCGGAACGCCACTCAAGGAAGAGGCTAAGCCCCTGTGCTTACGAGCCATGGAGCGGGATCCCTTCATTTGTCCCAAGTGCTTCGCCATTGATCGGCTCGAGTTCCTTTGCCGATCGCAGCTACAGACTCACTCATTAAGGGCAGATCGGGCGCAATCTCCAAAGTCGTGCCGCGTGCCTCACCTAATCAGACCAGTATGCAGCCGCAACGGTCGCCTCTCGATGTGCCCGGTCGTCACCGGGATATGGCTGAGCGCCGCGCGCTTGTCCTCCAGCGACAACTCATCCGTGTAGTGCCGCCCGTTGATGTCGCGGTAGGCGTGGCCGAGCAGCTGGTAGCGCAACGGATCATTGACGTTCTTGCCGGCCATGATGCTATTGCCCGCCTTGCGCCAGCTGTGCATGTGCTTGCGCTCGGCCCTGGCGCTGGGCAGCACCTCTGCTAAGATCAGCGACCAACTTTTGTAGTACAGATTCTGCATCGGCGTCGCGGTGCCACGCAGCAGCAGCTCAGGCCAGACGATGTCGTCGCCGGCCTTAATGATTATCTCGACGTACTCGCAGAAGCCAAGGCGCTCAAGCTCGGGCATGATCGGCTGGCGACGGATCGAGCTCTTGTTCTTCGCGCCGCTTAGCCGGTTCGGTCGGATGTGGAAGAACATACCGTCGAGGTCGATGTCTTTGGTCTCGAGACCGACCACCTCGTACAGCCTCGGCACCTCGTACTTGGCAAGCAGCGGGACGAAGTAGTCGGACCCGTGCACCACCTCGACGCCGGTCCAGGTCGGCGAGCCAAATAGCGTCACCTCGTCTTCGGCGGTGAAGGTCGCCCGTGCGCGCCCCTCGCCACACGTACGCATGTCATTGGTGATCTCACCGATGAGGCAGCCGTGCCCCTTCATGTGCGCCAGGCAATTGCCGAGCTGGGTCAGCTGGCGGTTGACGGTGCCCGGCGCCAAGCCGATCTCGTCGTCGTCGAGATCCTCGCAGCGCGCCAGGATCTCCTCGAGCGTGCGGTGGGCGTCCTTGCTGCTCTTGCCCCAGTTCTTGGGCGCAAGGTCGAGCAGATCGCGGTAGCGACCCACGTTGGCTTGCGTCATCCTGGCAGGGTCGTCGGTGCCGGCGCACTTGGCGAACCCGGCCGCGATCGATAGATGCTGGTTGGCGGTTTTCTCATCCCAGCCGTCGCGCTGGCCGTCCTTCTTCAGCTTGATCTTGCGTTTGGCAAGCGTGGCGATGCGCCCGGTGAAGGAGCACTCCGAACCTGCCTCGACCGGCTCGGCCATCGGCAGGACATTAACCTGCGCCACCGCACTTCCGGCAGGCTCGCCTCGACCGGCACGATACCCGGTGCGGCCGCCAGCGACGGGGAAGGCGCGGCCTCGGCCGGAGCGACGGGCGGAGGCGCCGCGATGGTCCCGTCGTCCTCGTCGCGCAAGGCCGCAAGCACCCTGTCGAGCGGCGAGCGCACCGACGCATAGCGCCGTTCAGCGTCGAATAGCAGCTCGGCGAAGAGGGTAAGGGCGCTCTGCCGCAGGCCGCCGATATTGGCTGGAGAGGGGCTGGCACCGGCGCCAACCAGCGTGCGAACGAAGGTCTCGCGGGTAGGGCCAAGTGACCACTCTGTGATCCGCTCGCGTCGGGCATGAAAGGCCGTCTCGCGTCGGACGAAGCCTATCAGCTCGTCGGGCAGGCCTCGGGCGGCTAAGCAGGTTTGGGTTGTCTGGCCAACGCATGGTCGTTGTGATTCCTTGCTGCCGCTTGATGGAGGAGCGGCATCATGGCCGGCAAATCGCCCGTGGTGGTCAATGAGAAACAGCGTGCGGCCTTGACTGAGCTGAGCCAGTCCCGCGATCGTGCCGAGGCGGATCGGGCGCGGGCGGTGCTGCACACGGCGTCGGGCTGGACCAGTGCCCGCTGTGCGGAGGCGTTCGGGGTGCGCCAGGACACGGTGCGGCTGTGGCGAGGCACGTTCATGCGTGGCGGGGTCGAGGCGTTGCGGACCTGCTTTGCGCCGGGGCCGGCGCCGACCAGGGCCGATGCGGCGCTGGCGGTGGCCGAACAGATCCTTGCCGAGCCGGTGGCGAACCGACCGAACTGGACGCTGGCGCGCTTGTCGGTCGAGATCGAGAAGCGTGCCGGCGTGCGGCTGTCGCCGGCGCACCTGTCGGTGGTTTTGCGCCAAAGGGGGCGATGCGCTGGCGCCGGCCCCGCCACACCCTGACGGGACGGCAGGACGCCGAAGCCGTGAACCGGGCCGGCCTGCGCGGCAAGCTGCTCCGGGCGCAGGCCGAGGCGGGCGACATCGTTTTGTTGTTTGGCGACGAGCCGGAAGCGCTGACCCATCCCTACCTGGCTCACGCCTGGGCCAAGCGAGGCGCCGATCTGCGCGTGCCGGCGCCGGGGCAGGCCAAGAAGATCGCCATACTGGGCGTGCTCGACTGGGCACGGCGCGACCTTGTCGTTCACACCTCCCGGACCAAGCGCAGCAGCGACTTTGCGGAGCTGCTGGCCGCCGTCGACCGGCGTTACGGCCCCAAGCCTGGCCGCAACAACAAGCCCGTGGTGCTGGTGCTCGACAACGGCGCCATTCACACCAGCAAGGCAAGCCGGGCTGCCTTGGCCGGCCGAGAACACTGGCTCACGGTGGAGTGGCTGCCAAAGTACGCGCCCGAGCTCAACGCCATTGAGCGCAGCTGGCGCGACCTGAAGCGCCATCATCTCGCCCACCGTACCTTCACCGAACCCAATGAACTGGACGTAGCCATCCATGACGCAGTTGAACAGCTGAGCCATCCATGACGCAGTTGAACAGCTGAACGTTGAGCGCACTCCGCATGCGTTGGATAATCCGCCAAAGGCTGCTTAGTGCCGTCATGGCGTTGCGCCCGGTGCAGACGCGCGGTGAAGACGAGGTCTTTATTGAAGCGGTCGGCGGGCGTGGTCCGATGGTCTCGGTACGGTCACGATGGGGAACACGCTAGGGTCGAACTATGCCGATCCCCGACTATCAGAGTCTGATGCGCCCGGTGCTCGCCCTCGCCGCGGAGGGCGGCGAGAAGCGCGTGGTCGAGGTCGCCGAGCGCCTCTCCGACGCGCTGAGGCTGACGGCGGAGGAGCGCGCCACGCGGCTGCCGAGCGGCCGGCAGAGCGTGCTGCACAACCGTATCCATTGGGCCAAGTTCTACATGAGCAAGGCCGGGCTGATCGCCTCGCCGGCGCGCGGACGCTTCCTCGCCACCGAGGCCGGGCGCCACGCGCTTCTCGACCATCCCAAGCGCATCGACGTCGCCGTGCTGATGCACATCCCCTCGTTCCGCGAGTTCTATAAGCGCGGCGAGGCAGCCGGCGAAGACGCGGGGCCGGCCGCCACCGCGGCACTGCCCGAAGCCTCGCCGGAGGCGGCAACGACGCCCGAGGAGCGCATCGAGGCGGCGCACGGCGAGCTGCACGCCACGCTCCGCCGCGAGCTGCTGGAGCGCATCGCCGGCAACCCGCCCGCCTTCTTCGAGCGCCTCATCGTCGACCTGCTCGTCGCCATGGGTTACGGCGGCACGCACCGCAGCGCCGCGCAGCAGCTCGGCCGCTCCGGCGACGGCGGCGTCGACGGGGTGATCAACGAGGACCGCCTCGGCCTTGACCGCGTCTACGTGCAGGCCAAGCGCTACGCCGCCGGCAACGGCGTCGGCCGCCCCGACGTGCAGGCCTTCGTCGGCAGCCTCGTCGGGCTGGGAGCGACCAAGGGCGTATTCGTGACGACGTCGAGCTTCAGCGCGCAGGCGCGCGACTTCGTGCGCCACCTCGCGCAGCGTGTCATCCTCATCGACGGGGCGGAGCTGGCCGAGCTGATGATCGAGCACGGCGTCGGCGTGCGCACGGCGCAGGTGATCACGCTGCGCCGCCTCGACGAGGACTTCTTCGCCGAAGGCGAGTGAAGGCGCGTTCGGCAGCGATGAAAGGTGAAAAAGGCAGATGCCGTCTGCCCGGCCGCGCCCATGCACTTGCCCATGACACATGGCTGTAGCACAGGAGGAGGGCCGCAGCACGAAAGCCGAGCAGAATGAGCGGCTTACGAACGTCTCGCTGGCTAGGTCGGGAACCTCCCGCCCCAGCCAAGCCTAAGCTAATTCGTTGATTGAGCAATCAGACCGGCTTCAGGTAGGTACCTCGAGCCGCTGATTGTACGCAGGGCTGTCGCACGCGCTTGTCCGCAGCGCGAGCTTTCGATGCCCCTTTGCCCCAACACCTACCGCCGTGGCAGCATCTACTGGTGGCGGCGCCGGTTCACGGATCCGGCGACCGGCACGATGCAAGTGGTTGCCTTCAGCCTGAGGGTGCGCGAGCCGCGATCAGCCCGCATCCTGGGCTCTGGTCTGAATGCCGAGGCGGGGCGGGTCGCTCAACAGCTGGAGTCGAGTATGATCACGTTCGATGTCGCCAGCGCTGTCTTGCAGGACCTTGCCGCTCGGCAGGCCGCGCGCGCTCAAGGCGTGTGTCCAGCGCAGGTTCTTCAGGAGGATGTAGCCGCGACCGCCATCACCTACACCGCCACGCAGGAGCACGGGATGCTGCTCGCCCTGGCGCGGGAACAGCAGGAGCACCTGCGTCGGGAAGCCTTGCACAACCGCGCGTACGGCGGTGTCGATTCCATCGATGACCTGCATGCCCGGGCGGCGCTGGGCGAGCGGGCGATTGGCTTCGTCTACAAGCTCGTAGCTATGCACGGCGCCGCGGCCAGGGTCGACAAGACGGATGCCGCTGTCCTAAGCAGCCTTTGGCGGAGTACCCAACGCATGCTGGTTCCGCTCGACATTCAGC
>CALMGA010000190.1:3685-7889 GCA_937863205.1 uncultured Beijerinckiaceae bacterium | reverse complement strand
AGCATCGGACCGAAAAGTGCGCAGCGGTTTTCGGACAAATCCGATGCGATAGAACAAATCAGAGCATCGGATCGCATCCGATGCTCTCGGGATCAACGGGACGGATCAGTGAGAGAAGCGTGGGCTGCGGGCGGCGCATCTTCGCCGCGATACTGCTCGATCGTGATTGGGCCGCCCGCGGCCTCGACCTTGTCGCGATCCTCTCCGTCCAATGTTTCGGCGAGCAGGCCAATCCGTTTCCAGTTCGGGAACGGCTGCCGCCCCGCGGCATCCGGCACATGGTGGGACAGGGCCATCGAAGCGGCGGGATGGATGTAGCGTCCGCAGTTGATGAAGATCGTCTCGACGGCGACACGCACGACCATCTCGGCTCCGGGACAGTCGGCGAGTAGCGGATCATCCGGCGACAGGGTCGCCCGGCCCTGCGCGCGCAACCTGCGCGGGCTGGCGAAATCGATGAAGAGCAGCCCCACCGCCGCCTGCGCCGCGACGTTCCCGAGCGACAGGTACATGCCGTTGCCGTCGTAGGACGGGAAGGCCAGTTCGCTCGGCCCGACGAGGCGCACGAAGCCCGGCGCGCCGCCCTTGTAGGAGACGGTGGGGCGACCGAGGTGATCGATCGCGCTGAGAAAGAACATGGCCGCCGACGTGATGAAGGCTTGGTCGTTCTCATCGAACTCCGGATGGCTCAGCGCTTCCAGCCGATCCGCCAGCCGCTCGGTGCCGTACCGCTCCTGCAATGCGCGGTGGGCGGATCCGTAGAGTCGACTCATGCTCAAGCCCTTTGCGACGCCGGCACGCTACGAAGCCGTAATATCGGGCACAATCTGCAGTTCGGACGGACTTCAGTTCAACGCTCTAACCACCCTCCACTTCAATCCCGGCCGAGGCTGAAACGCGCTCGATATCGGGCCGGCCCGACACCCTGCACGCGCAGGAAGCTTCGCCGCATCGTTTCTTCGCTGCCCAGCCCGCAGCACGACGCGATCCGCTTGATCGGCAGCTGCGTTTCGCACAGCAGCTGACGCGCCGCCTCAACCCGCAGGCGCTCGACCGCGCGGGCGGGCGTCAGTCCCGTGGACTCCTGGTAGCGGCAGCTGAAGCTGCGCTCGCTCATCCCGGCTACCGAGGCGACGCGGCGGGCGCCGGCGGCCCGCTCGCGCACCCATCCGATGAGCGCCGCGTCGCCGACGACCTCCATCACGCCCCGCCCGCCGGCGACGACCAGCGTATCCACGGCGCAGGCCGACGGCGGCAGGGGCTCGGCCGCGAAGGTCAGCCCCGCTGTCGCGGCGATGCGACCGGTCGGCGCCACGACCCGCATCGCATAGGGCGGCGGCAGGCCCCGTGCGGCCAGCCGCTCGTTGGCGGAGGCGAACACCTGCAGCGGCCCGGCGATGTCCAACAGTTGCGCCGCCGGGAAGGCGAGCAGCTCGACGCGCCGCGGCTGGCGGGATCGGAGGGTTCTTCGGCGACATGACCAAATCGTGCCCGTCTGTACCGTTCCTGTCGAGACCGCTGATGGCTGACCAACACAGGCCGGAGTCGTCTTCAGGTAGGACGCGCCGCGCCAACGCAGAGGCGTCAGCGCTCGGCAGAAAGGTTGTCGATGCCTGGTCCTTGGCAAGGGCGGCGACGCCGACCTCAACGGCGCGCAGGACACGCTTGAAGGAATCTCCATCAAGGTCCGGGAACAGCTTGCGCAAACGGCCGAACCACGTAGCTGTAGGCGTGCTCGGTCATGTCAGCACCCGTTGTAATTCTACGAGGCAGTCGTCGATCCGATCCCGCACACCGGCGATGAGTTGGCAGGCGTCCGCCATGGTTGAGCCAGCCACCCTGTACCGAGCGGCGATGCTGCCCGGATGCGGGGCATGGTGGGTGACGACGATGGTTGGGCCGGCGAACGGAGCCGCGAGTTCGGCATCGAGGAAGCGCCGCGACCCAAGATGTAGGGTGAGAGCGTCCTCCGGCCGGAACAGCCGGCGCCCTTTGGCGATCGCGCGGTGATCGTTCATGCCGCTGTTGGCGATGCGCATGGCCACGGCCTGCGGCGCCGTCCGGTCCAGGCTGTAATCCGTCCACAGCGTCGCGCCGACGAAGCGAACGCCACCGATCTCCACGGCTGCATCGTCCAGGAATCGGATGTCCCTCGCACGAGCGCGCTCGGCGGCCTCGATGCGCTCCCCGTCGATGTCGCGACCGTAAAACTCGTGATTGCCGGCGACGGTGACGATCGGCTTCTCGGGGAAGAGGTCGCGCAGGAGGCCGAAGCCGTTGTCGCATCCCGCGCAGACGTCGCCGGCCACGACGACGACATCGGCATCGGGGCAGGCGACGATCTTCTTGAGGTGTCCCGCATCAGTGTGCAGGTCGGAGAGGACCTGCACCCGTACGCCGCCGCTGCCGCTCACCAAGGTCTACCTTCATCGTTGCGGGCTTAGACTGTCGGCAACCGGCCGAGCACCATTGGCTCGACCAGCCCAGCCGGTGTGGTCGATCCTACCCGTTCTTGGATCGGAGGAGCCCCGTGATCGACCGCACGAGGCTGCCGAGTTCGCTCCGCGGCTTGAAGACGTAGAGCTCGGTGCATCGTGAGATGCGGGTCGCGCCGCCGCCGTGGCCGTACACTGTGTGGCGATCCAGCTCGGACGCATCGATCCCGGTGCTCCTGATGTGCCGCTGCCCTTCCGCCGAGGCGACCCACGCCGAGAGCGCCTTCGGCCGCAACATGGTGCGGAACGCGCCCTCGAATGCAGCGAAGGGCTGCATCAGGTCGACGGCTAGGCCCTGCGACAGGATCGTGACCGGGCCGCCAGCCTCGAGGCGCAACGCCCGCAGTGGGTGCATCCTGCCGGCTGGGGAGCGCACGCCCGACCGCGAGACGGTGCGGCGGTTCATCGGCCGCACGATCTCCAGCTACGAAATGGACCTCCGCCGCGAGGGACCCGACGCCGCGGGCAAGAACTTCGTGCGGGGCAAGCCCTTGCCGAACGCGGCCCTGGACGTCGTCGAGATCGACAGCACGTCCCTCGATCTGATGGTGGAACTCAAGCCGGGCGACTACGGCTTCAACCCGAAGCTGGCCGCAGGCAAGAAGCCGCGGAAGCAAACCGCCCGCCCGACATTGACGGTCGCCATCGATGTGGCGACGCGCATGGTCTACGGCTTCCATATCGGCTTGGCAGCCCCCTCGTGGGCCTGCACCATGGATTGCCTGCTGCACGGCATGCGCCCGAAGCGACTTGAAGGAACCGCCCGGGGTGCGACTTGGCCCGTTGAGGGCATCCCGGTCGAGCTCCGTACAGACGGCGGGAGCGAATTCAAGGGGCTCGACACCAAGGACATCTTCGCCAAGCTCGAGATGACCGTGACCCGGTGCGCTCCCGGCAAGGCCAAGGACAAGCCGTATGTCGAGCGATTCATCGGCACCGTGAACAGGAACTTTGTGGCGACCCTGCCGGGGCGGACCTTTGCCAATCCCAAGGAGCGAGGTCACACAAGGCGCAGAAGCACGCCATGCTCACGCTCGACGAGGTGCGCAAGCGCTTCCTCATCTGGGTCGTCGACAACTACCACAACAAGCGGCACAGGGGACTGAACAACGCCACGCCCTTGAACATGTGGCGTCGGCTTAGCGGCAGGATGCGTGCTCCGCTGCAGATCAACGATGAAGATCTTCGCCTTGGTCTCAGCTTGATTGTTAAGTCGAAAATCGACGGGGATGGGATCGTCTTCAACAAGATCCGGTATCAAAGCATCGACCTGGGTGAGTACCTCAGTCTGATCAAGCGCGAACGACCTCATTTCAAGCCTGCTGTTCGCCTTGATCCTCGCGACCTCAAGCAGATCTGTGTTCGGAACTTCAAGGGCGGGTGGTTGAGCGTGCCGCGGCTTGAGAGCAACCCCGACATCGTCGATGAGGTGAACGCCTCCCAATGGGCGAGCCACCTGCGACAACATCGAGAGACCATGGGACCAAGTCCCGCAGAAGTGGTCGCAAGACTAAGGGCAAGGTCCAAGATCAGCAGGAGCCGACCGACAAAGGTGCGAGGATCAGGTCAGATGAGGGATCTCTTCACAGATTTGCAGAATGAGGCGATCAACAGGCCGACCCGGTCTTAGGCTGTACAGCCTCAAGCGGAGATCGTCTTGTAGACCCACGTCAAGTGATCCGGTGCGTCATCGACCGGTTCGCGATGAG
>CALMGA010000190.1:0-3585 GCA_937863205.1 uncultured Beijerinckiaceae bacterium | reverse complement strand
ACGGAGCGGCCAAGGAGCGGTGCGACACGGTCATCAATCCGCAGTTCGACGCCTGGCGGACCGGCGGCGCATCGCCCGACGCTTCGCTGCGGCATGGCACGTTCGATTGGATGGTGTCGGTCTACAAGCGCAGCCCGCAGTACACGAACCTGCCCCCTGGCACCCGCGGCGACTACGACCGCGCGCTGAACGACGTCTCGCGGCTGCCGAGCAAGGACGGCAAGGGGCGGTTGGGCGAGATGCTGCTCGCCAGCATAACGGCCGGCGTGGCCGATAGGGTCTTCGACCGCCTGAAGGTGAAGGCGGACGGGACGTCGCGCGTGCGCTCGGCGCGGGGCGCGATCGTCTGCGCCAAGCTCGCCTGGAACACCGCCCGCCGCATCGAACCGAAGACGGTCCCGCTCGAAAACCCATTCAAGGGCGTGAAGATGGACTACGAGGCCGCCACGACGCGGCCGGTGACACATGACGAGCTCGTGCGCTTCGTCAGCGCTGCCGACACCTGCGGTGACGCCTCGGTCGACATGGCGGCGATGATCGCCTTCTACTGGCTCCAGCGGCAGATCGATATCCTGGGGCGCTTGGCCTGGACGCACTATCGGCCCGACGGTCTGCCGATCGCCAGGATTTGGCACCACAAGATCGGCAAGCAGATCGATCTGCCGCTGCTCGATGTCGACGGCACGACGCTCTGGCCCGAGCTGATGGAGCGTCTCGACGAGGCCGAGCGCCGCAGCACTCTGATCGTCACGCGCGATCAGGCGGACCGGCGCAAGAAGGTGCATCTCCCTTGGCGCCAGGACTACTTCCGCCACCGGGTGGCCGAGATCCGCGAGGCGGCCGGCATCGACCCGGAGGTCAAGTTCATGGGCCTCCGCCACGGCGGCAATACAGAAGGCGCCGACGCTGGCCTGTCCGACGCTCAGTTCAGGGCTTTGAGCGGTCACAAGGTCGCGGCGACGGTGTTGCGCTATGCGCAGGAGACCATGAAGCAGCGCCGCGAGGGCGCTCGGATGCGGCGCGACGCGCGAACGAAGCGGGACGGTTTGTCGGAATGAGCCGCTGACCTGATGTCGGAATGGCGCCCGATAGCGTCTTTCCGGTGATGACCTAACCCGCTGTGATGACAAGTGGAAAAGATGGTGGGCGCACAAGGGCTCGAACCTTGGACCCGCTGATTAAGAGTCAGCTGCTCTACCAACTGAGCTATGCGCCCATCGAACCGCCCAATGGAGCGCCGACGCTTGTTCCATAGCAAACATCGACGTTCCTGTCCACTCTCACTCTTGTGCCTTGCGCGTTCGTTGTAGATAAATGCTTCATGACACCAGAGTACCGTCTTGGTGAAACGATCTCGTGTCGGATTTGAGAGAGAAATATGTCAGAAATAAGTTCTCACTAGAACCTGTAGACCATCACTTCATTTCCAGCTCTTGGAAGTTGATGATATATCTATCTACCAATTTTTCTTGATTACCCACCCCCTTGCGGCTGGCTTGGAACGCTGATTCGATAAGTAACGGGTCGCGTCGACCTTGAGCGTCTGAGCCGGGAAGAACTGATCAAGCTGGTGCTGCGGCTGCAGCGGCCGGAAAAGACGTTGCGCACCTCGTCCAAGCCGCCGAGCACGGATCGCAAGGAACGGCGCGAGCAATCCCGCCCTGGCGTCGCCAAGCCGGGACACGAGGGACACAGCCGGGCGATCAGCGACGCGCCCGACGAGATCCTCGTGCACCGCCCTGACCGGCGCATGGGCTGCGGCGCGACCTTGTTGGCCAACCAGCCCGCCAAGGTGGTGAGCGTGTTCGAGCGCATCGACCCGTCATTCGGTAGCAACACACCTTAATCGATAGCTCGCTATCGAATGAGGGAGTTACTAACGGATGCCGGAAAGCTCCGTCGTTCTCCCCTAGGTGTCAAGTTGCCGTCTGCCTTTGGGAGAACCGAAGGTGATAAAGAAGCTTGGCGTTTTGTGCTTACTGGCGTGCGCGTTCACAATTGGCGTTAAGCCGCTTGCCGTAGCTCTAAGTGATGACACACAGATTATCCACGCGAGCAAGATGAGGCTCATTCATCATTTCTGCGAGAATGGGTGTGTCTTTGGCTTTCTCTCTCAACCTAGCAACACTGGCGATCTCGTCCTCGTTTCTAGGAATGCCAAAAGTTCCGAAGATCATGGCATGTACGCTGCTGACAATGGTAGTTGCATACCACTTGTTAGGCTCAAAACTGCTCTCGTATGGAACACTAAAATAGATATAGATCGCACTAAATGGGTCCATTTTCCATGTAGATTCTGCATCATTCTTGGAGATGTAAGCGTATTTATTCTTATGAACGATACAATCTCCTGGAAAGATATTTGTAGAGGGCGGGAAGAAAGCACTATCGCAAACTGCATTTCGCAGCTTGTCACGCTCAGTTATGAAAGGAAAATTCCACGATTTGCGTCGCGGGAGCTGTTTCATCATATCGAATACTTTTTGGTCAACATCAATTTCATGCCTGTAAGACAAGATGCCCGGATCGCCAACATCGAATGCGGGAGTCTTCCCAACATTTGTGATTTTAATATCGCAATACATAATTACTTGCCCGCTAGCAGTTTCTTTAAACGGGTTAGCAGCAAATGCGACGTCGATCTGCAACCATGCGCGCTGATCGGCTATAAAAAGCCTTTTCGCTTCGCTTCTTTGCACAGCGATGCTTCGCAGGGCGACAAAGATAGTTCCTGCCGCGAAGATGACAAGGAACGCGGTCAGCAACGAGTAATAGAAATTCCACGCTATGGCAGGATCATTGAAGCTGCGATACCAGAAGGATTGAAAATTGGTTTCCTCGTGTTTCTCGGGTGCGCTGTATTGGGCGGCACAGTAAGTTTCTTCATTTACGACGTCTCTGGTATAAGAGGCGAATACAGAGCTATGCGTGATCGCGATCGAGAGAAACAAAAGAAGAATGACGGTTAGGAGAGATGCAACACGCCAATCTATATGTCTTCCAACCGCACTACGTGACATCCGATCTCTGCCAATGCCGCTAGAAAGAACGTGGCGGTGAATGCGCCACGGCTCAGCTTATTAGTGATCCCGGCCTTTGTCTCCGTCCATCCCTTCTCGTTGAGTCGGTTGGCCAGAGCCTCATAGGTGATCTCGGCCCGTTTCAACTCCGCTTTGAGATAGCGGGCCGCGCGTCGTTCCCAGTCTGCCGGCGTCGTCGCCATGGTCGCTCCCGTTTGTGCCGCAAGGCTATCACAAACGGCATATAGCTGTTGACAGCGAGAGGTCAAAGACGTCATATCCGATAGTTAACTATCGGATGCGTCATGCCGCAGCACTTCCTTCTCTCCCGCGTCGCCCGGTCCATCTCCTTGGCCAAGGTCGCCCGCATGTCGGACGACGAAGCCTTCTCCGCCTTTCGCACGATCCGCTGGGCTTCGACCGAAGGCGAAGCCGTCTGCCCCCATTGCGGGTGCTTCGGGGCCTATTAGATCAGGTCCCGCTCCAACTGGCGCTGCAAGGGCTGCGTCCGTCAGTTCTCCATCACGTCGGGCACGCTGTTCGCCTCGCGCAAGCTGCCGATCCG
>CALMGA010000189.1 GCA_937863205.1 uncultured Beijerinckiaceae bacterium | reverse complement strand
AACCAGGGCGTCATGGCGCCGATGCCCATCGCTGGCCACCCCGTGGGTAATTACGGTCGAAGGTCTATTTAAGAGTAGCCCGCTGCCGGCTTCCAACGACCGGCTTGGGCGCAGTGCCGGCCGACTGCTCTTCGGCGTGGCTGGCCGCTAGCGATGCATTCGCCTTAAAGGGAGCAACAGATGAGAATACATTCCACTGCTGCGAGTTGGCAACGATGCATCTTTGACGCAAACAGATGATGCTCCGATAGGATTGTAATTTTGTCGTTTTCGACGAAGCTGGAGCATGAACTTCATCGGCGCACCGGCTGGTCACCGTCATAGCCACCGGCGTACGGAGCGGCGATAAGTGGTGAAGGCGTCCCCGAACTTCGCCGCCAGAGCATGCTCCTCGGGCAGGATTTGGAAGCGGGTGACGAACAGGACGAAGGCGACAGGTCCGATCCAGGGTAACGGGCGGCCGAGCCAGGCGGCCCAGGCGCAAAGCAGCAGGCCGAGGGCAACATACATCGGGTTGCGGGTGACGCGGTAGATGCCCGTGGTGACGAGGGTCGAGGCGCGCTCGACCCGGACGGGATCGATGGTCGTTCCGGCCTCGCCGAAGGCGGCGAACGCAGGAAAGCCGAAGATGCCAGCGGCTAGGAAGAAAACTCCTGCGGGTCCCCATCTCCACACCATCGGAAGCGTCGCGGGCGAGCCGAGCATCGCCAAAGCCATGAGCGCTCCGACGCCCAACATCAGGAAGGGCGGTGGGATGCGGTTCTCCAGTGCACCCATCACGTAAACACGCCGACAAGGTTGCTAACAGTGAGGGCAGACGGCGACGCAGCCATCGACGCCGACCGCATTTCAACCACTTGTCGAGACCGATCGCAGACGGCGGCTTCCGCCTCCCCGCTCGGGACAAAATGGGAGCTGAGTGGCATCGCAGTCATGCCGCGGCTCCGGCTTCGAGAGAATGAGGAGTGAGCATCGCAGCGCCGTGCGTCCCCTTCCAGGCCTCGTCCTGCATGGCGTGGCTCGGCACGGCGGGCATCGGATAGGCCTGCTGGCGCCGGTAACGCGCGAGATCGTAACCGGGCGAGAGCGGGGTGCGCAGGAAGTCGACGAAAGCCTTCGCGGTGGCCGCCGCACTGCGCCGCGCGTCTGGCCGCGCGGCATAACGGCGAGCCGTTGTCTCGAAGTCCTCGGCGGGCGAACCGGTGGCGTCCTCGACATCGCTGGTCGGCGCACCATGCGCGAAGGCGCCCTGCCTGTGATCCTCATTGTACAGGTCGAGGTTGGCGAGCTCGTAAGCGCTGACGCCCTGCATCCGCGCAGCCTTCACGAATAGCCACATCGGCATCTCCAACCGGCGCACGTTGCGTCCGAGCACGCAGCCAAGAATCATCGCCATGTTCGCGGTCGAAAGCAGCGCGGGCCCGGTCGGACGGTAGGTCCGGCCGGCATGGCGATCGGGGTCGGTCAACGCCGCAACGATGACGCGGGCGATGTCCTCGTTCGCCGGTGGCGCATCGCGGCTGTCCCCGACGAGCGAGGGCAGGATGCCGAGGTGCGCCGCGAACGGCGTCAGGCGAAGATAGTTGTCGGCGAAAAAGTCGGGGTTGACGATGGTCAGCGCCGTGCCGGACAGTCCGGCGAACAGGCTGTCGACGAAGTGATGCTGGCGGGTCATCATCGATGGGCTCGTGGCGCTCGCCAGCCATTGGCTGAGGAGTACGATGGCCTCCAGCCTGACCTCGCGCGCGGCGACGGCGAGTGCCACGGCCGTTTCGGTCATGAAGGGCCGGAACGGTGGACAGACGTACGCGCGCGCGACGCCGCGCATCGCCTGCGTGGTCTGACCGATGTCGAAGAGGTCGGCGACGACGACTTCGGCGCCGAGACGTTCGAGGCGGTCGCTGCGCGTGTCCTTTGAGCGCACGACGGCCCGAACCGGCCAGTCCCTGGCGCGAAGCTGCGCCACAACCGCCGCGCCGGTCTTCCCGGTCGCTCCGGTGACGAGGATCTTGGGCTGGGTCATGGCTCGGTTCCCTGATGTCGAGCCTCATCTACGCGCCCTTCCGTTGCGCGGTGAAGGGAGCTAATCTGCATGAACCATGAAGCAGAACTACACGGTCGAGCGTGGCGCGCTGGATGGCGTTGAAGCGTTCCTGCGCGTGGCCGAGCGTCAGAGCTTCCGCCAGGCGGCGGATGACTTAGGCGTTTCGCCCTCGGCGGTCAGCCAAGCCGTGCGCACGCTGGAGAGGAAGGTCGGCGTCGCCCTGTTCACGCGCACGACGCGCAGCGTCGGCCTGACGGAAGCCGGAGCGCGGTTCCTGGCGCACGCTCGCCCGGCGTTCGAGGCCATGCTTGCCGCCACCGATGCCGCGAAGGGACTTGCGGACCGCCCGTCCGGGCTCCTGCGACTCGCCGTGCCCCGTGCGGTGGTGCCGCTGATCCTGCAGCCGATCCTCGCTTCCTTCTGCGCGGGCTACCCCGAGGTGACGATCGAGATCGCGGCCAGCGAGGAACTGGTCGACCTGGCCAAGGACGGGTTCGACGCCGGCATCCGCATGGGCCAGTTCATCGCCGAGGACATGGTGACGGTGCGGTTGACGCCGCCCTTCCGCCTGATCTTCGTCGGCAGCCCGGCCTACTTCGCACGCGAGGGGGAACCGGAACGCCCCGATGCGCTCCGCGGCCATGCCTGCCTCCGCATCCGCCGCTCCAGTGGCGCCATCGGGGACTGGCGGGTGCTGGACGATGGTCGCCCCGTCGAGATGGCGGTGACCGGCCCGATGATCGCGAACGACTTTCCCACGATCCTCGGGGCGGCGCTGGCCGGTGTCGGGGTGGCGCAGGTGCCCGAGCCGATCGCGCTCGAGCATGTGGCGAACGGCTCGCTGGAAGAAGTGCTGCCCAGCCACGCGCCGAAGATCCCGGGCGTGTTTCTTTTCTTTTCCGAGCGACGCCAGGTCCTGCCCAAGCTGCGGGCCTTCATCGCTCACGCGAAGGCCAACCCTGTTCAGGTTTCTTGGCACAGCGCGTAGACATGTGAGGCCGTGGCGAGCTTCTGCCGCTCGACCCGGAATGGGCCGCCGACGAGCTGTTCGGCCTATGGCAGGACTTCTCCAACTTCCAACTCGCGCTCAGCGTTGACGTGGAGGCGATCCGGGGCGAGCTTGCGGCCCGCGTCGAGCGCGGCGTCACGGTGTTCCTGCGCCCTGCGGGGCGACCGGGCCAAGTTGAGGTATTCGAGAGCCGCCGGCGGGCACGGGTATTGCCGTCATGTCGCCGACTGAACGGAGACGCTCCGATTGTGAGCGGGTCCTCGATAGCACTTCAACCAGTGTCTTCATCTAAGGGAGGGTGACGATCGCGAGTTTCCCGACTGGCCCTCTCTGTCAGCTTTGGCGCGTCTGCTTCGGAGAAGCGACCAAAGCCAGCCTGATGACGGGAGTGGGCGCACTGCCGACGGAGCGGGCTGAACGCCTTGCCCCGCCGAAGGGGATCTCTGTCGGCAATCGAGAGCGGGCCGACGCCCAACGGCCCTACGCTCACGTCCTCCAACCAGCAGTTACCTCAGTGGCAGAAAATCGCGAGCGATTATACAATGCAAGGGATACCGCGGCGCCGCACGGGCACCTCCCTCAAGTGCTGACCGACGAACGGGTGCTGCGACCTGAGTCATGTCGCGACATCCGTTCCGGCTTACCCCCGCTCGGGCTCGTCGGCGCGCGAGGGCGGCCCGTCGAGTGGTCAGGACCGAGGATGGTCGGAGGTGAGGACCGATGGGCGATGCTTCCGACCCTGCGGCAGGAGATGCGGAACGGAGGAAGGCGATTGAGGCAGATCCGCCCGACAGGGCGACCCTTAGCGACCGGAGCATGGCGGTGGCGGTCATCACCCTGGCGCGCTACCTCGTCCGGCGCGACCCCGGCGCCGTCATCTACCTCCAGGACGCCTTGGAGCAGGCCAAGGCTGCGGGTCTCTCCACCACCGAACTGGCCACCCTGGCGCTGGTGGTGCGCGCCGTCGGCGGGGCGTGAGCCTTGGACCCTGCTGCCGTGCCCATGCCGAAGATCGGTCGGGCCCACGCCGCCGCGACGCGCCCAGGGCCGAGCCGGCCGGAACGTGACACGTCGGTCGACTGTGGCGCGTCGAGTTGGCGAGGTCAGACTGGATCGTGTTCCGACCGGGAAGGCTTGCCGCCGGGCTGTAGCATCCTGCGCGCATCGGCGATGATCCTGCGCGACTTAGCCAAGTGCTCGGCGAGGTTCGGCTCGAAGGTGCGGTCACCGGGCGACGTACGCTCCGTCGTCGGCAACCCCGCGCCGGACGCGACGGGGCGATCGGACCCGCGTGCCTTTGCCATCCGTCACACCCCCGACCCCATCCGATCCGACACACCTTCGATAGGACGTGCGGTCATACCGGTTTGAGAAGGGCCAGGTTCGCCACCAACTCGTCCCCCTCGTAGAGGTCGAGCGTGTAAGTGGCATGGTCTTCGGCCCAATGCTTCCTCACCGCGATCCGCTTTGGCTCGCCCCAAACCGAGTTGAAGACCAAGCCCTCGCCATCATCATCGACCTTCGCCACCTGGACTGCATACTTGTGGGTGCCGTAGGCGATCTTCTTGGCCGTGCCGCCGACGTCGAGCACCACGGTGGCGCCCTCGCCGCTCTGCCACACGCCGGCGACGTCGCCCAGCATGGCGTCGGCGGGGTTGGCGGCCTTGACCAGCACCAGTGCGACGAAGGCCGCGGCCGCCGCCGGCCCGCACACCCAGGCCGGCGCCATGAAGCGCAGCGCCGGCCACATCGTCTCGCCGAGCACCCGGTGGCGGTACAGGTCGGTCTTGAG
>CALMGA010000188.1:4399-4712 GCA_937863205.1 uncultured Beijerinckiaceae bacterium | reverse complement strand
GCGATGGCGAAGGGCGCCTCGCGGTCGGGCGGGATCGCGGTCGCCGTCGCCTCGCACACCGCCCGCCTCGCGGGAGCGACGCCGCACTTCCGCGAAGCGCTGCGCCGCATCGGGCCCAAGGGCAACGGGATCGAGCGCATCGACCCGCGCCTGCGCCTTCTCAGCGGCATCGACGCCGGCACGGTGCGCCAAGTCGACGCCGGCCTCGACAAGCTCGCCGCCCAGCTCTCAGAGCCCATCGATTGGCAGGGGTGCCTGGAAGCCGCCGCCGAAGCCGGCATGGGCGCCGCCCTCGAACTCGGACCGGGGCACG
>CALMGA010000188.1:515-4389 GCA_937863205.1 uncultured Beijerinckiaceae bacterium | reverse complement strand
ATCCCGCCGGGAACGCCCGCAGCCTCGACGACTTCCGCTCGCTCGACGGCGTCGAGGGCTGGCTCGCCGGTCTCGCGTGAAGGCCGCCTCGCCTGAAGACCGCCTTGCGCCCCCGGCGGAGCGCGGCAGCGGCTCAGTCGACGTCTCAGCCGACGTCGGCGGCGCTCAGAACGCCGCGTCCTCCAGCGCCATCGTCGAGGCCTTGCCGGCCTTCACCGCCGCGAACAGCCCCGCCGTCTCCGGCAGCACGCGGTCGTAGAAGAACTGCGCGGTGGCGAGCTTGCCCCGGTAGAACGAGGCGTCGCCGTTCGCCGCCGGCATCTTCTGGTGCGCGATCTTCGCCGCCCGCGCCCACAGGTAGGCCAGCGCCACCAGCCCGAACAGGCGGAGGTAGTCGCTCGCCGCCGCGCCGGCCTCCTCGGGATCGCGCAGGCCGCGCTGGGCGATGGTGGCGGTGGCGAGCTGCAGCGCGCCGAAGGCCTTCGACAATCCCTTCACCATCTCGCCGATCTGCGGATCGGAGGTGTTCGCCTCGATGAAGGCCGAGACGGGATGGAAGAAGGTGCGGAGATAGCGCCCCATGTGCGCCGGCAGCTTGCGGCCGACGAGGTCGAGCGCCTGGATGCCGTTGGTGCCCTCGTAGATCATCGCGATCCGGCTGTCCCTGACGAACTGCTCGACGCCGTGGTCGCGGATGTAGCCGTGGCCGCCGTGGACCTGCACGCCGCGGCTGGCGTTCTCGAAGGCGAGGTCGGTGAACAGCGCCTTCACCACCGGCGTCATCAGGGCGCAGAAGTCCTCGGCCTCCTGCCGCACCGCCTTGTCCTTGGAGCGCTCCAGCCGGTCGAGCGCGCGGGCGACCCAGGCGCCGAGCGCCCGGCAGCCTTCCGTCTCGGCGCGCATCCGCATCAGCTGGCGGCGCACGTCGGGATGGACGATGATCGCGTCGGCCGGCTTCTCCGGGCTCTTCGCCCCGGCGAGCGAGCGGCCCTGCAGGCGCTCGCGGGCGTAGGCCACCGCCGACTGGTAGGCGATCTCGGCGACCCCCAACCCCTGGATGCCGACCGACAGCCGCTCGGAGTTCATCATCGCGAACATCGCGGAGAGCCCCTTGTGCGGCTCGCCGACGAGCCAGCCCTTGGACTCATGGAAGTTCATCTGGCAGGTGGCCGAGGCCTTCATCCCCATCTTGTGCTCGAGGCCGACGCAGTCGACGCCGTTGCGCGCGCCGGGGCGGCCGTCCTCGCTCGGCACCAGCTTCGGCACCAGGAACAGCGAGATGCCCTTGACGCCCTTCGGCGCATCGGGAAGCCGCGCCAGCACGAGGTGGACGATGTTCGTCGTCAGGTCGTGCTCGCCCGAGGAGATGAAGATCTTCGAGCCCGAAACGGCGTAGGAGCCGTCGTCGCTGGGCACCGCCTTGGTGCGCAGCAGGCCGAGGTCGGTGCCGCAGTGCGCCTCGGTGAGGCACATCGTGCCGGCCCATTCGCCCGACACCATCTTCGGCAGGAAGCGCGCGTTCAGTTCAGCCGAGCCGTGCGCCTTGAGCGCGACATAAGCGCCGCGCGTCAGGCCCGGATACAGGCCGAACGACATGTTGGCGGAGCAGCTCATCTCCTCGACGAGCTTGCCCAAGCTCTCCGGCAGGCCCTGGCCGCCGTGTTCGACGTCGGCCGCGAGCGACGTCCAGCCGGAGTCGCGGAACTTCGCATAGGCCTCGCGGAAGCCCTTGGGCGTGCGCACCACGCCGTTCTCGAGGGTGCAGCCCTCCAGGTCGCCGGATGCGTTGAGGGGCAGCAGCACCTCCTCGCAGAAGCGGGCGGACTCCTCCAGCACGGTGTCGGCGAGATCGAGGTCGAAACCGTCGAAGCCGAGGGGCTCGAAGTCGGCCATGTCGTTCATCTCCGCGAGCACGAAGCGCATGTCGCGGATGGGGGCCTTGTAGACCTGCACGGGAGTGCTCCTTGTTTGATGGGGCGCATCGGACGATCCGAAAACCGCTGCCGCACTTTTCGGTCCGTTGCTCTAGTTCCTGAGTGGCTTGCCGGTGACGAGCGTGTGCTCGATGCGCGCCAGGGTCGCCGGCTCGCGCACCAGCCTGGCGAAGACGGCGCGCTCCAGGGCGAGCAGGTCGCCCTCGGCCAGCTCGTCGGGCGGGTCGGCGGGACCGCCGGTCAGCACCTCGGCCAGGCCTTTGGCCACCACCACGTCGTGCGCGGTGGCGATGCCGCGCTTGTGGAAGTCCGCCGCCGCGCCGTCGAGCGCGATCCTGCCCGAGGCGCCGGGTAGGCGGATCGCCTGCGGCTCCGGCGGCCGGTATCCTTCCACCAGCGACAGCGCCTTCGCCTTGGCGTCGGCGAGCAGGCGGTAGCGGTTCATGGTGACGCCGTCGTTCTCGCGCAGGATCTTCATGTCGCGGGCCTGGGCCGCGGACTTCGACACGGTGGCGGTCGAGACCATCTCGAACACCTTCATCGGCGCCGGCATCGGCCCGTGCGGCATCGCCGGATCGGCGGCGTGGCGCATCAGCATCTCCTTGCAGCCGCCCCAGCCCGGGATCAGTCCGACGCCGCACTCGACCAGCCCGGCGTACAGCTCGGCGTGCGCCTGCACGGCATCGCCGTGCAGGAGGATCTCGCAGCCGCCCCCCAGCGCCATGCCCGACGGCGCGACGACCACGGGGAAGGGCGCGTATTTCAGCTGGGCGTAGGTCGACTGCCCCGCGAAGATCAGCTTGTCGATCTCGCTCCAGGCCGCGATGTTGGCGGCGAACAAAGCCAGGCCGATGTTGGCGCCGACCGAGAAGTTGCCGCCCTCGTTGTAGACGACCAGCGCCTTGAAGCGCTCCTTCACCAAGCGCACCGTCTTGCCGAGCAGGTCCATGATCGGCTCGTCGAGCGAGTTGCCCTTCGAGATGAACTCGAAGCAGGCGACGCCGTCGCCGATGTCCCACACGGCCGCCGAGGCGTTCCTGAGAAGCGGCTTCGACGACAGCTTGACGTCCTCCAGCAGCAGCACGCCGGGCGCGCGCACCACGTCGTGGTACTCTCCGTCCACCCCGAAGAACTGCCGGCGTCCCTCGTGGACGCGGTAGAAGCTGCCGTCGCCGACCTGCGCCAGCAGCGCGGGCACCGTCTCGCCTTCGCTTCGCCGCCGTTCGGCGAGCCAAGCCGCGCCGACCCGATCGATCAGCTCGAACGGCCCCTGGCGCCAGTTGTAGCCGAGCCGCATCGCCTCATCGACGCCGACGATGTCGCCGACCGCCTCGGGGACGAGGCTCGCGGCATAGCTGAGCGTGCGCCCCATCACCGCCCAGGCATACCGGCCGAGATTGCTGTCGCCCTTCATCAGGCCGCGCAGGTCCTTCTCCGCGCCTTTCAGGTCGCCCACCGCCTTGACGCCGGCGGCGGCGTAGGTGCCCGACGCGAGGTCCATCGCCTCCTTGAGCTTGGCGCCGTTCGCCTTGTTCATGCGATAGAAACCACCCTTGCCCTTGCGGCCGGTGTAGCCGTCGGCGATCATCTTCGTCAGGAACGGCAGGTCGCGCACGGTTCGGTGGAAGGCGTCGGTCTTCGGCAGCAGGCCGCCCAAGCTGGCGTTGATGTGCGGCATCAGGTCGAGGCCGACGAGGTCGAGCAGGCCGAACACGCCGGTCTTCGGGATGCCGAAGGGCTTGCCCATCACGGCGTCCGCCTCCTCGATCGTCAGGTCGCCGTCGAGCGCGTCGATGACGCCGCGCTGCAGCCAGTACACGCCGAGGCGATTGGCGATGAAGCCGGGGCTGTCGTGGCACGCGACGATCGACTTGCCGAGCATCACGTCGGCGAAATGCGAGATGCGTTCGACGGTTGCGGGATTCGTCCGAGGTCCCGTG
>CALMGA010000188.1:0-505 GCA_937863205.1 uncultured Beijerinckiaceae bacterium | reverse complement strand
GCGGGTTGAAGAAGTGGGTGATCAGGAAGTCGCTGATGAAGGCGTCGGGCAGGCCGGCGACGAGCGACGCCAAGGGAATCGTCGAGGTGTTCGACGAGACCGGCGTGCCCGGCGTCCGGACGGCGTCGAGGCGGCGGTAGAGGTCCTGCTTCACGTCGAGGCGCTCCAGCACCACCTCGATGATCCAATCGCACTCGGCGACCTGCCCGATGTCGTCCTCCAAGTTGCCGGGGGTGATGAGCCTGGCGTTGCCGGGCGCCATCAAGGGCGCCGGCTCGGTCTTCCCCATCTTCTCGATGGCGCCGCGGGCGAGTGCCGATCGGTCCTCCCCCTTGCCGGCGATGTCGAGCAGCAGCACCGGCACGCCGGCGTTGGCGACCTGCGCGGCGATGCCCGAGCCCATCACGCCCGAGCCGATCACGGCGACTTTCCTGATCGGTTTGCCTTGGCGGATGTCCGTCATCACAGCCGCTCCAGAACCGTGGCGATGCCCTGGCCGCCGCCG
>CALMGA010000187.1 GCA_937863205.1 uncultured Beijerinckiaceae bacterium | reverse complement strand
AACCAGGGCGTCATGGCGCCGATGCCCATCGCTGGCCACCCCGTGGGTAATTACGCAGTAGCCAACGAAAAGGCCGCAGCCGCCAATCTTGAGCTTGCGCGCTTGAAGGCGCCGAGGGTGTTCGCGGCCGACAAACTGCCGACCTTCATAGAAGCAATGCGGCCCTTCGCAGGGCAGCAGTTCTCCGGGCAAATTCCCGCGGGCAATCCACAAGACGCTTCGCCGCTTTGGGATGCTATCAGCCGCGGGCTGACCGAGGCAGGATGGAAGCGCGAAAACCCCGTTCTCATCACCACGGGCGACCCGCCCGTAGGGCTCACGCTGACGCCGCATGAGGGCGTGGTCGTGTGGGTGCCGCTGAAGAAGCAGGCGGCAACCGAACACAGAGGAGCAGCCTTGGTTGACGCTCTCAATGCGGCGGGCATCGCAGCCCGTCTTGATGACAGCATCGATGATCGCGAGCTGCCGAACGTGCTGGTTATCGAGGTCGGCACCAAGCCGCAGTGACGGACGCTCACGGCGCACCTGCCTTTCGGCAGGTAGGTGGTCCCGAAGCAGCTACCCCGCTTGTGGCGGGTGCTCCATAATACCGCGGTGGCGCCCATTGTTGGACGAAAGCCGTCCTGTTGTTGGCGAGGGTCAGAACGCCGATGTGCGTCGGGGTCACGTTCTAAACGAAACCACGGGAGCCCGAAGCCGACTGATCAACGCCAATGCTGAAGCCGGCACACATCGTGCGGGAGGCAGATCGAGGCCACGGGATGCTCACGGCAGCTTTTCCCAGACCAGCTTGCCGACGCTCACCTTGCCGTCGGTGAAGAAGCGGAATGGCGGTGTGGTGTAGGTGAGCCGGTTGCCGTCACGCACCAGGGAACGCACCTGTGTCGTCCCGGTCCAGGCCTCGTTCCACGACAGGTCTATGCGGTGCGTCACGGTGGACGCGTCGCAGTCGAAGGTCCCGGAATAAGCGGTCACCGTATTGAACAGTTTGATGCGGTCGTCGTCGGTGATGGCCTCGACGCCTTTCGGCTTTGGCCGGGGATCCCTGACGATGACGACCAACATGCGTTTGCCCTCGCCGTGGCTGATGTAGCCCTGCGGCCTCTCCATTCTCACGACGTCGCCTGTAGCCAGGATTGTCCGCTGGTCGGCGACGAGCCTGTATGTGCCGGACAGCTCGCAGTCGCCCGCAACGGCCACACGAGTCATGGCCAGCATCGACACGCCGACCACCGCTGCGGATCTCATGATGTTCTCCTGAACCAGCCTGCGATGTCGCGCCTGCATTCGTGATCATGCCAATGCGGAGTGCCAGCGGGTCGATGCCGAGATGGGCGATCCCCGTCAAGGCCGCAGCACCGTGAGCTGGAAACCGCCATGGTGCGCGGCGGCGTGGGCCACCGCCGCCTCGACCTCGCCCAACGGGAACTCCGTCACGGCGTACTGCCCAAGGTCGAGCAGGCCGGCGTGGATCAGCGCCGCCAGCCGGGGCACCGCGTCCGGTTCGTACATCCACTGTCCCCTGATCGTGACGAGGTTGCGCATGATCCAGGGATAAGGCATTGCGAAGTCCTCGCCGCCGAGCATGCCGACGCCGCCCATCAGCACCACGCGACCGTAGGGGCGCACCGCCATCACCGCAGCCCGCGCCGCCGTTGCGCTCGCCGCCGGCGGCAACAGGTCGAGCACAACGTCGATCGGGCCGGGCGCCGCAGCCTGCATCGCGGCGCGGTCGGCGTCGGGCTCGCCCGTCAGCTGCACCGTCCGCACTCGCGCGCCGAACCTGTCGCGAAGTTGCGCCAGCATTGCCTCGTTGCGGCCGGGGCAGACCACGCAGCCAGCACCCATCGCCAGCGCCATCAGCACGGCCGAGCTGCCGTAGTTGCCGGTGGCGCCGCTCACCAGCAGGGTGTCGCCGGCCTGAAGCTCCGCCGCGAGCAGCCCGCCGTAGGGCACCAGCAGCGTTGCGAGCGCGCACCACCGCGCAGCGTGGCGCGCGTCGACCGCGCCGATCGGAATGGCGTTCTCGGTGGGCACGCGCATTCTCTCGGCGAAAGGGCCGTCGCGGAAGTGGCGCTGCAGCCTCATCCCGCCCTCGCCGCGGGCGCTCCAGCCCTGGAGGGTGATGTCCGGCATGCGGCTGTTGTCGCGCGAACGCACGGTCGGATCGCAAAGCACCCAGTCGCCGGGCGCGAGCCGGGTCGCATCGGGCCCGACCTCCAGCACGCGCCCGATGGCGCCGCAGCCGGGGACCACCGGCAAATCGAGCAGGTAGCGACGCTCGCCGCTGAAGACCTCGGCCGCGTAGGGCAGGATGGGCGCGGCGACCACGTCCACGATCACCTCGCCGGTTCCAAGGACAGGGTCCGCCACTTCCTCGACGTTCAGCGGCGCGCCGAACGCCTTCAACACCGCCGCTCTCATTCATCGCTCCTCGCTGATGGACAGCGAGGTGCCGCACGTATGCTTAGCCAACAAGAGCGTGCAGCATACTAGGATGTTAAGGTACCAGCCGAGATTCCTGACATGACAGCCACCAACGTCGCGCTCGGCCATTTTCTGCGCACCCGACGGGAGCGGCTGAGCCCTGCCGCCTGTGGCCTGCTGCACGGCCGTCGCCGCACGCCGGGGCTGCGCCGCGACGAGGTCGCCGCCGCCGCGGGCATCAGCGCCGAATGGTACGTGAAGCTGGAGCAGGGCCGCGCCGTGGCACCGTCTTCGACAACGGTCGACGCGCTCGCCCGCGCCCTCCGCCTTGGCGCGGCCGAGCACGCGCATCTTCGCCATCTTGCGCGGGGCAACCGGCGGGCGGCGTTCGTGCGGGAGGTGGTTCCCGACACGATCCGGCGGCTGGTGGAAGGACTGCCATACCCGGCCTACGTCACAGGGCTGCGCTGGGACGTGCTGGCCTGGAACGCGGCCGCCACCGATCTGCTTTGCGACTTCGCCGCGGTACCGGCGACCGATCGCAACATCCTACTGTTCATGCTCGCCGACCCGCATGCCCGCGGGCTGTTCGGCCCGCAATGGGCGGAGGAGGCGCGCCGCATGCTGGCGCTGTTCCGCGCCACTCACGACCTGTCGGCGTCCGACCCGGCCTTCGTCGAGCTGCTGGCGGGCCTTCGTACCGGCTGCGCCGAGTTCGACGGCTGGTGGGCGGATCACGACGTCCGGGCCCCGGTCTCCGGCGAAAAGGCACTGCATACGCCGGCAGGCGTCCGTCGCTATGCCTACGCGACCTTCCAGGCCAACGACGATCCGGCGCTCAAGCTCGCCCTTTACACGCCAGTGGATACCGGCGCGGATTTACAACACCAAGCAGCTTCGCAAGCCTCTGGATGAGCAAGGACCGACGGGAACCCGCTCCGCAGTGGTTCAACAGGTTCAACCCTGCGTTTTTCAGGTCCGGTTTTCGGAGCAACACCGAGGCTCGAGAACGGCATTGATGGGCGCTACGCGGCCTCTCTTTCGCTCGCCATTTGTGGACCCAAGATTTCGGCGATAGCTCTTGCGGTCATGGGCGGACTGATGAGGTAACCTTGCGCCTCGTGGCATCCTTTCCGCCTCAGGTGCTCCAATTGCGCGATCGTCTCCACGCCTTCCGCCGTGGTCGATATGCCAAGACCGTTCGCAAGGGTCATCACCGCTTGCACCACGGCGTCCGAACCGTCGATCTCTGACAAGTCGCGCACGAACGAGCGATCGATCTTGATCTTGTCGAAGGGGAACTTCAGCAGGTAGTTCAGGCTGGAGTAGCCGGTGCCGAAATCGTCCATCGCGATGTGTGCGCCGAGACCGCGCAGCTCGTGCAGCAACACCATCGTCGCCTCGGTGTTCCGCGGGACATATGCACGGCCTTGATCGACCAGGTTGCGGTGCGCCGGGCACCGTGCGGCGGCGCACGCCCGCTGTTGGACGACCTTCGAGCCCCTTTGATCACCACTTCGGGCGCGGCGCGAGAACGACATTCCCTGCCGACGAGAAAGCCGCGTTGGAGCCGGCGCGCAGGCGGTCCGACGTCAGGCCCGTTTGCGAGCCGGCTTCCGTTCCGGTGACCGCGCCTTGCCGTCCGCCTTGCGGGCCGGCGCCTTGGCCTTCTCCTTGACCGCCGGCTTGGGTGTGGCCTTCGCGGCGGCTCGCTTGCTGCCGGGTGGCTTGCGCTTGGGTGCCTCCTGCCCGAGGCTGCGCTTCAGCGCCGCCATCAGGTCGATGACGTTGCCGCGCGCGTCATCCGGCTCCGGCTCGGGCGCCCGCTCCTCGCCGCGCAGCTTGGCCTCGATCACCTCGCGCAGCCGCGCCTTGTAGCGGTCCTCCATGTCGGCGGGATCGAAGCGCCCGACCTGCCGGTCGACGAGCTGCGTCGCCAGCTTCACCATCGCCGGATCCGGCTTGGCCCCGGGCACGCCGGCGAACAGCTCCCGCGGGTCGTGGATGTCGCGCTCGTCGTGCAAGGTGTGCAGTACCAGTCCGCGCCCGAGCGGCATGATCGCCACCGCCCGCTCGCGCCGAGCGATCACCAGCCGCGACAGCGCGACGCGTCCGGACATCACGATCGCCTCGCGCAGCACGACGTAGACGTCCTGTCCGGCCTCGCCGTCCGGGACCATGTAGTAGCTGCCGTCGTAGTAGACGGGGTCGATCGCGTCGGCGGGCACGAACTTGTCGACGTTGAGCACGGCCGAGCTGTCGATCTTGGCGCTTTCGAAGTCGGTGTCGTCGAGCAGCACGTAGGTGTCCTTTTCGAATTCGTAGCCCTTAACCAGATCGCCGCGGTGCACCTCCTTCGCTGTGCCGGCGTCGAGCGTCAGGGTGCGCACGCGGTTGCCGGTTTTCGGGTTGATGAAGTGGAAGTGCAGCTCCTCGGCCCTGGCATGGGCGGTATGGAGGGCGATCGGGCACGAAACGAGGGCGAGGCGCAGGGTGCCGCGCCAGATCGGGTGCTGCGCCATCAGGGTGTCTCCTCGGGCGGGATTTGATCGGTGGTGGCGAAGCCGGCCCAGGGGTCGGCCTTCAGCCGCTTGAGGCGCTGCGGCACGGTGCGGATGGTGAAGGCCTGCGGGTCGAGCCTGGGGCCGAGCTCGCGCCACGCCAGCGGCGTCGCCACCGTCGCGCCGGGCCGGGCGCGGGGCGAGAACGAGGCCACGGCCGTGGCGCCGGGCTTGTTGCGCAGCCAGTCCACAAGGATGCGGCCGCGCCGTTTCGCCTTGGGCAGCGTCGCGACGTAGCGGTCCGGGGCGTCCCGCTCCATCGCCTGCGCGAAGCGCTTGGCGAAGCCGGTCACCGCCGCCCAGCCGGCGGTCGGGCGAAGCGGCACCACGACGTGCAGGCCCTTGCCTCCGGTGGTGCGGGCAAAGCAAGCGAGGCCGAGCGCCTGCAGCCGCGCCCGAACATCGTTGGCGGCATGTATGACATCGGCGAACGGCACGCCCTCGCCGGGATCGAGGTCGAACACGAGACGATCGGGACGGCCGGGATCGACCTCGGCCGCACCCCAGCCGTGCAGCTCGACGGCCGCGATCTGCGCGCAGGCGAGCAGGCCGGCGGCATCGTCGAGCGTGAGGTAGGGTCCTTCCGGCACCTCGGCGCCGCGGATCGCTTTCGGCATGCCGGCCGCGCCGTGCTTCTGGAAGAAGCGCTGGCCGTCGATGCCGTCGGGGCAGCGCAGCAGTGCCAGCGGACGATGGGCGATGCCGGGCAGCGCCGTCGCGGCCACCGCCTCCCAGTAGGCGGCGAGGTCGCGCTTGCTGATCCCCGGCCACAGCTCGCGGTCGGCGTGGGTCAGCGTCACGTCGCCGACCTGTGCGCTGCCGACACTGTCCCGGTTCGGCGCCGCCGCGCGTACGATCGATCCGGATGCCCGCGCCCGCGGCGTCCACAGCTGCCGGGCGACGCCGGGCTCGGGCAGCGTGTCGCGCACGACCTCGTCGCCGCTCTTGTCCGTGCGCAGGCCGAGGTAGACGGCATGGCGCAGCCGGCCGAAACCGGTCCAGCCGGGAAATTGGATCTCGGCGGCGAGCTCCGGGCGCACCCAGCGGATCGCCGGCTCGGGCGGGTCGCCGGCGAGCCACAGGTCGGCGGGCGGCGTGCTCGCCAGCGGCGACAGCTTGCGCCGCAGCGCCCGCAGCTCGGCGTCGCTGAAGCCGGTGCCGACGCCGCCGACGTAGTGCATCCGGTTCTCGCCGTCGCGGAAGCCGAGGTGCAGCGCGCCCAAGCCGCCGCGGCTGCCGGCGGGCGGCGTCCAGCCGAGCACGGCGAACTCTTCGCGCCCCTGGCACTTCACCTTGAGCCAGTCGCGCGAGCGGGTACCGCGGTAGGGTGCGTCGGCGAGTTTGCAGACGATCCCTTCCAGCCCCATCGCGCAGGCTTGGCGGCGAACCCGGCCAGCCTCACCGGCGAGGTGGTCGCTGTAGCGCAGCACCCCGCGCCAGTCCGACAGCGCGTGCAGCGCCGCCTTGCGGTCGGCGAGGCGGCACGGCCGCAGGTCCCAGCCGTCGAGGTGCATCAGGTCGAAGGCGTAGAAGAACAGGCTGCGCCGGTCGCCGTCGTTGCCGAGCGCCGCCTGCAGGCTGGCGAACGACGACAGCCCGTCCGGGCGCAGCGCCACCAGTTCGCCGTCGAGCAGCAGGGTGCGCGGCGTCAGCTTGCCGAGCGCGCGGGCGACGTCGGGCAGCTTGCCCGTCCAGTCCTGTCCGTTGCGTGTGACGAGGCGGATGTCGCGACCATCCTTCCACGCCAGCAGGCGGTAGCCGTCGAACTTGACCTCGCTGATCCAGCCGGCGCCGTCGGGCGGCACGTCGACCAGCGTCGCCAGCTGCGGCTTCTGATCGTGCGGCAGGCTGGCCTGTTCCGCTCCGGCGGCCGGCGCGCCGCGTCGCGGTGGCTTTGCGGGAGCGGCGGCGGGCGCATGCACCACGGTACTTGCTCGGGAGCCTGCCGGATTGCCTCGGGAGGGTTCGGCCGGCGTCGCTTCGCGCGCCGCTGCCGTTGCGGTACGGCGCACGGCGGCCGGCTTCGCCCTCTCCGACACCCTTCGCGGCGCCGGCGCCGGTGTCGCTTCCAGCGCCTCCGCATCGGCACCGGCGCGCTCGGCGGCATCGTGCTCCTTGATCAGCAGCCAATTCTCGGCTTTCTCCCGGCCGCGCCGGCGCATGCGCACGAGCACGAAGCTGCCGCGCAGACGCGTTCCGGCGAGCGCGAACTTGATCTCGCCGGCCCCCATGTCCGCCGCCGGCTCGCCGTGCGGCGTCCAGGTCCCTTCGTCCCAGATCTCGACCGTGCCGGCGCCGTAATTGCCGGGCGGGATGTCGCCGTGGAAGCCGGCATAATCCAGCGGGTGGTCCTCGACGTGAACGGCGAGCCGCTTGTCGGCGGGGTCGAGCGAGGGTCCCTTCGGCACCGCCCAGCTCCACAGCACCCCGTCGTGCTCCAGCCGGAAATCCCAGTGCAGCTTGCGGGCGTGGTGCTTCTGCACGACGAAGCGCAGCGCCGAGCCGGCCTTCGCCGTCCGCGGTGACGGCTCGGGCGTGCGGGCGAAGTCGCGCTTGGCCCGGTAGCGCCGGATCGAGGTGTCCTGGTGGGGAGCCGACGCGTGACGCATGCCGGGATCATAGCAGGCCGGCCTCGGACCGGCTCCGCGCGTTTCCGGCCATCCTTAACGACGTGCGGCCGTCGACCGGCATGCCGCGGATCACGAACGACCGCCGGCCGATGCGGTCGCAATGCCCCACATCGGCAGGCATGGGCACGAAGCGGTGAAGGCGAGACGTCTATGGAGCAACTCGATGGAGCGACCCGTCATGACTTTTGCGATGCCTTGCCGACGCGCAAGCCGAACGACCATGCCCTGAAGCTCAACTGATGCCGCCCGTGTGTGATTCGGCGCGATGACGTGACCCCACAAATAATGCTCATGTCTCGCGACGTCAGTGGTTTGCAACGTGACCCCGGCGCCTATCGGC
>CALMGA010000186.1:727-6991 GCA_937863205.1 uncultured Beijerinckiaceae bacterium | reverse complement strand
CGGCGCCGGTGTAGACCACGTTGCGCGAGCACTCGTAGCCCTCGTAGTAGGTGGGATAGAAAAGCATCGCGTTGCGCTTCTCGAACACCGGCAGCACGGCCTTGCGGCTGGCCGAGGTGTAGCAGCCGAACACCGTCGTCACCTTGTCCTCGATGACGAGCTTGGAGGCCTTCTCGTTGAAGCTGCGCGGATCGGAGGCCCCGTCCTCGGCGATGGCGCGGACCGGCTTGCCGAGCACGCCGCCGGCGGCGTTGATCTCCGCGATGGCCATCATGGTCGCATCGTGCAGGGACTTCTCGATGATGGTGAGGCCGCCGGTCAGGGAGAACAGCACGCCGACATCGATCGTGTCGGCCGCCCGCGCCCCAGGAAACCCGGCCTCAACCAGCGTAGATGCGCCAAGAACGCCTGCGTGAAGAAAAGCGCGGCGATCAAGCATCATGGGCAAGCTATCCTTGGTCGACGACCGGGGTCGAAGTTGGAAGAACGTGTCGGTCGGCGACAACGGCCTGCAACGAAGTCGGCCTGCAACGACGCTGCGAGAGCAACGACGATGCGGCAAGGCTGAACCAATCCGCTATCGCGACGGATCGGCCGCGACACCCCGCTTCGTTCACACGCAGGCCTGACTCGTGCAGGCATGCGCCCGCACGGCGCGCTTGGTAGCGGTGGAAGGACGGGATGCTTAAGCGGACCTTGTTGTCCGCCGGGCTGATGCACTCAAGCCGGACCGAGCGCGTGATCCGGGCCGGGGCGAGTCGGCCGGATCTCCGGGTCCAGCGCCGACCCAATTAATCGCCAAGCCGAGGCTTGATGACCGGTTGACGCTGCCTCGCGAAAACTCCGCGATGTTACCTCGCGAGCATGATAGAAACCGCCGATTACACTTGTCAAGGCGACAGCCGGTGGCATTCTCCTGATCGCGGCCGCGGCGGATGCCGGCGGAAAACGTGGCAGTCCGCGTGAGCGCCCGCTACCTGCGTAACCGCGGTGGTGATGTCCTGTTCCGCTCGGTCGCCGAGCAGATCATGAAGGGATCCGACGCCACGGGTGCCGCCGACTCCCAGATCATGTCGAACTGGCCGAACCGATTGGCACGGCCGATCCTTGCCCAAAGGTTGGCATGGCCGGAAGCGGGGTTGATCTCGACCCGCCCCTGCGGAGCGTCGAAGGCGGCCTGCAACGCGAACGGGAGCAGGTCATCGGTTTCCATGGAGTTCGCCTGGGCCAGCGCCTGCGCGAACAGGTAGACCTGGAAGTAGGCGGTCTCGGCACAAACGTTGGTGGACTGATCGCTGCCGAACTTCTGCTTGAAGCGGCCGACGAAGCTCTCGTTGGCCCGGGTCTGGATCCCTTCGAAGTAGCTCGCCGCGGTGATGTGCCCTTCACCCACCGCAAAGCCCATCGCCCGCAGTTCCGCTTCGGTGGTGGTGAGGCTGGCGATCGGCATCCGCCGGGGGTCGAAACCGGCCTCCGCGTAGGCCTGGTAGAGGGCGCTCGTGCCGTCGCCGACGACGGTCGAGAAGATCACGTCCGGCGACGCATCACGGATGTCGCGCATCAATGGCGCGAAGTCACCGCGATCGGCCTGCATGTTGACGTAACGCTCCCCGACCACGGCGCCACCATGCGCGGCGAGCAGCTCGCGCACCAGCTTGTTGGAGTACCGGGGATAGGTGTAGTCCGAGCCGATCAGGTAGAACCGTGTTCCATAGTTCTCCATCATGTATCGGCACAGTTCGAGACTGTTCTGGTTCGGTGCCGCACCGGTGTAGATGACGTTGGGAGAGAACTCATAGCCCTCGTATGTCGTCGGATACCACAGCAGGCCGTTGAGGCGTTCAACGATCGGCATCACCGCACGGCGACTGGCCGAAGTGTAGCAACCGAAGATGGAGGTCACGCCGTCCTCGGTCAGCAGCTTCTTGGCCAGGAAGGCATGAGGAATCTCGCCCGCACCAGGGTCGTAGACGACCGGCTGGATTTCCCGGCCAGCGACGCCGCCGGCGGCGTTGATTTCTTCGATGGCGAGCAGCGTCCCGCTCAGCTGCGTTCGTTCCGTGGCGGCGGTGCATCCGGTTTGGGCAAACAACACGCCGACGCGCCAAGGCGCCTCCGTCCTGACCGCACGAGTCATGGGTCTCTACGTCCTCGACGCCGCGCATCCCGACCCTCTTCCCCGATTAACGTCAAGAGATGTCGATTGCGATCTCCAGGTTCACCATAGCATGAGGTGTGCCCAGATCTTCGGTTTGCACTGCGTCGCGCCTTTGTTTGACGCTGTTGACAATCATGCTGCGCTGCGCAACCTTTGCTGCGGCGCCAATGCCACCGTCATCCGGCTTCATAGCCCCGTTTGATCCGCCTCCGGCGGGCTGAGCGGGGCTTTTTCTCGTCTGCAGCCGCGCGCAAGCCTTCGGGTCAATGGGTGCGGCCCAAGATTTCACAACACCGGCTGTCGCCGATCCTCGACCTCACGATGATCGAAAGCGGCGTGTCTCTGCTCCCGGTCCGCCATCGGGTGTAGGGTGGTGCGACGAAGCCGGATCCTTTCCCCAAGGAGTTCTCAACCCATGCCGATCCAGGTCGGAGACAAGCTCCCATCCGTGACCTTCAAGCGCTTCGGCGACTGCGGCTTCAGCGACATCACCACCGACGACTTCTTCGCCGGGAAACGCGTGCTGCTGTTCGGCATACCGGGGGCGTTCACTCCCGTCTGCCAAGGCAACCACCTTCCCGGCTACGTCGAAAAGGCGACGGAGTTCAAGGCCGGCGGGATCGACGAGCTCGCCTGCATTTCCATCAACGACTGCTTCGTGATGAAGGCTTTCGGCGAGGCGCTGGAAGCGAACGGCAAAATCGAGATGCTGGCGGACGCATCCGCCGACTTCACCACCACGATCGGCCTCGCGGTTGATGCGTCGAGCTTCGGCCTGGGCACGCGGTCGGAGCGCTACGCGATGGTGGTCAATGACGGCACCGTCGAGAGCCTGAAGGTCGAAGACAACTTCGTCGACCACAAGGTGTCGAGCGCCGAGGAGATGCTCAAGTCCATGCGCGCGGCCTGAAGGCCAGCCGCCGCCCGACGCCGCCGAAAAGATGGCAATGAGCCGGGCCGATCATCGCCCTGCCGCCTTCCTCTCCGCCCCTGTGGTGCGCAGGAGACTACACTTCCACCCACCGTGCGCCGGCCTCGGCGCGCGCAAGGCCTGTCTGGACATGCGCAACGGTTTGCGACGCGATGGGGTGCCTTTGGGCGCGTCGCACTTCCTCGTCGAACGCGTGGTTCCCGAGTGCATATCAAGACGCAATCAAGGTATCGTATCCGAGAAGTATCTGGCTGGCGCCAGCGCGCACTGTTGGAAGATAGGGGCAACGGCGGAGCTGTTCTGGTTGTCCGACGAGCAATGGGCGGTGATCGGGCCGTTCATGCCGACCAACCAACCCGGCACCCGCCGGTTGGATGACCGACGCATTCTGCCAAGCATCGTGCAGGTGCTGAAAAGCGAGTCACGCTGGCAGGACTGCCCGGACGCCTATGGGCTCCCCACCACGGTGTACAACCGCTTCAACAGGTGGTCACGCCGCGGCTTCTGGCGCGCCATGCTGGCGGCGGTCGCCGAGGCGGGCTGGGCCGCCGAAGCGGCCACGCTTGAAAGAAGCCATGTCAAGGCTCGCCGCGGCAGCAAAGGGGGTCGATGCGCCGAGCCATCAGCCCGTCGCGCGACGGGCCAAACCCTGAGTGTCCGCGTCCCTGCCGACGTCACCGGGCGATCGGCGGCCCTCCACCTCACGCCGGGCAACGCCGCCGACGTGACAGCCGTGCCCGCTCACTCGGGGCTGCGCTGGGCCGCATGCGGCGCTCATCGCCGATTGCGGCTACGACGCTCACCACCTGCGCGCCGCGCTGAACGCAAGCGGCAATGACGCCGGCCATTGCCGGCAAACGCGCGCAAGCGCTCGATCCGCTACGATCGGCGTCGCTATAACGATCGTTGGCGCGTCGAGGCGATGTCTTCACGCCGGAAGGACTTCCGGCGCGCGCCCACCCGCGATGACAAACTTGCGGCCGACTTCACCTCAGCGGTCGCCCTCGCCGCCGCTACCGCCTTCCGGCGCCGATCGAGCCTCAACCCGAGTCAAGGCGCGTCGCCGAGGATCTCGAACGAGGAGACGATCGCTGCAGCCAGTTCGCTGACCGCCATGCGGCGCGCCATGGCTTGGCTGCGGATGTGCTTGTAGGCTTCCTCGTCGCTCAAGCCTCGTGCCGACATCAGCAACGTCTTCGCCCGCTCCACCGTGCGCATCGACCGCAGGTTCTCTTCCAGCCGTTCGACCTTGTTGCGCAGGCGCTGCTCGTAGCGGCTCAGCGAACGCGCCACGACGAGGCTGGCCAGGATGGCGTTGGGCGTGAACGGACGCGCGAGGACCGCATGCGGCGCCATAGCCGCCAGCGCGTCCGCCACGATCCCTTCGGTCTGCGGCAGGATCACCACGAGCGCGGCCTGGCCGCCTCCGGTCAGCCAGGGCACGCGACGCGACAGGTTGGGCGCGTAATCGCAATAGACGATGTCGGCATTGGCCGGCAGCGGCTCCGCCGAGGGAAGGATGTTGTGCGTGATGAGGCGCAAGCGTTGCAGTTCGCGGATGAGGAAGTCGCCGGCTTCGTCGCGCGACGTGACGACGGCCGCCGTCATCCCTTCCAGCTTCAGGTGCGGCTGGCCAGCGGTGTCGCCGAGCTTCCTCGAGTGCGGTGATCCGCCGTGGTTCTTGATCATCGTTGTCGACGCTCGGTTGCCTGCCAGCGCGCGGCTTCCGTACGATGACGAGAGGTCGCCTCAAACGAAAGGGAGGGGCCGGATGGTCAGTACCGGTCCATAGCCTACGACCGCGTTATCTTGACGCTCGTTGCTACTAGGACAGTTACATAGATAAGTGTTGAGAGTGAACCCATCGCCGAAAGATTCCGCAAGCCTGCCCATTCGAGAGCTGTCTTTGCCTGCCCCAGGCGCCGGCGCTGCCTGCCGGCTGTGCATGGGGCGTGCCGATCTGCCGAAACAGGCCTTGTTTGCATTGGGAGACGGTCGGCGCGCTCTGATGTCTGACCGGAAGCGCAGCGATCGGCCGAGGCGCCGGATCGATCGGCGATCCCCGGGAAGCTGTTGACAAGAGCGGTCTCGACGCTTCTTTCACTGCCAAGGCAACAAAGCCACCCCGCTCGAAGGCATCAAGGCCTCCGTTCGTCTCGTGATCTCACGGGCAGAACGGAGGCCTTTTGCGTTTTGCTCGGCTTGGCGACGTCGAGTGCCGTCGGTCCGACGGTGCCGTTGGAAAGGCATTTAGTGGCGACAACAGAAGAACGGCTCGCAAAGCGCAAGCTCGACGCCTTGAAGCGCGGGATCCACCGCGTTGCCGAGGATCAGTCGCTGCCGTTCTCCGTCAACATCGTCGGGCTCGGTAAGGCCGGTGCGGACGTCGTCGCCGCCGTTGTGCGCGGTTTGACGGAGAAAGGACCGCGGATTTCGGCCGTCGTCGTGGACGTCGGCGGCGAGGATCTCGACCGCCTGCGCAGCACCCTTGCCGACGCGCCGGCCGGTCGGGCCGATGTCGAGATCGTGCAGCTATCCATGCCGAGTGCCGGCGAACTCGCGGCGACGATGGAGCGCTATGGCAGCTTCCTCCAGCTGGAGTATCCGATGCTCGCCGGGGATGGCGGCATGGTCAATTGGCTGCCGGAATCCTTCACGTTACCGCAGGGCGGCGACCCGGCCCATGTGCGGCGGGCTTATGCCAAGGCTCTCTACGGCCGCGCCTACTATGATGGCGAGCGGCCTCTCAGGTCGGCACTGCGACGCTTCAGCGAGAAGGTCCTCTCGGCTGATGCCCAGCCAGTCGTTTGCGTCGTCTTCGGCCTCGGCGGAGGCGCCGGCAGCGGCATCATGCCGGACATTGCGCGCCATCTCTCGACAGTCGCACTCGGTCGGGCGGCGCTGACGGTCGGGATCGGCATTCTGCCGTGCGGCGGCGACCTGCCGAGCTGCCGCGGAAGCTCCTTCTACGCCTGCCTTAACGAGCTCGACTGTCTTGGCGACGAGGCCAAGAGCCACGGCGTGGTCCAGGCCTGCGGCGAACTGTTCCGCAATCCCTTCACCGCCGGCTTCCTCGTCATCCCGCAGGAAACTGTTTGGCAAAGCACGAAGGATCTCGGTGAGACCCACGCTCGGGTCGACCGCGAGATCGCCGACCTGTTGTCCGCAAGGGGTG
>CALMGA010000186.1:0-717 GCA_937863205.1 uncultured Beijerinckiaceae bacterium | reverse complement strand
GGGTGGGGCCAACCTCATGGAGGTTCTCCGCCTGCTCAACTGGGTCGCCGCCCCGTCCACCCAGCATTCCGCGGCTCGGACACCGTGGGGGCCCAAATGGATCCACATGCTGGCCTTCGGCGATGCGGAGGGTCCGCTGGCCATCGGTCCGAGGGTCGGGCTGCAACTCGGCCTGCGCGACACCTACAAGCCGGAGTACATCGAGACGCGGGTGGCGGCAGCAGGTCCCGAGGCGGACGCGGTGGTCGGCAGACTCGAGGCGGCCTTTTCGCCCTCCGTTCCTCCGCAGATCGTGGAAGGCGGTCGCGCTTCGGCGGTGCAGTTCGTGCTGCCGTGCATCGGCAAGCTCGATCTCGACACCTTCTACGCCGCGCGCGATGCCTACGACGCCTTGCCCGCGGACGATCGGGTGCTCGACCATTCCATGCTGCTCGACCGCGGCGTCGTGCTGAGCGAGCCGTCGACGCGGCTCGACGGCATGGCCGGCGCCAGCCTGAACGGCGGGTCGGGATGGGTCGCCGTTCCCTATGAGACGCTGCGCGGCGCCGCCAAGCCGCCCCAGCGCAAGCCGCACCTTGTCGCCGTCTAGGAGCGGGACCATGCCACTCGACTGGTCGAAGGTCATGGAAAGGTACGGCAACGGCGCGCAGGTGCCGCCGATCACCGGCGGCAAGCACCTGCAGGTTTCCCGCGCCACGGATGAAGCGATCTACATCG
>CALMGA010000185.1:6863-7258 GCA_937863205.1 uncultured Beijerinckiaceae bacterium | reverse complement strand
CAAATCCAGTGGGTCGCCGGCGAGTCACAGGTCGGTGGGCGGGGTGCTCGCCAGCGGCGACGGCTTGCGGCACAGCGCCCGCAGCTCGGCTTCGGTGAGGCCGGTGCCGACGCCACCGACGTAGTGCAGCCGGCCGTCCCCATCGCGGACGCCGAGTTTAAGCGCGCCGAGGCCGCTGCGGCTGCCCTCCGGCGGCGTCCAGCCGAGCACGATGAACTCCTCGCGTCCCCGGCCCTTCACCGTCAGCCAGTCGCGGCCGCGGGCGCCGCGGTAGCGCCTTAAATTGATCGATGTTGCTTCGACTGCAGCGAAGTTGCCGGGATGTGTGTCGGCGATCGAGAGCGGCAAGGAGAAAGCGCTGGCGTGGGGCTCAAGAGACGTGAGCCATAAGGGTC
>CALMGA010000185.1:4400-6853 GCA_937863205.1 uncultured Beijerinckiaceae bacterium | reverse complement strand
ACAGCCGACGAACAGGCAGGCGTCCGCTGGCCCGACGGTGAAGAGGTCGCATACGCAATCCTCGCGCCCGAACGGGACCGTTCTGTCCCCGAACTCGGCGAAGCGCAGACCGGCGCACGTCATCGAGCGCGTTCGAGGGGGATGGCCGACCAGCGCGCAGCACGCAGGGGTTCTGCTCCGCCGGCCCGCGGCGCCGGAAGTACGGCAGCGCCGCGAACCCCGCTCGGCCAGGAGCCGGTGCGGGATACCCAGGCCTTGCATCGAGCCGTTGCCGGCGTCAGGGCGGGACACCCCGCATCGGCGGGGCATCATGAGCCGAGCCAAGCGCGCCGGCGCCGCCCGGCGACGCCGTCCGCGTCCACGACGACGCCGCTCGGCGTCAGCAGGCCGTCGCGACGCCCGGCATCCTCAAAGGGCGACAGGCTCGATACGACCGCCGCTGCGCCGACCATCTCGTCGCCGAACGGCAGCAAGGACGACAGGTCCAGGCCGATGAAGCCGAGGCGGGCCTGCTGATCGAGGTGCCCGACCAAATCCTGCCCGAGGAAGAAGCCCGGCTCATCGGCCGTCTCGCCGCTCAGCAGGAGCTGGCGCGCGTCGGTCACGTCGATGCCGACGAGGTCACTCTTCCCGCCGCCGGCGAACGGGAAGGTCCTGCCCCAGAACTCGCGGCGCAAGGCGTGGAAGCGCCTGCGGCGCTCATCCCCCTCGCCTCGTGCCGCATCCTCGAACGCACGGTTCGACACCTGCAAGGAGCGCCACCTCGGCACGATGGCGCCCGACGCAATCGCCAGCTGCCCGCCGCCGATCGACGGCCCCGGCTCGCCGTTGAGCAGGAGGAGCGGCGGCGGAGACAGCGGCACGCCGACGTGTACATGCCCTCGATCGTCCATCCAGTCCGGGCCAGGCATGACCCAGCTGGATCTCGAAGGCGTCCTGCGTGATCACCTCGATCTCGCGCAGCTCGTCGTCGTAGCTGACGCGGTTGACTTCGAGCTACCCGGCCGCCGCCTTTCCCAGGGTCCCGCTTGCTGGTGCTGTCACAAGATGGCCGTCAACCCGCCTGCTGCCGCAGGTAGGCCTGCACGAACTCGGGAAGATGACCTCCGAGCCAATCGCCCATCTCCTGCTCTTCCTTCATCGACTGCTCCAGCACCGCCTTGTCTTCCCCGGCTGCGGCCGCATCAGCCAAGGTGAGAAGAACCTTGTAGGAGGCAATCTCGTAGGCTTTGAAGCCAATCGCCGCGAGCACGTTCTTCAGCATGTCGTCCCCGGACGGCGCGTGGATGAAGCCCGCCACCGTTGCGACCGTGCCCGCCACGGCTTCCTTCGCCAACGCTTTGCTTGTGCCATGCCTACCGAGGAGTTCGTCGAGGCGGGCGGCCTGTCGTGTCGACTGCTCCTTGTCCTGCTCCATTCTCGCGTGAAGCGCCGGATAAGTCTTCATGCGCGGCATCTCATTCTGAAGGGTGCCGATTGCCTGGGTTTCGACCGCGTGCTGGTTGCGCAGCCCGGTCAGGTAGAGGTCCGTAACCGACTTCGTGCTGCTCATGGTCACTCCTGTTGCCTGGTCTGCAGTGGAAGCCTGCAGCGACGGGCGAAGCGAGCCTGAAGCTGCTTGGTTCCGATTGGTGTGATCCGGCGTGGTGCTTTGTATGCCAATGCCACCATACATCAAGTGCTTACGATGCGGATCGGCGTCGAACCCCGGCGCCGATCCACACGCAGGGACCCTGAGATCAGGAGGTTCATACTGGAACTTCAAGCCCCTATGTCTTGCAAACACTTCGCCCGGGTAATCTGTCGTACCCTGACGCGGCGATCGAGGAACCTGTGATCCGCCCCCATGTTGGAGCCCCGTCGCATGGCAATGTCCGGTCATTACACAGGTGCCGAGAATGGGCATGACATCTCGCGATGTCGCGCGAGGTTTGGCGTGGTTCGGTCTCGGCGTCGCGGCGCTCTTGGCGCTCCGCGCCGTATCGCGTGCGATCGGGTTGGAGGGGCGCGAACGGCTGCTGCAACTGTTCGGAGTCCGTGAAATCGCTTCGGGCGCGATCATCCTGGCTGTCGAAGATCCGCAGGCATGGCTGTGGCCACGGGTTGCGGGCGATGTCCTCGACGCCCTGTTGTTGCGGGGATGCATGAGCGCCGACAATCCCCAGCGACAACGCACCATGCTGGCGACGGCGGCGGCCGCCCCGGTGGTGGCGCTCGACGCGGTCCACGCGCATCGCTCATGCGGACGAGAGGCAGCCGATTACACGCCGGTCCCAGCACGCCATCCCATCGACTCTTCCGTGGGTTTCGTGCGCTACAGCGACGAGACCGAGCAGGTGCCGGCCGACGAATGCCGGACGATTGACACGATCCTCGCCCCCACCCAGCGCTCGCACGAGCGCACCCGTGCGGAGTTCGGCGAAGCCATTCGGGCTTCGCATGCCAAGGCGCAC
>CALMGA010000185.1:3556-4390 GCA_937863205.1 uncultured Beijerinckiaceae bacterium | reverse complement strand
AGAAGATCCCCGGCCACACAGAGGCGATGCAGGACTTCGTGCTCGACTCCGGCAACCGCTTCGCCGCCGGCACGGCCGCCCGATTTCTCCTGAACCACCGCTCGCTGGAGCACGCGCCGCAGATCCCCAACGCGCTCAAGGCGGCGGTCTCGACGCTGTCGCCGGCCGGCAACACAGCGCTGCACCACGTCGGCGCCTGCGGCGCGACCCTGGACTCCTTCGGCCACAGCCGGGTCCATCTGATGGCAGAGGCGCACTTCACACAAACGCCGATCCGCTACGGCGACTACATCGCCAAGCTTGCCGTGGCGCCTGTTGCGCCCGCTCAGCAGGCGTTCGTCGAGACGGCGATCGACCACGACGACCCCGACGCGCTGCGGACCGCGACAGTCGGCGATCTCCGCGAGCACGATGCCGAACTCGAGGTTCGGGTGCAGCTCCGCACCGATCGCGATACCATGCCGGTCGAGGATGCCAGCGCCGAATGGCCGGAGAACGGCAACTCCTATCCCACGGTGGCGCGGCTGCGTCTGCCGCGGCAGGACGCCTTCAGCCCGGCGCGGCGGGCTTATGTCGACGACCTGTCCTTCTGTGTGTCGCACAGCCTTGCGGGGCATCGGCCGCTCGGCTCCATCATGCGGGCGCGCTTGCGGGCCTATCCCGTGAGGCGTGATGCGAGGCCACCTGGATGCCGATCGCGGTGTCTCCCATGGCACGCATCGGCCGCCGGCCCGTTGAGGGCGGGTGTCCCAGGTTCGTCCGCCTCGCGATGGCGTTGAGCCTGCCGTCTCGCTTCCTCGCGTTTGCTCCGAACCGATTTCCATCATCTCGTGC
>CALMGA010000185.1:0-3546 GCA_937863205.1 uncultured Beijerinckiaceae bacterium | reverse complement strand
TGCTGCAGGTCAGTTCATGACATCCAAGAAATCGCTCGACCACCTCGAGCACGACGTCGAGCAGAACCGGGCCGTTCTCGTTGACACCGTCGACGCGCTTCGCGCCTCCGTGTTCGGCGAAGTCAAAGCGATGCGACGCAAGGCGTCGTTCGGCTACATCGGAGGCGAGTTACGGGACCGCGCTCGCGCCCACCCGCTCCGTACCTTCGCGATCGGGGCCGGTTTGACCTACCCGCTGTGGAAGGCGGGACGGCGCATTCCCGTGCCGCTGCTGCTGATCGGGGCGGGGGCCGCCCTGGCCCGCCCTGCAGCCAGGAATGCCATCGCCGGCGCCGCGAGCGAGGCGTCCGACTATCTGGCCCAGGCGGGGCGTCACTCCACCGACCACCTGGGCAGCGCCTGGAACAGCGCCAAGGCGGCCGGCAGCGGGCTCGGTCAAACGTCCGCCACCGGGCTCGAAGCGGCACAGGCCACGGTTCGTGGCGCGGCGGACGCCACCGCTGCGCGGGTGAGCGACATGGTGGGTGCCGGCCACGAGACCGTATCCGATCTTGCCGGAAAAGGCTCGACCCTCCTCCGGAGCGGGTCGGACCGCTTGGCCGATGCGCGGGACTATGCCGGCAGCAAGGTCGCGCAGACGCAGTCGCGCGCGGTGGACCTGTTCCACGACAAGCCGCTTCTGGTGGCCGGCGCCGGGCTGGCACTCGGCGCACTTCTCGCAGCGATCGTGCCGGCGACGGAAACCGAGGGCCGGCTGCTCGACAAGGTTGCCCCCGATCTGAAGCAGAAGGCGTCCGACCTCGTCGACGAGGGCTACGAGACGGCGAGCGCCGTGGCCGGCAACGTCTACGACAGCGCGGTCGGCCGGGCGAAACAGCAGGGGTTAAGCTCGGAGGGTGCGGAAAGCGCAGCCTCCGATCTCGGCAAGCGGCTGAGCGCGGTCGTGGACGCCGCGATCGGCCAGCACGACGCCGGACCGTCGAAGGACGGCAGCGCGAACTCGTAATGCAGGTGAATGACTCATGAGCAATGGCAAGGACGGCCCGGTAGCAGCCGGTCGAACATCAATCGCGGAGGACACCGCAGACCGGCTCAAGGACCGAGCGGGCGATGCCGCCAAAATCTTGAAGGGCGCCGGGGCGAAGGCGACGTCGGCGACGCATGATGCGGGCGACAAGGCGGCCGATCTGCTCGAAACTGCCAAAGACGAGGCCAGGAGCAAAGCGTCGGATGCCACCGGTAAGGTGAACGATGCGCTGGAGGACCGGAAGGCGGCAGGGTCCGAGCGGGTCAAGAGCATCGCCGGTGCGATCCGACGTGCGGCGGACGAACTCGAAGGAGAGATCCCGCCGGCCGCCACCTACATCCGGCGTGCGGCCGATGAGATCGAGACGATGGCCGACTCCGTTCAGCGGCGGGATGTCCGGCAACTTCTCGGCGACGTGCAAAGCTTCGCCCGGCGGCAGCCGGCGGCTTTCCTCGGTGCCACCGTGCTTGGCGGCTTCGCGGTTATGCGTTTACTCAAGGCACCGACCGCCACAAATGGGGAAGGTGGCTCGGCGAGCCCTGCCGCGCCTCAGAGCAGAGGGACGTCGCTCGTTCCCGTCGGCGCGCCGGCTGCTCCCGGCGACGCCCCGACAAGCAGCGGAACGAGGCTCGGCCGGTGACGACATCTTTCCGAAACGATCGCCCCGTCTCCAGCCTCCTGTCCGATGCGTTCAGGCAGATGTCGACGCTGGTGCGCAGCGAGATCAACCTTGCGCAGGCGGAACTGTCGGCAAAGGCGACCGGCGCCGCCGTCGGCATCGGCCTGGTGATCGGCGCCGTTCTCGTGGTGATCGCAGCCCTCGTGCTGTTTCTCCTGACGCTCGCGGCGTTGCTGATAGAGGCGGGCCTCTCCGACCCGCTCTCGTACTTCCTCGCGGCCGTGCTGGGCCTGATCGTGGCCGGCATTCTCGCATGGGTGGGGCTCGGTCGGCTCCGTGCCAACACGCTAAGCCCGCAGCGGACCCTCGGTCAGCTCCAGCGCGACGCCAGCGCAGCCAAGGGACATCTGTCATGACAAGCAATGCTAACAGGCTTGCTGCTCCGACAAGCTACGCGCGTGATCTTGTGGACGCCGCACGGGATAACCCCGTCTCGACGGCACTGATTGGCATGGGCCTCATGTGGATGGTCATCGGAGGCAACGCGACGACGGGGTTGCGTCGGATGCGCGACCTCGGCGGCACGGCAGCGGCGAGCCTGGGTGCTGGCGGTCACCGGGTCGTGGACGGCGTGACTTCGCGCGCGGCGAGCGCCTCGGATACGGTGTCTGCTGCGCTCGACGCCGTGGCCGAGACCGCGTCCGGGTTGGAAGAGACGGCGAAACAGCGGTCGAGCGAGGTCCCCCCAGCCATGTCGACCGGCTCGGGCCTCACGGGATCAGTCAAGGGCGGCCTCGATGCTGCGGGCCGCAGTGCTGGCGATGTCGCAGCCAGCGCGAAGTCGACCGCGAGCAGGATGAGCAGCCAAGCCAGCGATGGCGCCGTCGATTTCGTCATCACGTTGCGTGACGGTTTCGCCGACCTGCTCGATCGCCAGCCGCTGGTGCTTGGCGCGCTGGGGTTGGCCGTCGGGGCGGGTGTCGCCGCCGCTCTGCCGAGCCTTGCGGCCGAGGAGGTCATGGGAGGTACGCTTGATGGGTTGAGGAGCTCCGTTCGAGAGGGAATCAGCGGCGCCTATTCGAGAGCGGCAGAAGAAGCACGCGCGCAAGGGCTCACGCTCGACGCAGCAACCGATGCCGTGTCGGATATTGGAAACAAAGTCGCCGAGATTGCCAAGGTTTCTGCCGGTGACGCGGTGTCCTCCGTCGCGAAGACTGAGGCAGCTGATCGTCGATGATTGCGGTGGCGCGGAGCGCGTCGGACACGAAGCGGCTATGCTTCGGGCGCATTGGCTGTAATCCGGCGTGGTGCTTTGGATGCCGATGCCACCATACATCGAGTGCTTACGATGCAGATCGACGTCAACCTTCGACGCCCTGTGGCGCGCCATTGGCAGCATCTGCGGCCTGTTCAGCCCGCAGGAGTGCTGGAACTACCCCGCAGCCGCAGGCTATGCGGCTAAATAAGCATCCGATGCTCTAGCTCGTCGTGATGATGCCGACGGCGACGTCCAGGAGTCGGCATCGAGCTCGTCCAGCACCGTGGCGTCGTCGAGCATGCGCAGAGGCAGTCGCACGCCGGGCGCCTCGCACCGCAGCAGCGCCAGCAGGCGCGGCATCACTTGCGCCTCGACGCTGCCGGGAAGGGCGATCGTGAACGCCCGCTCGACGCTGGCGGGATCGAAGCTGTCCTCGCGGAGGAGGATGCCCTGAGCCTGCCGCAGCGCGGCGCGCACCGGATCGAGGGAATTTATCGCGCGCGGGACAAGCCGATGCCGTCCGGGGCGCGAGTCAGCAGCTCGTAGCCCAGCAGCCGGCGCAGCCGGGCGAAGGCGCTGCTCATCGCGGACTGGCCGATCTCGACCGCGCCAGCGGCGCGGGTGACGCTGCGCCCGCTGAGC
>CALMGA010000184.1 GCA_937863205.1 uncultured Beijerinckiaceae bacterium | reverse complement strand
CCGCAGTACCAGCTGTTCCTGACGATGCTCGCCGCGCGCGACCTCCAGCGCTCGGTGCGGGTGGTGCTCACCCGCGACCAGACGTGGTCCTTCAATTACCGGCCGGAGGCGCTGCAAAAGGTCGACCTCGGCGCCGGTCCGGACGGTACGCTCCAGGTCATCAAGCACCACGCCGTGCAGGGCACCTCGCATTACGAGGACTACCAGGAGGTCCTCGTGAACTGGTCGGGCGTGCTCTACCGCTGCGACAACGTCGCGCTCACCTACGCCCTGGCCAAGCTCGACACTGCGACGCCCGGCGACATGCGCGCGCCAGGCGCGCTCACCGGCGTGTTCGCCATCGAGACGGCGATGGACGATCTGGCCCACGCCACGGGCGTCGATCCGGTCGAACTCCGCCTGAGGAACTACTCGGAGCGCGACGCCACGGCGGGCAACAAGCCGTTCGGCTCCAAGGCGCTGCGGGAGTGCTACGCGCAGGGCGCCGCGCGCTTCGGCTGGTCGAAGCGCAATCCGGAGCCGCGCTCGACGCGCGAGGGTCGCGAGCTGGTCGGCTGGGGCATGGCCACGGGCGTGTGGGAGTCGATGATCATGTCGACCAAGGCCCAAGCCATCCTGACGGCCGACGGGCGGCTGGAGGTCGGCAACACCGCCGGCGACATCGGCACCGGCACCTACACCATCCTGACGCAACTCGCCGCCGACGCCCTCGGCCTACCGATGGAGCATGTCACGACCAAGCTCGGCGACACGCGGCTGCCGGAGGCGCCGGTGTCCGGCGGCTCGTGGACGGCGGCCTCGTCGGGCACCGCCGTGGTCAAGGCCTGCCGCGACGTCGCCGCCCAGGTCTTCGGCTTGGCGCGGGGCATGGAGAACTCGCCGCTCGCCAACGTGGACTTCGGACGCGTCGAGTTCGCGGACGGGCACGTCCGCGTGGCCGGCGACCCGTCGCGCAGCGTGTCGCTCGTCGAGGCGATGCGGGCGGCCGGCGTCGACAGGCTGGAGGCGATCGGCTCCGCCGCGCCGGACAAGGACTTCCAGAAGCAATACGAGGCCTACACGCATTCCGCGGTCTTCGCCGAGGTGCGGGTCGACGAGGAACTCGGCCAGGTGCGCCTCACCCGCGTGGTGTCGGCGATCGCGGCGGGCAAGATCCTCAACCCGAAGACCGCGCGCAGCCAGATCCTCGGCGGCATCGTGATGGGGATCGGCTCGGCGCTGGAGGAGGAGTCGATGCTTGACCACCGCCTCGGCCGCTTCATGAACCGCAACCTCGGCGAGTACCACGTGCCGGTTCACGCCGACATCTACGACATCGAGGTGATCTTCGTGGACGAGGAGGACAAGGCCAACCCACTCGGGATCAAAGGCTTGGGCGAGATCGGCATCGTGGGCACGGCGGCGGCGATCGGCAACGCCGTCTTTCATGCCACCGGCAGGCGCGTCCGCGAGTTGCCGATCACGATCGACAAGCTGCTGAGCTGAGGCAGGATGCCTTGCGTGCTCGCGGGCTTCCTTGATGCCGATCCAGCGGCGGGGCCCGACGTGCTGGAAGCGGATGTCCGCTAGGAGGCGTTGGTCCGCGTCAGGACCGACCCAGCGTTCCCGGGCGACGCAGGATTGCGCTCGCTCGGGGTTGTGTGAATTGCGAGCGGACGTTCGTGCCGTAGAGCGATCTGTGAACACCCTGGTCAACCGGCTCACCCGCGCTCGATCGTTGGGAAAGAGACCACGCGAACGCGGCGAGCGTGGTGGCCTTCAGCCGGTCGACGCAGTTGCGGACAACGAGGTGGGTACCGAGGTCCTGCGCCAGGCAGAACAGCTCGTAGATGTCGCTTTCCCGATCACCGATGTGAACGCAGCGCTCGGGGTCATTGAACAGCGCCGTGGACTGCCGCAGGTTGTCCAGCCAGCGCACGCTTTCCTTCTGCTCGATCGGCACCCGGGTCGGGTTGATGTGGCGCTTGAGCGCGTTGGTGCCTTTGAACGCCTGCCGCGACAAGAACTTCACCGCCGCCAGCCCCAGCGGCAGGCCGTCCGTGGTGACGGCGAGCGAGGCATGCATCAGCAGGCCGCAGACGGTGTGGGTACGCAGCCGGCCGGCCTTGTCGCGGCCGCTGTTCACCACGCGGGTGGCCCCGACGTCGCTGCCGTTGCGGCGTTGGAAGGAGAACTCGGTTGTGTCCTGGAGCACCAGGATGGGACCCTCGCTCGCCGTGCCGCGGTCGCGGGTGGCTTCAAGGTGGCCGGCCAGGATCTGCTCCTCGCTGACGCGCTCGTTGTCAAAGAAGCGGTAGGCGGCCTTTGTGTTGGCCCAGTCCTCACAGGCGAAGCGCAGGCTTGAACCGAGGCTGCGATCCATGCGCCCGATGAGATGGCGCAGGCGGTGACCGAGACGGGCATCCTCGAAGGCGCAGCCGGTGAGTTCCTGTTCCCACCACGGTCGTGATGACGCGTCCACGGGGCACCTCGCTGAAGGGGGGCAACGGTGCCCCGCAACGAATCACGATCGGTCGCAAACGCGCTACACCTCCACCGCCACGACAGATGTGGGTAAAAGCAAGCGTCAGCGAGCGCTTACCTTCGCGCGATGCCGGATCCAGCTTCTGGATCGCGTCTCAGCCGCAACCCGCGCCGCCGACGCCAGCTCGGCGCACCAAGCCTCTCGCCACCATGCGAGGATCGCCTCTCCTGTCTGCGCCAGCGCCGCTTTGCGCCAGCGCTGCCGCGATGGCAGCAATCGCGCTTCTCGTGCTGGTTCACCCGCCGGCTCGGTCCAACGAGGCCACCAATCGGGAGAGACCGTCGGCACCGCTTTCGCGGTGAGACTGGAACCTATGATGCGCCCTCATAGGACCGGAAGACGTCTGCCTGACCTGCGCACGCCATAGTATCGCATCGGCGTGCGGCTGTGACTTGCCGCGATCCACGCTTTCGAAAAGGCGTGGAGGCAACTGGCGTCATCGGCGTCCCAGCGAGGGCATGCACCGGCAGGGTGCGCTATCAAGAAAGAGGCAAAAGCAATGAAGAAAAGCGTTGCCATCGTGTTCGTCGCAGCTTGCGCTTGGCTGCCGATAGTTCCGGCTGCGGCCATCACGAACGTCGACAGATCGGTCAAGAAGGCTGATGCAGGCGCGGCCGTGCCGCTCGAGCAAGTGCGCAAGCACTGCAAGAGCAAGCAGAGCGCCTGCCACGCCCTTCGACACAACTTCTGAGGCAGGAAGACCAGCGAGCGGCCCTCGCGCGCGATGCGGGTCGACCGCTCGTTGCTCCTTTCCGCAGCCGCCTCCAAACGATGGCGGGTATCCGTGACAAGAGATCCTCCGTGCTCTCACCAAGAGCCACGGCCCTCGTCGGCGTTCCGCCGTCCGTTGCATGCGCGATGGGCCTTGCGACCGCGAAGAGTCGCGCGACTTAATCTGTCGTGGCGAGCATCGCGCCAGCGAAGTCGAGCGTTCCAAGATCCAGAATGCCGACAAGGTTTCGATGAAGTGGATCGGATGATCCTCGTGAACCCGGTCTTCCAGACGCTCGGACAGGATACAGAGCTGCGAACGATCAGAACATTCATTCGAACGACCCATCCAGCCCTCCCGATCACAGCGGGAAGACCGTAGTCGTGTCGAAAGGTGAGATCCTCGTCGTTACCTATGCCGACGCGTCGCGAGCGATCGATCGATCGGCGAACCGGCCTGTGATCGAGCGAGTCGATAGACTTCTGGCACGTCGGCGAGAAGGCCGGCTAAGCGATGGGCATCGCCAGCCCTTCCGGCGGCAACGTCCCGATCGACCCCGAGGGTCGGCGACATGCTTTACGATGTCATCGAAGGGGCGTTGGCTCGCCGATCCGGCGACTCCCGGATGACGTGCGTCGCGACGGCGGATGCCGCCGGCGCGGCTTTCACGCGTTCGTCGAAGCTCGGCATCTCAGCTATTGCCAAGCTCGATAACATCGCGACGAGGATCTCGGTCGCGCCAGCCCACCTGGAGTGCGGAGTCGTGAGCGCCTTCGCGGCATTACCGTCCATTGCCCGCCCTCTCCCTACAAGACAGGAACGTAACGCGATGATCCCTTCGCCCACAGTCCTCGACGCCACGCGCGACCTGATGCGCGCCCTCGGCCTCACGACCGTCTTCGGCAACCCGGGATCGACGGAACAGCCTTTCCTCAAGAACTGGCCTTCGGATTTCACTTACATCCTCGGCCTCCACGAGGGCACGGTCGTCGGCATGGCGGACGGGTACGCGAGGGCGATGCGCCGCCCGGTCCTGGTCAATCTGCATACGGCCGCGGGCGTCGGCAACGCCATGGGGGCGCTGGCGACGGCTTGGCACAACAAGGCGCCGCTCGTCGTCACCGCCGGCCAGCAGACCCGCGAAATGCTGCTGCTGGAGCCGCTGCTGACGAACCTCGACGCGACCGTGCTCGTGCGGCCCTACGTGAAATCGGCCCTCGAAACCGCCCGCCCGCAGGATGCCCCCGCCGCCCTGATGCGCAGCCACGCGATGTCGGCGCAGTCTCCGACCGGCCCGACCTTCCTGTCGCTGCCGATGGACGATTGGGACAAGCCAGCCGGCATGGCGACGCCGCCCCGGACCATCCACGCACGGCTTCAAGCCTCGCCCGACGCCCTCGCCGGAGTGGCCGCGGCGCTCGACGGCGCGCGCAACCCCGCGCTCGTCCTCGGCGCCGGCGTGGCGCGCGGCTCGGGTTGGGCGGACGCGGTAGCGCTCGCCGAGCGCCTGCGCTGCGCCGTGTTCACCGCCCCCGAGGCGGAGGCCGCGAGCTTTCCCGAAGACCATGCCCTGTTCCAGGGCGAGCTTCCGCCGGCGATCGGCCCGCTGTGCGAGAAGCTCGGAGGACACGACCTCGTCGTGGTGCTCGGCGCCCCGGTGTTTCGGTACTATCCCCACGTCCCCGGAGCCTATCTGCCCGACGGCACCAGCCTGTTCCAGGTGACCGACGATGCGGCCGAGGCGGCGCGGGCGCCGGTCGGCGACAGCGTCCTCGCCGATCCTGCCCTCGCCCTGACCGCCCTTCTTTCCATGGTCGGTCCATCGACCCGGACGCCGCCGCCGCCCCGCCCGACGCCGGACGAGCCGGCGGCGGCGGCGGCGATGACCGCGGACGAGCTCTTCCACGCGCTCGCCATGGAAAGGCCGGCGGACGCCGTTCTGATGCAGGAGTCGCTCTCGAACATGAAGGCGCTGAAGCGCCGCTGGCCGGCGACGCGGCCGGATTCCTACTACACCTTCGCCAGCGGCGGCCTAGGCTACGGCCTTCCCGCCGCCGTGGGCATCGCACTTGCCGAGCGTCATGCCGGCCGAGGGCGCCCGGTCGTCGCCGTCGTCGGCGACGGGGCCTTCCAGTACGCGCCGCAGGCGTTGTGGACGGCGGCGCAGCACGCGCTGCCGATCGTCTTCGTGGTACCGAGCAACGGCGAGTACGCGATCCTCAAGAGCTTCGCCAAACTCGAGGATACGCTTGGCGTCCCGGGGCTCGACGTGCCCGGCCTAGACATCGCATCCATCGCACGCGGCTACGGCTGCGCCGCCGCGGACGTGTCGACGACCGGCGCCGTCCGTGAGCAGTTCCGGAAAGCCCTTGGCAGATCTGAGCCGACGGTCATCGTCGCGAAGATCGACCCATCGGTCCCCGACCTCCTCTGAGCCGTGCTCGATCGCTGTTGGCAGCCAGGAAGCGTTCGCCCGGCATCGATCCTTCGGTCGAGCTGCGGCGTGGGTGGCAATGATGGGAGTCGCCCTCATAGGATCACGACACGTCTGTCAACCCGTCCGACGAGCCCCTACTCCTCGCAGAAGCGGAGGATCGAGGGTGACTGGCATGGCGAACGCTCTCCACAAGCTCGGTTTCGTCGGCTTCGGCGAGCGGTGTCGGGCGCGCGGGGGCGCCGCGGCCGGCACGGCACCCGCCCGATCCGCGGACCGCTCCGGAGAAGCCTCGGAGGGTGAAGATCGCGGTTCGGCCCGGTCCCATCGTCGCGCGGGCGGCCGACGAGTGAGCCGGCGGTGCCGTCCCATGGATCGACCGCTCGCGGCACCCGTCGCAAGCCCGTGATCGCGCCGGGTAAGGCGTGGTTCGCGTTCCGCACCTGGATCGCCCTGGCGATCGCCTATTACGCGGCGTTCTTCCTCGAGCTCGACGGCGCATCGAGCGCCGGGGTCTGCGTGATCATCCTCGCCCAGCCGCAACAGGGCATGGCGCTGTCCAAAGCCGCCTATCGCTCCGCGGCGACGGTCGTCGGCGTCATCTTCGCCGTCGGCCTCACCGCGACGTTCCCGCAGGACCGCACCATGCTGCTGGCGAGCTTCACGGCCGTCATGGCCGCCCAGGTCGTGTTGGGCAGCGTGTTCCGGGACTTTCGTTCTTACGCGTGCATCCTTGGCGGATACACGGTCGCGATCATCTCGATCGCCAACATCTGCGCCATGACTTCGCGGCGATGGCTGATGAGGACGGTGGTCCGCCCGACCATCAGCTGTTCGAGAGCTTGCAGGACCCGCGTCTCGGAAGCGGCGTCGAGGCCCTCGGTCGGCTCGTCGAGGAGCAGGATGGGCGCGTTCTTCAGAAAGGCGCGGGCGATCGTGAGGCGCCGCGCCTGTCCGCCGGAGAGGCGGGACCCCATTTCGCCGACGACTGTGTCGAGACCGTTCGGCATCGCCCGTACCTCCTCGAGCAGATCGGCCGAAGCGAGCGCGGCGAGCAGCTCTCGATCGTTCGCCTCCGGGCGGGCCAGCAACAGGTTGTCGCGGATGCTCGCGTTGAACACATGGGTCCGTTGCGCGACGACGGCGCATAGCCCGCGCATCGTGTCGCCCTGCAGGCGTCGGAGGGGTACGCCGCCGACCTCGATCCGGCCCTCTTGATGTTCGAAGAAGCGCAGGAGGACGTTGACGAGGCTCGTCTTGCCCGATCCGCTCTCGCCGACGAGGCCGACCGCGCCGCCCTGCGGGATGTGGAGGTCGAGGCCGTCGATCGCCCAGGGCGCGTCAGCCGAGTAGCGCATCCGCAGGCCCTCGACGCGCAGGTCGAAACGCTCGGGCGCACACGGCTCGCCCGGCGGGTCGAGCACCGCCGGCTCGGCGTCGACGATGGCGAAGATCCGGCGCGCGGCGGCCAGCGTCTCGCCGAGGCCCTGGAAGGCGAGCGGCAGCGGCGCGACGGCCTCGAAGCCGGCGAGCACGAGGAGGGCGATCATCGGGAGGTCGGGCGCCGGGAGAGCGCGGGCTTGGACGAGCGGTACCAGCAGCACCAGCGCGGCCCACATCGCACCGTTGGCGACGAAGCCGGACAGCGCCGCCGCCGCGCCGTCGATCCAGGCCTGCCGCCGCCGCTGCGTGACGATGGCGCGGCCGAGCCCGGACATCAGCGTGTCCTGCCGCTCCTGGGCGCCGTAGACCAGCAACTCGCCGAGGCTTCGCGCCGTGTCGGAGACCGCGGCGCGCAGGTCCGAGCGGAGCGCCACCACGCGTTCGCCCGGACCGCGCCCGAGGCGCTGCGCCGCCAGCGGCAGACCGATCCCGGCGGCGGTCAGCGCCAGGGCGTCGACGAGCGCGACAGATCGCACATAGTGATGCAGGAACGCCAGCATCGCCGCGGTGCCGAGCGCGGCCGCGACGACGGGTGCGACGATGCGCAGGTAGAAGGTGTCGAGGCCATCGACGTCGGCGCGCAGGCGGCTCAGGAGGTCGCCGCCGCGGTAGGGCCGCAGCGCGGCGGGGGCGAGCGGCTCGAGCCGCGCGAACACCCACGTCCGCAGCCGGGCGCGCAGCCGCAAGGTCGCCTCGTGGGTGACGAGGCGCTCGCCGTAGCGGCCGCCGGTGCGCAGGATCGCCAGGGCGCGGATCGCGGCCGCGGGGGCGAAGGCCTCGACCGGCATGCGGCCGAGGCCGGCGAGCGCCATCGCGGCGATGAACCAGCCAGACAGCGCGAGCAGGCCGACGTTGGCGAGCACCACGGTGGTGCTCGCGGCGACGCCCGCGAGCATCCAGGAGGCCTGGGGGCGGAACAGCCGCAGCAGGCGCAGGGTGTCGCTCATGCCGCCAGCCCCAGCCCGGTCTCGACCAGGCGGGCGTAGGAGCCGCCGCGCGCGAGCAGCGCCTCGTGGCGGCCCTGCTCGACGATGCGCCCCGCCTCCAGCACGAGGATGCGGTCGGCGCCGCGCACGGTCTCCAGCCTGTGGGCGATGACCAGCGTGGCGCAGCGCGGGGCGAGGCGCTCGATCGAGGTGGTGACCAGCGCCGCCGTCGCCGAGTCGAGGCCGGCGGTCGCCTCGTCGATCACCATCACCTCCGCCTGCTTGAGGAACAGTCGCGCGAGGGCGATGCGTTGCGCCTCGCCGCCTGACACGCCCTGGCCGCGCTCGCCCAGCACGGTGCGGAGGCCCTGCGGCAGGCCGGCGATGAAGGCGCCCGCGCCGGCCGCCTCCACCGCGCGAGCCACCGCCCCCGGCTCCGCGTCGGCGCGGGCGAGGCGGATGTTGTCGCCCACGGTGCCGTGGAACAGGGTCGGCGATTGCGGCAGCCACGCGACCCGCGCCAGCCAGTCGTCCTGCCCGATGTCGCGCAAGTCGACGCCGTCGATGAGGATGCGGCCCGCGCCGGGCGCGAGGAAGCCGAGCAGCAGCTGGGCGATCGTGCTCTTGCCGGACCCGGACGGGCCGACGAGGGCGACGCGTTCGCCGCGCCGGACGGCGAAGTCGATCCCGTCCAGCGCCGGACCGGCGTCGTAAGCGAACCTGACGCCCTCGAAGCGCACGGTGGCGACGGGCGCTGCGGGCAAGGCGCGAGCGCCGCGAACGCCGGCCACGGGCGTCCGCAGCAGCGCCACGACGGCCTCGGAGGCGCCGATCGCCTCCATCCGCGCGTGGTACTGCGCCCCCATCGCGCGCAGCGGCCGGTAGAACTCGGGCGCCAGCAGCAGGGCGAAGAGGCCGGGCAGGAGGTCGAGCCGGTGGGCGTGGAGGCGGAAGCCGACGTAGACGGCCACCATCGCGATGCTCAGCGTGGCGACGAACTCGAGCGCCAGCGAGGAGAGAAAGGCGACGCGCAGCACCGCCATCGTGCTCAGGCGGTAGTCCTCCGAGACCGCGGCCACCAGTGCGACCTCGCGTCTTCCAGCGCCGAAGAGCTTGAGGGTGGTGAGGCCCTCGATGGCGTCGAAGACGTGCGCGCCGAGCCGCGCCAGCTTGCGCCATTGCCGCTGGTTCAGGCTCTCCGTCCCCCGGCCGATCAGCACCATGAACAGCGGGATCAGAGGCGCCGACAGGGCCATGATGAGCGCGGACACCCAGTCGAGGCGCAGCACCGCGACGAGGATCGCCAACGGCACGGCGGCGGAGAGGGCCGCCTGCGGCAGGTAGGCGGCGAAGTAGCGGTGCAACGCCTCAACGCCGTCGACCGCGGTGGTGGCGAGGTCCCCGCTGCGTTGCGCCCTCAGCCAAGCCGGGCCGAGCGCCGCCAGGTGCGCCTGCAGCCGCGCTCGCACCTCCAGCACGACCGCAGCGCCGGCCTCGAACGCGGCGGCTTCGCCGAGCGCTCCGGCGACGGCGCGGGTGGCGAAGATCGTGACGAGGCCCCAGAGCCGCGGCCAGAGCTCGGCGAGGCCGCCGCCACCGATCACGACGTCGGAGATGATGCCGGCGAGCAACCAGGTCTGTGCCACAAGGAGCGCGGCGCCGGCGATGCCGAGGGCGACGGCGAGGACGATGGCCGGACGCACCGATCCCGCGAAGCCGCGCAGCCACGCTTCCAAAGCCTTGCCGGTGGCGCGGGGGAGCGGAGCGGATGGTCCCGTCATGCCGGACGTCTCACCTTCGACGCGCGTCGGACAAGCGCGCGTACTCGGCGCGGACCAGCAGCGCGAAGGGAGCAAGTGCGATCGGCGCCGCGATGCAGGCCAGGCGAGCAGAAGCGGGTGAGAGCCCGAAAACGGCGCCCACCAGCGCAAGTCCGAACGCCGGCCCAACCATCAGGCAGGCGAGGGCCCGCATGTTCCAGCAGGCTTCGCCGAGACGGTGCCAAGGCGTCATCGCCTCAATCCATGTAGGAGGCGAACTTGGCGACGCGGGCGCGGAAGACCCAGATCTGGTACCAGTTGTACATCACGATGACGGGCAGGAAGAACACGATCGCCAGCACGAAGGTGAAGGGCGAGAGGCTGGGGTTCTCCGCGTCGAACAGCGTCCATGTGCCCGGCACGATGTAGGGATAGAGGGTGGCGATCATGCCGCCCGCCATGATGGCGATCGTCAGGTTGAGCAAAAGCAGGGCGTGGAAGTCGCATTCCCGCTTCGCGGCACGCCGCATCATCGTCGTCGAGGCGAGCGCGGCGAGCAGGACCATGCCCCAAAGCCAGAAGTGGGCGCCCAGCCAGTTGCTGGCCGCCCAGGGGAAGGCGAGGGCGCTCCACCCCACCGTGACGAGAACGGCGGCGATCGCGAGGAAGAAGGACCGGTTGGTCCATCGGCCCGCCTTGATGCGGATGGCTTCGCCTCGCTCGAAGCGCGCGCGGATGAACAGGCCGCCGGAGAGCGCCACGGCGACCACCGCGGCGACGCCCGTCCAAAGGCTGAAGGGGGTGGCGAAGCGGAAAGCGCCACCGACGTAGGCGGGAACGCGGCTGGCGTCGTGGGTGACCGGGAAGCCCTCCAGGACCGCGCCGACACAGACGCCGCCGAAGAAGGTCGTGACCAGGCTCGACAGGCCGAACGCCCGGTCGGTGAAGCGCCGGCTCCACGGCGCGGCAAGATGGCGGAACTCCAGCGCCACGGCGCGCGTGAGGATGCCCCAGAGCACCAGGGTGAGCGGGATCATCAAGTAGCTCAAGACCGAGCCGTAGACGGCGGGGAAGGCGCCGAACAGCACGCCGCCGGCGACGATGAGCCAGGTCTCGTTGGCATCCCAGGTGCCGGCCATCGCCTGCATGATGGCGCCGCGCTCGAAGCGGTCGCACGCCGTGAGGGAGAAGATGCCGGCGCCGAGGTCGGCGCCGTCGAGGATGATGTAGGCGCAGACGCAGAAGGCGACGACGAGCCACCAGCCGACCGCGATGGCGTGGTGGGCGTCGGTAAGAAGGTGCATCGGGGTCGCTCCTTGGGTCTCAGGCCGGGCGCAGCTGGCCGGGACGGGCGGGATGCGTCGCCTTCGGCGTCTCCCTGGTGCCCATCCCTTCCTGATGCTCCTTCGGCAAACCGCCGAGGCTCTCCGGCCCGTCGCCGACCACGGGCAGGTCCATGTTCGGACCTCGCGTGACGATCTTGTTGAGGAACCACCAGGTCGCCCCCCACACCATCAGCTCGAAGCCGACGTAGCCGGCAAGCCAGAACAGTTCCTGCGCCACCGACATGCGGCTGACGCCCTCGCTGGTGCGCATCAGGCCGTAGACCACCCAGGGCTGGCGGCCGACCTCGCGGGTCCACCAGCCGACCCACACGCCGAGGTAGGGCAGCGGCGCGAGGGCGACGACGGCGCGCAGGAACCAGCGCTGCTGCGCGATCGTCCCGTCGGCGAGTCGCCCTCGCCACGCCAGCAAAGCCCCCCAAAGGGCGACCAGCAGGACGGTCATGGCGATGCCGACCATCATACGGAAGCCGTAGAACGGCACCAGCATGCCCGGCCGGTCCTCGGGCCTGAACTCGTTGAGGCCCCGGACCTTGTCGCCCCACGTGTGGGTCTCGAGCAGGCTCAACACGTGCGGAATGGTGAGCGCCCAGGCGTTGCCGTCGCCTGTGCTGTTCGGCCAAGCCAGGATATGCCAGCCGGTGTTGACGGTGCCGTCCGCGTTGTAGGTGTTCCAGTGCCCTTCCATCGCCGCCAGAACGGAGGGTTGGTGGTGCAGCACGTCGAGGCCGAGGCCGTCGCCGAGCCAGACCTGCAGGGGCGCCACCACGACCAGCGCCAGTATCGACCCCTTCACGCCGCGCCTGAACAAGGAGACGTGCCGGCCCTTGAGGACGTACCAGGCCGAGATCGAGGCGACGAAGCACAGGGCGAGTTCGTAGGAGGCGACCAGCATGTGCGGGATGCCGAAGATCCCATCCGGGTTGAACAGCGCCTTGGCCCAGTCGGTGACGATGAAGACGCCGTCCTTCAGCTCAACGCCGGTCGGCGTTTGCATCCAGGAGTTGGCGTCCACGATCCACATCGCCGAGATCGCCGAGGACAGCGCGACGTTGAGGGTGGCGAACAGGTGCATCCGCCGGCTGATCTTGCCCCAGCCGAAGATCATCAGGCCGATGAAGCCGGCCTCGTACATGAAGGCCGTGATCGTCTCGAAACCCAGCACCTGCCCGAAGAAGGGCCCGGCGGCCTGCGAGAACGGCCCGTACAGGATGCCGAACGCCATCTCCATGGTGATGCCGGTGGCGACGCCGGCGGCAAAGTTGATGATGAACAGCCGTTCGAAGAAGCGGCACAGCCGGTACCAGCGCTCGTCGCCGCGCCACAGCCACAGCGCCTCGCCGACGAACAGCATGCCGGCGAGCCCGATGGTGAGCGGCGGATAAAGGATGTGCAGCGTGGTGATCCAGCCGAAGTCGAGCCGCGACAGCACGAGTGGTAGGGAGTCATCTGCCATGTGCTAGCGTCCAGTGCTGACCGAACCGGCCGTTGATCCAGTATGTTCAGGCGCCCGGCTCTGATCTTGATCCCGAACGCGGCCGTTCGGGATCGGGCGGGCCAGACCTTTTCCATCGCGGGCTGGTGCGGCGCGATGTTGATGCGGCCGCCCCGATCGACCGTCGTCGCTGCTTTCCATGCGGTCGGCACTCCAAGGTCGCAACCGTCCCTCCGTGTGCCGCTGAACGTCGATCCGGCGGACCAGCGTGCGAAGACGGTCCTCGTTTCAAGGAGACGCTGCCGCCGAGACTGACGAGAAGCCCGGGCCGCGTCGATGCGCTCGCCTGTGTCGGTTGGCGGTCGTGCGCCACCTTACGACATGGACGTGGGCGCGGCAGGCGTCTTGTCATCCTATGACCGGGGGTCACAGGTTGCGGACCATCGTGGGCGATCGGTCGACGACTCGCCCGACGCGAAAGCGCGTGCCGCGAGGCTGACGTCGCGATCGCCGTCGAGTGACCGCGACCAGAGGCCTTCGGCGCGGTGACAGGTCTCGGCTTCAGAGTCGAGGCAATCGATCGCGTCAGGGGCGGCGCAGTCGAGTTGAAGGGGTTGGTCGAAGTAGAGACTGATACCAGCCTGCGCTGAGCGAGACTTGTGAGCTTGGCGGATCGGCTGCGAGCTGATTCCATGTGGCGGATGAAGAGCATCTGCCATGTGCGTGCCGATCCCGTTGCGAGCTGATCTTGAGGCCGCGGCCCTGCGACGGGCAGCCAAGGCGACGAAGCATGCCGCCCAGGGCCGCCGCCTGATGGCGCTGGCGGAGATTCACGACGGTGGCACACGCCGCGATGCGGCGCGGATTGGCGGTGTCGGGCTGCAAACGGTGCGCGATTGGGTGCTGGCGTTCAACGCCGCCGGACCTGCGGGGCTGGTCGACGGCAAGGCGCGCGGCAACGCCCGCAAGCTGAACGAGATGCAGCGGCAGGCCCTGGCCACCATGGTGGAGAGCGGCCCCATGCCTGCGATCCACGGCGTGGTGCGCTGGCGCCTGCGCGACTTGGCATGGTGGATCTTTGAGGAGTTCCGCATCAGCCTGGACGAGACCACGGTGGGACGCGAGTTGCGCCGCCTCGGCTAATCGATGATGAGCGCCGCGCTTCGCCGCGGGGAGAGCCGAAATCCGGGACAGTCCGTCTCGGGCGTTGGTCGGACCATTTCGAAACGGGGCGGTTAGCGTCCTTTCGGCGGCTCGTGGAAGGTTGAGGCATGACGACGGGAGAGGTGACGCGCCGCCGCGACATATTCGGGGCCGGACCACCCCCGGCCTCGCGCCCTGACGGAGAGCTCGCCCTTGGACATGTCGCTCGACGCGCGGCGCCGACCACGTCGTGGTGTACGCGATCGAGCCGGCTGGCGGCTCCCCCTTTCAGGGTCGTAGTAGGCATCGCGCGGCCAATCGAGGTCGCCCGCTTCGCCGCCATGGCGCGGGCGCACGACGTCCGGGTCGCCTACGCATTGACGCGAAGGCGTCCGGCGACGTCCAGTACCACGTCGTTGACCTCCACGACGCGACGGCGCGACCGCTCTCCATCGACATCGAGCACAGCTACACCCTCACAATTCTTGATGGGCTGGTGTGAGGCGGCCGCAGGCAGGGCAGCGCATGGCGCCACGCCTGCGTGTTACGCGATGTGTTGCAAACCGCTCCGGCCCATCATCGACTGCTTGGACCTTCGGATGCTGGAAAAGGCGCGAGTGACGTGCAACCTTTACTCTGCTGCGCGGCAGTGCGAGGGCCACAATGAGTATCGGCCTTACACAAGCGGCGGAACTGGCCTTCCTGGCCATGTACGCTGAGGACATGCACCATACGAAGGATGCCGGCGCGAAGCTGCTGGCGCCCGATCCGGATCCCCGCTTGGCCGCCGACTACGACGTCCAGGCCTACCTCGTCGCGAACGACTCCATCCTTCCGGTCAACGCGGCCATCCAGGTTGGTGCCGAGCCGCTTTACTACGGCTTTGTCGCGCGGAAGAAGGCCGACCCGACCTCGTGGATCGCCGGCGTCCGGGGCACGGACGGCACGGTCGAGTGGATCATCGACGGCCAGTTCCTGCCGCAGGACGTCACGCGCGGCCCGGGCATGAAGGTCGAGCACGGCTTCTGGAGCATCTACGAGACGATGACGCTCAACAACCTCGATGGCAGCCTGCTCAGCAAGGACGCGGCGGCCGGCATTGCCAAGCTCGTGGGAGCGAGCGACAAGGTCACCGTCGTCGGCCATAGCCTCGGCAGTGCGCTGGCGACCTACCTCGCCTTTGATTTGGCCAGGCACCTCGGCGACCGGCTGAGCGCCTGCCTGTTCGCCTCGCCGCGGACAGGCAACAAGGCGTGGACGGACGCGGTCCAGGCCGCCTTGCAGGATCGCTACCTTGTCGTCAACTACCTCCTCGACATCGTTCCGCACCTGCCGTCCGGCCCCGACTATTGCACGGTGCAGAACGTCCACGTGCTGCGCCCCAGCAACGCCGAGGCCGGGATCGCCGTCGACCCCTTCTGCGACCACCACGTCCTGTGCTACGCTGCGATGCTCTCCTACCCCGTCTACCGGGCCCACGAGCCCGCTCTGCTCGGCTACGACGCCAGCGAGCACGCCTGCGTACGCGGCGATGCGGCGACCGTCACGCAAGAGGCGAAGATGCTCGAGAAGGTTGCCGACGCCCTGCAGGGCGAGGGCTACGGCCTCGGCAAGTTCCTCCAGATGATGGTCCGCTTCACGGTCTGAGTCGTGGAAGAAGCCGGAGGCGGCGATTGGGGCGACAGACTACGTTTCCGCACCGAGGGACGACCTCTTCAAGCAAGCTGCCCGGCGGTGTCTGCCAGCATGTTCATGGTCTCCCCTTGGGTTGCCGCCAAGATCGAGAAGTCGATTTCGCCTCAAGGCTCGATGCCAGTCGCCGAAGGCGGTTCCGACCGTCACCGGCCACCTCTTTTGTGCGCCCTGCGCCGCATACAGCGCAGGAGGACACGTGATTGGTCGAATGGCTCGATGGAGGCCGCGGCGCTTCCTTTCCATTGGGAGTCTGGCCGATGTAGTCACTTCGACGTATCGCAAGCGCTCCATCCGCACAGGTCGCCTGGAAACGAGAGACGGGAGCGCAACGGGCGCGAACGCGCGAGCCGCTGACGAGGACGCGCAACGGTCGCCAGAGGCCATTCGAGTGGGATCAGGGAGGCCGAACGGATGCCCTTGATGCGTCGGGACGTCTGGAGATTGGGCGGTGGGTGGAGCGACACCCTGCTCTGGTACGCCAGAGCCGTGAAGCTGATGCGCGGGCGGCCCATCACGGACGTTACGAGCTGGACCTTCTTGGCCGCGATGCACGGCTTCGACCAGCCTACCTGGGCCCATTTTGGTTACGTGGGTCAAGCGGGGCCACTTCCGAGCAAGCAGCTGCAGGACACGTATTGGGACCAATGCCAGCACCAGTCATGGTACTTCCTGCCATGGCACCGTGGTTATCTTTGGTCGTTCGAGACCATCGTGCGGGCGGCCGTGAAATCGCTGAATGGGCCTGAAGATTGGGTCCTGCCGTACTGGAACTACAACAACGGGCAGATCGCCAACAGCAACGAGCTGCCTCCAGCGTTCGCTTCGGCGGATTGGCCGGACGGTCGAGGCGGCAATCCGCTGTTCGTAAAATTCCGCTACGGCCTAAACAGGCGACCGATCGCCGTGCCGCCGGATCTGATCCGCCCTGTCGCCCAGAACGACGACCGCTTCACGGGCGGCGCAAGCGGCCCGCACCCGGGCTTCGGCGGGCCGCAGACGGTATTCCATCACGGCGGCGAGGACACCGCGCCGAACGGCGGCTTGGAGTCGGAGCCGCACAACAACGTCCACGGCGTCGTGGGCGGCCAGCTCCCGAATTCGGATCCGCAGGACGCCAAGAGCTACGGCCTGATGGCCGTCCCCGACCAAGCCGCGCTCGACCCGATCTTCTGGTTGCACCACGCGAACGTCGACCGACTTTGGAAGGTTTGGCATAACAACGGGACGGGACGCGCCGATCCGGTCGATGCCGCTTGGCTGAACGGCCCCGCGAACCGCACATTCGCGGTCCCGGACGCGCATGGGAACAAGGTGGACTTCAAGCCCGCGGACATGCGGAACACTGCGGCCCCGAACCTGGACTACCTCTATGAGGACGAGACGGACCCTCATCTACCCCCTAGGCGTCTGGCACGGCTGCAGACTCTGGGGGCGCTGCCGGCCAGGGCGGCGATAGCCGTGGCGAGCCAGCCTTCGCAGAAGCCGGCCGAGGTGATAGGCGCGAACGACCGCGGCGTGAACTTGGCAGCCGGGCAGCTCAGCACCGACGTCCGCCTGGACCGGCCCGCGAAGGCGCGGTTGGCGCGGTCCTTGACGGCAGCATCGTCGAGCACCACCAATCTGGTCAAACCGACCGAACCGGACCGGGTTTTCCTTTCCCTCGACAACATTCGAGGATTTCAGGAGGCTGCCCTTGTGAAGGTCTACGTGGGAATCCAGGGCGCCGCGGGCGACCCGCCCGGCGAGCTCGCGGGGACCATCTCCGGGTTCGGCGTTTCGCGGGCCACCAGGACCGGTGCGGGCAACGGCATCACGCAGGTGTTCGACATCAGCGGGATCGTTGACGACCTGCATCTCCAGGGGGCGCTCGCCGACCTCGAGCAGCTCAAGGTGACGTTCGTTCCCGTGACCCCCCTGCAACCCGATGGGGCGATCTCCGTCGGAGCCGTCAAGCTGTTACGGCAACCGCAATAGGCTCCGCCGGTGCGTCGTTGGTTGACCGCTGCCCGAGTGCTCGCGACCCAGCCCCCGATGCCGGCCCTCCTTGCGGTCAGCGCCTGCGGCTGGATCCTTCTGCTGACCCAGCTGGAACGATGGACGACCGCGGCGCCCGTGTGCGGCAGCGGGTGGGTCGCCGCCTCGGCGGTTGACGACCTTGGCAGCGCGGCGGCGCTCGTGTCGCCCCTCGCGTGGGCGACCAAGTGGGTGATGATGCTCATGGCCATGACCCCACCGCTGCTGGGCTCTTCCGTCGCGCGGCTTTGGCGTGGGAGCCTCGCCAGGCGTCGCGCGACGACCCTTGCCTTGTTCTTCACCGGCTACGTCGCCGCTTGGTCCACGGCAGGGGCAGGGCTGCAAGTCGTCGCCTTCGCGCTCGCGACGCACCACTCCAGCATCAGTCTCGTCCTGGTTGGGCTGGCTTGGTTGGCTTGGCGCCTCTCTCCGCCCCGGCGCTTGGCTGACGTCCGTCGCCATCGCGCGCCTCGACTGCGGGTGTTCGGCGCCGCGGCGTTCTTCGACAGCCTTCGCTACGGCCTAGGCCACGGCGGCTGGTGCGCTCTCGCGTGCTGGCCCTTGATGCTGGCGCCCTTCGTCGCGGACCATGCGCACATGGGGATGATGGCGATCTCGGCAGTCTTGATGACCGTCGACCGAGGCATGCTTCAGTCCGAAAGGTCCGTGAGTTGGAGATCCAGCGGTGCGGCCGGCCCAGGGCCGAGGAAGTCGTCATAGGAACATCGGACATTAGAGCTGGCGACTTGCAGCACGTTGATGGAGTAGAACGAGCCGCTCGGAACGCGCTTCTTACGTGGGTAACGTGTGAGCACCGATAGGTCGACTGAATAACGCTTCTCGGCGGGTCGGGCCATAACCGACGTTACTTCGCAGCGTGGCCGTCGCGGGACCCCTCGAGGCGTTTGCGGCGTCGATCGGCATGGGACTCCGAGACCGATCAACAGTGGGGCATGAAGTTTGACGTACGGCCAAGGGACAAGGGAAGAGCATGGCGGAGATCTTCGTTAGCTACACCGGCTGCGACAAGCCTTGGGCGGAATGGATCGGACAACGCCTCGTCGATCTCGGCCACACGCCGCACCTGCACGACTGGGAGCTCGGGAAGGCGGAGACCTTGCCGCCTGGATGGAGGTCACGCACGATGCATCCGACTTCATCCTCTGCATCATCTCCGCGGCCTACCTGAAGGCCCCGTACTCGAGCTGGGAGCGCCGTGCGGCGCAGTGGATGGGGCAGACGAAGCGACCCAACTTCGTACTTCCGATCCTGATCGAGCCCTGCGCGCTGCCGAACCTTCTGGCGACGGTCAAACGCTGTGATCTGCACGGGCTCGACGAGGACCAAGCGCGACAGCGGCTCGCGGGCTATCTCGGCCCTCATGGGATGTTATCGGCCCCGGTGCCGTTTCCGGGAGGGTTGGCAAGCGGACCCGTCCCTTTCCCAGGGCCGCCGTCTCGAATCTGACGACGGCGGTGCCGCGCGTCTTCGTCGGCCGCGAGGACGAGCTCGAAAAGGTGCAGGATCGACTTCGCGCCCGCAAGCGCGTGGCGATGCGCGGGTTGCGCGGCGTCGGCAAGACCGTGCTGGCGGCGAGTCTCGCCCTGCGACTGAGGGCCCACTACGACGTCATCTGGTGGTTCGATGCCGCCAGCGACGCGGGAATGAGGTCTGGGATGGTCCGGCTCGGCCTGCGCCTTGGCTGGGTCGATGAGGTGGCGCGGGAAAGCGAGGCGGTCGCTCGGGTCGACGAGGCGTTGCGGGACACGACTCTGCGGATGCTGCTCATCCTCGACAACGTCGCCGTGTGATCCGGCGTGCAACTTTGGGTCTGACTCATTCTCGATGATGTTTGCTGATC
>CALMGA010000183.1 GCA_937863205.1 uncultured Beijerinckiaceae bacterium | reverse complement strand
GTGTTGCACCGCACCGGCGACCCCGTGCTGACGCTGGCCAACGCCACCGCCTACCTCGAAGCCTTCGGGCACATCGCCATCGCCTGGATCTGGCTGAGCCAAGTGCTGGCCGGGCACGGCCGGACCGGCGCCTTCCACCACGGCAAGCGGCAGGCGTGCCGGTACTTCTTCCGCTGGGAGCTGCCCAAGGCGCTGGCGCAGCTCGACGCCCTGCGCGCGCTCGACCGATCGGCGCTCGACATGGCCGACGCGTGGTTCTGAGCCCGGTCAGAACCGAGTTTCTGACCTGCGCTCAGCGCGGGCGGCGCTTGCGGATGTAGAGCGTCTGCTCGACCGCCGCGACGGTCCGTCCGCCGCCGTCGACCACCGTGATCTTGAAGTCCTGCAACAGCTTGTCGCCGCCGGCGGTCGCCGCGCGAACGACCGCCACGATCTCGGGGGTGAGCCGGAAGGCGGCCGTCACCGTGCCGCGGCCGGGGCGCACGAAGTCGATGCTCGCCCGCTTGGCCCAGATCACGTAGCCGCGCCCGAGCTCGTGGCGCAGCAGCAGGGCGTAGAACGGGTCGGTCATGGAGAACAGGCTGCCGCCGTAGTGCGCCCGCTCCAGGTTGCGGTTGAGGAGCCGGTCGGCGAGGCGGACGTCGAGTTCGCGGAAGTCGGGCGAGATGCGGGTGACCGCGATGCCGGTGAACAGGAACGGCGGCCACAGGTTGAGGACGCGCCGGGCGGTCGCGGCGCGCACCCTCAGCCCAGCACGCCGCCGGTGACCGTGACGCCGCCGTCGACCACGAGAGTCTGCCCGGTGGTGAAGCGCCCGGCGGCGGAAGCGAGGAAGATCGCCGCGCCGGCGATGTCGTCGGGGTCGCCGATGCGGCGCAGCGGGGTCGCCCGCTCAACCATCGCCGCCCGCTTCGGGTCCTCCCACAGGGCGCGGGCGAAGTCGGTCTTAATCAGGCCCGGCGCGATGCAGTTCACCCGGACGTTGTGCTCGCCCCATTCCACGGCGAGGTTGCGGGCGAGCTGCATGTCGGCCGCCTTGGACACGTTGTAGGCGCCGATCACCGGCGAGCCCTTCAATCCGCCGATGGACGACACGATGATAATGGATCCATCGCGCCGCGCAATCATGCCGGGCGCGACGAGCTGCGCCAGCCAATGGTTCGACACGATGTTGTTGTCGAGGATCTTGCGGAACTGCTCGTCGGTGATGCCGCCCATCGGCCCGTAGTACGGGTTGGAGGCGGCGTTGCAGACCAGCACGTCGACCGGGCCGAGCTTCGTCTCCGTTTCGGCGATCAGCCGCTCCAGGTCGGGCTTGGACGAGATGGAGGCGGCGATCGCCACCGCCCGGCCATGCCCCGCCTCGATCTCCCGGGCCACCGCCTCGCAGGCGTCGATCTTGCGCGACGACACGACGACACGGGCGCCCTGCTCGGCCATCCGCAGGGCGATCGCCTTGCCGATGCCGCGCGACGAGCCGGTGACGACGGCGACCTTCCCGGAAAGATCGAAGAGGGACATGGGCCTACAATCCATACCTTGGTTGCTGATCGCACCTGATCACAGACGCCGCCAGACCCCGGTGAGCTTGCAACCGAGGCAGGCTTCCAGAGCGGTCATCTGATCGGCATCGGGCACCGCACCCGCGTTCACGCCCCGCACCGCGAAACGCCCGAAGGCGCAGGGCCAACCGAAGGCGAGGTCGTTCAGCGATACCGGCCGATGGCAGCACGGCGTCATCGCGTCGAGACGGGTCCATATTTCGTCGATGTATACGGTGTCGAGCATGCCGTGAAACCAGTCCTCTACGTCCACGGAGCAGTAGGGGCACCGGACGCCTTCCCAATTCCCGAAGGGATGGAACAATTGAAGCTGTTCGTAATATTTGAAATCGACCTGATCGGGAGATGTTGCCATGGTCTTGAGAAGCGCGGCCGCGCGAGTCGCGGCTTGCAGCGACGGCTGCCACTCGGGAGCGCGCGGAACCAGAAAGAACACGTTCTCCGACATCACGGCTCCCGCCGAAGATCGCCGCTCTATCCCGCCAGCCTACTCCGCCGCCTGAGCGGCCGGTGGCGCGTTGGTGTAGCGCTTGAGTTCGAGGCGGGCGATGGTGCGGTTGTGCACCTCGTCGGGGCCGTCGGCGAGGCGCAGGGTGCGCACGTGGGCGTAGCTCCTGGCGACGTCGAAGTCGTCGCACACGCCGCCGCCGCCGTGGGCCTGGATGGCGTCGTCGAGGATCGCCAGCGCCATCCGCGGCGCCGCCACCTTGATCATCGAGATTTCCAGCCGGCCGGCCTTGGCGCCGACCTTGTCCATCACGTCGGCCGCCTTGAGGCACAGCAGGCGCGTCATCTCGATGTCGATGCGCGCCGTGGCCAGGCGCTGTTCCCAGATCGACTGCTCGGCGATGCGCTTGCCGAAAGCCGTGCGGGCGAGCAGCCGGCGGCTCATCGCCTCCAGCGCCGCTTCGGCGACGCCGATGGTGCGCATGCAATGATGGATGCGCCCGGGCCCCAGCCGCCCCTGCGCGATCTCGAAGCCGCGGCCCTCGCCCAGGATCAGGTTGGCGGCCGGCACGCGCACGTCGGTGAGCAGCACTTCGCCGTGTCCGTGGGGCGCGTCATCGTAGCCGAACACCGGCAGCATCCGGCGGATCTCCACGCCGGGCGTATCGAGCGGCACCAGGATCTGCGACTGCTGCTTGTGGCTCTGCGCGTTCGGGTCGGTCTTGCCCATCACGATGGCCAAGGCGCAGCGCGGGTCGCCGACGCCCGACGACCACCACTTGCGGCCGTTGATGACGTAGTCACCGCCCTCGCGGCGGATCGAGGTTTCGATGTTGGTGGCATCCGACGAGGCCACGTCGGGCTCGGTCATCAGGAACGCCGAGCGGATCGCGCCGTCCATCAGCGGCCGGAGCCAGCGGTCCTTCTGCGCCGGCGAGCCGTAGCGGTGCAGCACTTCCATGTTGCCGGTGTCGGGCGCCGAACAGTTGAAGGCTTCCGAGGCCCAGCCGACCCGGCCCATCTCCTCCGCACATAAAGCATAATCGAGGTTGCTCAGGCCGGCGCCGTGGTAGTCGGGCGTATCGTGACCGGGCGCCGGCGGCAGGAACAGGTTCCACAACCCTTGCGCCCTCGCCTTGCGCTTGAGGTCCTCAACAACGGCCGGAACCCGCCAGCGGTCGGCGCCGAAGGCGGCCATCTGCCCGTGATAGGTCGCCCTGGCCGGCTCGACCTCGCCGTCCATGAAGGCGCGAACCCGTCCCCGCCAGTGCTGCTGGGTGTCGGACAGCGAGAAATCCATCGGCGACAGTCTCCTGGCAGGCCATGCGGCAAGTTCTGGCGCTGGGATACCGCCGCTTCGATAGGCAAAGATGGAGCATCTTGCCATCCGGCGAAAGACCGAAGCCCTGCTCCGCCGTTCCCAGCCTCGGCGCCGTTTACCGGACCCGGTCCTTGCGATAGGCAGCATACTCTTCGTATGAAAGCGGCGGCGGAGAGTCCATGGCACTCGATGCGCAGACACGGGGCGAACTGATCGCGGCGGTGCGCCGCTTCGTCACCGGACGCCTGCGCCCGCTGGAAGCGCAGGTCGCCGAAGAGGATGCCATTCCCGACGCCGTGGTCGACGAGATGCGCGGCCTCGGTCTGTTCGGGCTGTCGATTCCCGAAGACTACGAGGGCCTCGGCCTCGGCATGGAGGACGAGTGCCTCGTCGCCCTGGAACTCGGGCGCACCAGCCCCGCCTTCCGCTCGGTGGTCGGCACCAACATCGGCATCGGCAGCCAGGGGCTGGTGCTGGCCGGCAGCGACGCGCAGAAGCGGCGCTGGCTGCCGCGCATCGCGTCGGGCGAGATCATCACGGCGTTCTGCCTGACGGAGGCCGAGGCCGGGTCGGACAGCGCGTCCGTGCGCACCAGGGCGCGGCGCGCAAGCGGCGGCGACGATTACGTGCTCGACGGCGCCAAGCGCTACATCACCAACGCCGACAAGGCTTCGCTGTTTACCGTGATGGCGCGCACAAACCCCGACGAGCCGGGATCGAAGGGCATCAGCGCCTTTCTCGTGCCGGCCGACACGCCCGGCGTCAGCCTCGGCAAGCCCGAGCGCAAGATGGGCCAGCACGGCGCCCACGTGTGCGACGTCACCTTCGACGGCGCCCGCGTGCCGGCCGCCAACCGCCTCGGCGCCGAGGGCGAGGGGTTCAAGCTGGCGATGCGGGTCCTCGACCGCGGACGCCTGCACATCGCCGCCGTGTGCACCGGGCTGGCCGACCGGATCCTGGAGGACGCCCTGGCGTATGCCGGCGGGCGGCGGCAGTTCGGGCAGCCGCTCACCTCCTTCCAGCTCGTGCAGGCGATGATCGCCGACTCGAAGACGGAGATCCTGGCTGCCCGCGCGCTTGTGCTGGATGCCGCGCGGCAGCGCGACGCCGGCCAGCCGACCACGCTGGAAGCCGCCGCGGCCAAGCTGTTCGCCTCCGAAATGGTGGGGCGGGTCGCCGACCGCGCCGTGCAGATGCTGGGCGGTGCCGGCTACATCGCCGATTACGGTATCGAGCGCTTCTACCGCGACGTCCGGCTTTTCCGCATCTATGAAGGGTCGTCCGAGATCCAGAAGCTGGTGATCGCCCGCGAAACCCTGAAGCGGGGCGGCTGATGCGGCAGCCGCCGGAGCGCCTGGTGCTGGCCTCCTACCCCTATCATACGACGATCGAGCCGCGCTTCGGCGACGTCGACGCCCTGCGCCACCTCAACAACGTCGCGCTGGCCGGCATCTTTGAGGAAGCGAGGCTGCGCTTTTCCGCCGGCTTCCGCCATCATCCGGCCGGTGAGGGCAACGAGCGCCCGATGCTGGCCGAGGCGACGATCCGCTACCTCGCGCAAGGGCACTATCCCGGCACGCTCACCGCCGGCGTCGGCGTGCTGCGGGTCGGGCGCTCGTCCTACGCCATCGGGCAGGCGCTGTTCCAGAACGACCGCTGCATCGGCACGGCCGACATCGTCATCGTGTACACCGCTGACGGCCGCCCGCACCCGCTGCCCGAACGCTTCCGCGCCGCGCTCGATGCGGCGCTGATTCCGCTCGCGCCCGCCTGAGCGCGGCCTTTCCCACGGCGCCAACCGGAGGTCATCCCATGCGCGAAGCCGTTATCGTTTCCACAGCCCGCACGCCGATCGGCAAGGCCTTTCGCGGCGCGCTCAACAACACCCAGGCGCAGGCGCTGGCCGCCCACGCCATCGCCCACGCCGTGTCGCGCGCCGGAATCGACTCCGGCGAGGTCGAGGACGTGGTGATGGGCTGCGGTCGCCAGCAGGGCTCGCAGGCGACCAACATCGGGCGTCAGGCGGCCCTGCGCGCCGGCCTGCCGGTCACCGTGCCCGGCCAGAGCATCGACCGGCAGTGCGCGTCGGGCCTGATGGCGGTGGCAACCGCCGCCAAGCAGATCATGGTCGACGGGATGAGCGTGGCGGTCGGCGCCGGGGTGGAGTCGATCACCCTGGTGCAGAACGAGCATTCCAACGTGTTCCGCACCCAGGATCCCTGGCTCAGCGAGCACCGGCCGCACACCTACATGTCCATGCTGGAAACGGCCGAGGTGGTGTCGGCCCGCTACGGCGTCAGCCGCGAAGCGCAGGACGAATACGCGCTGCGATCGCAGCAGCGCACGGCCAAAGGTCAGGCGCAGGGCATCTTCGACCACGAGATCGTGCCCATCAACACCACCACCCTCGTCACCGACAAGGCGACCGGGCAGACCAGCGAGCGCGAAGTGCGCCTCGCCAAGGACGAAGGCAACCGTCCCTCGACAACGCTGGACGACCTCGCCAAGCTGCAACCGGTGTTCAAGAACGGCATGGAGGTGACGCAGGGGCGCTTCATCACCGCCGGCAACGCCTCGCAGCTGTCCGACGGCGCCGCCGCCATGGTGCTGATGGAGGGCAAGGAGGCCGAGCGCCGCGGCCTGGAGCCGCTCGGCGCCTATCGCGGCATCGCGGTGGCCGGCTGCGATCCCGACGAAATGGGCATCGGCCCCGTCTTTGCCGTGCCCAAGCTGCTCAAGGCGCACGGGCTCACCGTTGACGACATCGACCTGTGGGAACTCAACGAAGCCTTCGCCGTCCAGGTGATCTACTGCCGCGACCGGCTCGGCATCCCCGACGAGAAGCTCAACACCTGGGGCGGCTCGATCGCGGTCGGCCACCCCTACGGCATGACCGGCGCCCGGCTCGTCGGCCATACACTGCTCGAAGGCCGGCGCCTCAGGGCCAGCGGCGGCAGGGCCAGGTACGGCGTCGTCACCATGTGCGTGGGCGGCGGCCAGGGTGCGGCGGGGCTGTTCGAGATCTTCTGACGGCGCGACCGCGAACCGGTCGCGGAGCGCGGGTGGTCCGAGGCCGCTTCTTTCTCTGGCGCGGCGAGGACGCTCCCGGCCACCGATCCGCTCGGCCGAAGGTCGCGACGGCCTGCGCCGGGCGCGGTGACGTACCTTGATCGGTGGTCATCTCGCTCGGGATCGGCGCTTATGTCGCTCGCGACCACCGCTGTTTTGCGGCGCCCGCGCGGGCTTTGTTGCCTATAGGCACGGCTGCCAACTCGCCATCCGGAGGCGCCGTGACTTCGTCCGCCATGCTGTACATCACCGCCGCCGTCATGACGGCCGGCGGCCTCCTCATCCTTCTCGTCGGCAAGCACCGGACGCCGTTGGAGCAGCTGCACTCGATGTGCCACGGCATCGTGCCGCTCATCGCCGCCTGTTCCTACCTCGCCATGGCGACGGGACAGGGCTCGGTGCTGCTGCCGACCGATGCGGCGCACGGCTCGACTCGCATCCTCTACTACGCCCGCTATGTCGACTGGACCTTCACCACGCCGCTGCTGCTGCTCACCCTGACGATGAGCGCGATGCACAACGGGCCGAAGCGGGCCGGCCCGATCCTGGGCGTGATCCTGGCGGACCTGATGATGATCGTCACCGCCTTCGCCTTCGGCGCCTCCGAGGTGCCGGCGGTCAAGTGGACGTGGTTCCTCGTCTCCTGCCTCGCCTTCGTGGGCGTGTACTACGTGCTGTTCGTGCCCAACATGCAGGCCAACGCGTCCGAGCGCTCCGACGTGCGGCGGACCTACCGGCGGCACGCCGCCATCCTTTCGGTCATCTGGCTGATCTATCCGCTCATCCTGGCGGTCGCCCCGGACGGGGCCGACCTCATCGGCGATGCCGCCGCGGTGCTGGGCATCGCGGTGATCGACGTGGTCGCCAAGGTCGTCTACGGCCTGATGGCGGTCGCCGCCGACACCAGGGCGACCGAGCGCGACCTCGCCGACGCGCCGATCCTGCGTCCATCCTCGCTGCGGATTGCCTGAGCGGACGAACTCAAGGGTCCAGCACCGGCGCGAACACCCCGACGAGACCCGGGCGGACGAACAGGTCCACCGCCGACGCCTCGTCGATGTCGTGGACCCAGTGGTGCAGCTCGGCGGCGGCGTTGACAAGGCCGGTCACCACCAGCGCCGCCACCGTCGGGTCGACGGGGCGGATCGAACCGTCGGCGATGCCGTCCACGATGATGCCGGCGGTGCGCTGCGACAAGCGATCGAAGTCGCCGATCAGGCTCGGGCGCATCCCTTCCGGCATCGCCGACAGGGCTGAATAGCGCAGCAGCGGCCCGTGCTCGGATCGTTGGTGGCGGACCAGCGCCACCGCCACCGCGCGGAGCCGGTCCCAGCCGGACCCCAGCGAGCGCGGCGCCGCCCGATGCGCCGCCCGGATCACCTCGAAGGACCGGGCGAAGCACTGCGCCACGAGGTCGTCCTTGGTCTCGTTGTGGTGGTAGAACGACCCCTTGGTGACGCGAAGCTTAGCCGAGATCCGGTCCACGGAGGCGCCGCGATAGCCGTGTTCGTTCACCAGTTCGGTCGCCGCGCGCAAGAAGGCCTCGCGCGAGACTTCCGCCGCCGCTGCAACGGGCGGGGGCAGGTCGCGGGCGGTCGCCGCCCACCGGATGGGAAAGGGCGCATCCCCGTTGACGAGGCCACCGACGAGGACGTCGGCGAAGCAGCCGGCCGCCCTGGCGTAATCCTCGGGTTCGAAATGCCTCAACCATTCCCTGGCCCAGAGCAGGGCGGAGAAGACGAGGTGGGTGCGCGCGTTCTGCTCGGCGCGCGACAGCGCCGGCCCGACGGCGAACCAGCGGCGCAGGCGCCGGAACAGGTCGGAAAAGGCCGCGCCGGCATTCTCCGCCCCGGGGCCGGTCATCGCCCGCAGGTCCCAGAAGTTGATGTAGGTCGGGCGGCGCCCGGCGGCGATCTCCTCCTGAAGGGCGAAGTACAGGTCGACGAAGCGGCGGAACCGCGCCCACTGGTTCGGCTCGCCGTCGGCCACCGTGACGAGTTCATCCAAGGCTTCCAGCGCGCGCGCCACGCAGGCGGCGGCGAGGTCTTCCTTGCGCCGGTAATAGTAGGTCACGCTCGTCGTGGTGAGGCCGACGCTCGCCGCGACGTCGGCGATGGTGGTGCCGTTGAGGCCGCGGGCGTTGAACAGCCCTGCCGCGGCTTCGAGGATGGTTTCGCGCTTGCGCTCGAAGCGGGCTGTTTGGCGGGGTTCTGGAGCTGTCATGCGCGGGGAATGGGCCTGTCGCTCCCCTTAAACCGATTCTGCTGATTTTCCAAAGGCTTGGATGAGGCAGGACGGTTGCCCTCAGTCTTTCGGCCGAGCCCTCGCGGCTTGATTCGAACAAGCCGTATGGTCCACATAACCCGCCCGCAAAGGGCAGCGCAGAGGGCGCAAAGCGGGCGCTATGGTTGTAGGTATGCAGCTGGTGAAGGTCGAACGCGATGGCGAAATAGCCGTCGTGACCCTGGAGTCGCCTCCGGTCAACGCGCTGTCGACGGCGTTGCGCACGGCGATCGTGGTGGCGCTGCGGGCGGCCGCCGACGATCCGGCGGTCAAGGCCGTGGTGCTGATGGGCGCCGGGCGGGGTTTTTCCGGCGGCGCCGACATCACCGAGTTCACCAAGCCGCCGCAGAAGCCGTCGCTTCACGACCTGATCGACATGGTCGAGGGCTGTCCCAAGCCGGTGGTCGCGGCGCTGCACGGCATGACGCTCGGCGGCGGGCTGGAACTGGCGCTGGCCTGCCACGCCCGCGTCGCCGTGCCCTCCGCCAGGATGGGCCTGCCGGAGGTCAAGCTCGGCCTGCTGCCGGGCGCCGGCGGCACGCAGCGGCTGCCGCGCCTCGTGGGGGCGGAGGCCGCGCTGGAGATCATCACGTCGGGATCGCCGGTCGCCGCGAACAAGGCCCAGGCGCTGGGCCTGATCGATGCCGTGGTCGCCGAGAATGACCTGCGCGGCGGCGCCGTCGCCTTCGCCGCCACCCTGGTCGCGGAAGCCAAGCCGTTGCGCCGCGTCCGCGACCTCGATGAGAAGATCGCGCCGCTGCGCGGCAGCTCGGCCGTGTTCGACGCCTTCGCCAAGGCCAACGGGCGCAAGTTCCGCGGCTTCGAGGCCCCGATCAAGTGCATCGAGGCCGTAAAGGGCGCGGTCGACCTGCCCTTCGACGAGGGGCTGCGGCGCGAGCGCGAGCTGTTCATGGAGCTGCTGGCAGGCGGCCAGTCGGCGGCGCAGCGGCACGTCTTCTTCGCAGAGCGCCAGGCGGCGAAGATCCCCGACGTGCCTGACACCACGGACACGCTGCCGATCCGCAAGGTCGGCGTGATCGGCGCCGGCACGATGGGCGGCGGCATCGCGATGAACTTCCTCAACGCCGGCCTGCCGGTGACCATGGTGGAAACCCGGCAGGACGCGCTCGACCGCGGCGTGGCGGTGATCCGGCGCAACTACGAGGCCACCGCCAAGAAGGGCCGGATGCCGACGGACGACGTCGAAAGGCGGCTGGGCCTGCTCCACACATCCCTCAGCCTCGATGCGCTCTGCGACTGCGACCTGGTCGTCGAGGCGATCTTCGAGCTGATGCCGGTCAAGAAGGACGTCTTCGCCAAGCTCGACGCGATCGCCAAGCCGGGCGCGATCCTGGCCTCCAACACCTCCTACCTCGACATCAACGAGATCGCGTCGGTGACGAAGCGCCCCGACCACGTCATCGGCCTGCACTTCTTCTCGCCGGCCAACGTGATGCGGCTGCTGGAGATCGTGCGCGGCGCGCGAACGTCGAAGCCGGTGATCGCGACCTGCATGAAGCTCGGCAAGACGATCGGCAAGGTCGCCGTGCTGGTCGGCGTGGCTCACGGCTTCGTCGGCAACCGCATGCTGGAGAAAAGGCAACGCGAGGCCGGCAAGCTGATCCTGGAAGGGGCGATGCCCTGGGACGTCGACCGCGTGCTCTACGACTTCGGCCTGCCGATGGGTCCCTTCGCGATGGCCGACCTCGCCGGCCTCGACCTCGGCTGGGAGAAGGAAAAGTCGTCCTCCTCGACCATCCGCGAGATCCTGTGCGAGATGGACCGGCGCGGCCAAAAGAACGGGCGCGGCTTCTACGACTATGACGAGAGCCGCAAGGCGACGCCCTCGCCGGCGGTGGAGGAGGTGATCCTCGATTTCGCCGCCAAGACGAACATCGGGCGGCGCGCGATCTCCGACGAGGAAATCCTGGAGCGCTGCCTGTACCCGATGATCAACGAGGGCGCCAAGATCCTCGACGAGAAGATCGCGCTGCGCGCGTCCGACATTGATACCGTCTGGATCAACGGCTACGGCTGGCCGGTCTACCGCGGCGGCCCGATGCACTACGCCGATACGGTCGGCCTCGCCCGCTTGGTGGAGCGGATGAAATCCTACCAGCACGAGCACGGCGACGACTTCGCGCCCTCGCCGCTGCTGGAGCGCCTCGCCGCCGACGGCAAGACCTTCGCCGCCGCGGCCTGAGGCGTTTCGCGTTCCGGCCGGCGGCCAAACCACTGCTCGATGGAAGAGTTTGAACATGAGCGAGGCGGTACGGGCGGTGACGACATGGCCGGTCCTGTCGGTCACGCAGGCGCATGCGCTGCTGACCGCGCCCGGCGCGACCTTCGAGATGGAAGAAATCGCCCATGCCGGCCGCCCGGTGCGGGCCTGGAAGAACGGGCCGAAGAGCCTCGTCGACATCTGGCTGGCGGCGGCGGCCCATGCCTCGCGCACCTTCATCGTTTCCGGCAGGATCCGCGTCACCTACGACGCGTTCCGCCGCGCCTCGTTCGCCTTCGCCCGGGCGCTGATCGCGGGCGGCGTGGGCAAGGGCGACCGCGTCGCCATCCTGATGCGCAACGAGCCGGAATGGATCGTCGCCTTCTACGGAGCGGCGCTCGCGGGCGCCATCGCGACGCCGCTCAACGCCTGGTGGTCGGCGGCCGAGCTCGCCTACGCGGTCAAGCAGTCGGGGGCGTGCGCGGCGGTGTTCGACGAGGATCGCTTCGCCCGCATGCGCGAAGCGCTGGGTGACTGCGACGCCCTCGCGCTCAGGTTCGTGGCCGGCCTGCGCGCCGCGCCTCCGCCCGGCGTCGTCGCATTAGAGGACGTGATCGGCCGCCCCGACGCCTGGGCCGGGCTTCCGCAGGCCGGGCCGCCGCCGGTCGCGATCGAGCCGGACGACAGCGCCACGCTGTTCTACACGTCGGGCACCTCCGGCAAGCCGAAGGGGGCGCTCGGCAGCCACCGGGGCGTGACCACGCCGGTGTTCGCCACGCTGCTGTCGCAGGCGCGCGCCTTCCTCCGGCGCGGCGAGGCGCCCCCTGTGCCGAGCCCCGACGACCCGCAGAAGCGCTACCTGCTCGCCATACCGATGTTCCACGTCACCGGCTGCTTCGCCGCGCTCAACATCGCGATGGCGATCGGCGCCATGCTCATCATCCTGCGCAAGTGGGATCCGCTGGTGGCGCTGGAACTGATCGAGACGGAGGGGGTGACCTCCATCGGCGGCGTGCCGACGATCGCCTGGCAGCTGCTGGAACACCCCGAGCGGTCCCGATTCGACCTGTCGAGCGTCGATGCGATCAGCTACGGCGGGGCGCCGGCTGCGCCCGAACTCGTCCGCCGCCTCGCCGAAGCCTTTCCGCAAGCGCAGATCGGCACCGGCTGGGGCATGACCGAAACCTGCGCCACCTTCACCCACCACACCGGCGAGGATTACCTCCGGCGGCCCAACAGCTGCGGCCTGGGAACGCCGGTCGGCGAGATGAAGGTCGTCGATGGCGACGGCAATGCCCTGCCGGCCGGCTCGGTCGGCGAACTCTGGGTGCGCGGCCCGCATGTCGTTCAGGGCTACTGGGAGCGGCCGGAAGAGAACGCCGCCACCTTCCGCGACGGCTGGATGAAGACCGGCGACCTCGTGCGCATCGACGCCGACGGCTTCTGCACGATCGTGGACCGCATCAAGGACGTCATCATCCGCGGCGGCGAGAACATCTACAGCGTCGAGGTGGAGGACGCCCTCTACACGCACCCGGCGATCACCGACGCCGCGCTGGTGCCGATCCCGCACCAGGTCCTGGGCGAGGAGGCCGGCGCGGTTGTGACCCTCAAGGCCGGCGCGCATGCCACCGCCGAGGAGCTGAAGGCGCATGTCGCCGCCCGCCTCGCCCCCTTCAAGATCCCCGCCCGCGTGATCCTGATGGACGAGCCCTTGCCGCGCAACGCCAACGGCAAGATCCTGAAGAAGGATCTGCGCGCCCTGTTCGTGCCGCCCCCCGCCCCTCCGACGCCAACCGACTATCTGCCCGTGCTGCAGGACCAGCCATGAACCTCGATTTCTCGCCCGAAGACCTGGCTTTCCGCGAGGACGTCCGCGGCTTCATCGCCGACACCTACCCCGCCGTGCTCCGCGGGAAGCAGATGGACCGCCGCGAGCTGGACAAGGAGGACTTCCTGTCCTGGCACCGCATCCTGGCCCACAAGGGCTGGGTGGCGCCGAACTGGCCGAAGGACTACGGCGGCCCCGGCTGGAGCCCGATCCAGCGCTTCATCTTCGCCGAGGAGCTGGCGGCGGCCGGCACGGTGCCGATCCTGCCCTTCGGCATCTCGATGGTCGCACCCGTCATCCAGGCCTTCGGCACGGCGGAGCAGAAGGCGCGCTTCCTGCCGCCGATCCTGTCGGGCGAGGCGTGGTGGTGCCAGGGCTATTCCGAGCCGGGCGCCGGCTCCGACCTCGCCTCGCTGACGACCAAGGCGGTCCGCGAAGGCGACCATTACGTCGTCAACGGCCAGAAGACCTGGACCACGCTGGCGCAGTTCGCCGATTGGGGCTTCTTCCTGGTGCGCACCGATCCCGGTGCCAGGAAGCAGGCCGGCATCTCCTTCCTGCTCGTCGACATGACGACGCCCGGCGTAACCGTGCGCCCGATCATCACCCTCGACGGCGCCCACGAGGTCAACGAGGTGTGGCTCGAAAACGTCCGCGTGCCGGTCGAGAACCGCATCCACCGGGAGAACGAGGGCTGGACCTGCGCCAAATACCTGCTCGCCCACGAGCGCACCGGCATCGCCGGCGTGGCCCGATCCAAGCGCGGGCTGGAGCGTCTTCGCCAGATCGCCGCCGCGCCGGCGCAGGACGGTTCGACCCTCGCGGACGATCCGTTCTTCGGACGCAAGATGGCCGAGGTCGAGATCGACCTGCTCGCCCTGGAATATACCGAGTTGCGGGCGATGGCGCGGCAGGAGGCCGGCCAGGGATCGGGCAAAGGGCCGGGGCCGGAATCCTCGCTGCTCAAGATCAAGGGCACGGAAATCCAGCAGCGCGCCAGCGAGCTGGTGCTGGAGGCCGCCGGGCAGTACGCGTCCCCGCGCTTCGACGCCGCCACCCTGCCGCTCAACAACGGCCTGCCCGTCGGGCCCCAGCACGCCCAGGGTGCCGCCGACACCTACTTCAACATGCGCAAGGCTTCGATCTACGGCGGATCCAATGAGATCCAGCGCAACATCATCGCCAAGGCCGTGCTCGGCCTGTAGAAGGCGGTTCGTTTCAAGCCGAACGGTTCGGGCGCCCGATGGATTTCAGCCTCAACGACGAACAAAAGCAGCTGCGCGACACGCTCGCGCGGTTCCTGCGCGACCGCTACAAGTTCGAGGACCGGCAAAAGATCCTGCGCTCGGGAGAGGGTTGGAGCCCAACGGTGTGGAAGGCTCTGGCCGAGGATATCGGCCTGCTGGGCGCGGCCTTGCCGGAAGAGGTCGGCGGCTTCGGCGGCGGCCCGGTCGACACCATGCTCATCATGGAGGAACTCGGCCGCGCGCTGGTGGTCGAGCCGTTCCTGGAAACGGTCGTGATCGGGGCCGGCCTGCTGCGCCGCGCCGGGGGCGAGACGGCGGCCGGGCTGATCGAGGGCATCATCGCCGGCACAACCATCACCGCCTTCGCCTGGGACGAGGCCGGCAGCCGGTTCGATCCGGCTCAATGCGCAACCCGCGCCGTGCGCGCAGGCGACCGGGAATGGCGCATCGACGGCACCAAGGCCGTGGTGCTCGCGGCGCCCTTCGCCAGCCACCTGATGCTGACGGCGCGCACGGCCGGCAAGCCCGGCGACCGCGAGGGCTTGTCGCTGTTCGTGGCCAAGGCCGGCTCCGAGGGCATCGGCACCACGGACTATTCCACGGTGGACGGCCGGCGCGCGTCCGAGGTGCGCTTCGAGGGCCTCGCACTGCCGGCCGACGCGCTGCTCGGCGCCGAGGGCGAGGCTTTGCCGATCGTCGAGGCGGTGCTCGACGAGGCCCGCGCCGCGCTCTGCGCCGAAGCGCTCGGCGTGCTGGCCGAACTGCAGCGGCAAACCCTCGACTACGTCAAGCAGCGCAAGCAGTTCGGCGTCCCGATCGGCGCCTTCCAGGTGCTGCAGCACCGTCTCGTCGACATGTTCATGCAGGTCGAGCAGTCGATCTCCATGACCTACATGGCGACCCTGAAGCTCGGCGAGCCGGCGCGCGAGCGACGCAAGGCGGTGTCGGCGGCCAAGGCCTTCATCGGCAAGGCGTGCAGCTTCGTCGGGCAGAACGCGGTGCAGACGCATGGCGGCATCGGCCTCACCGACGAGTTGGCGCTGTCGCACTACTTCAAGCGCGCGGCGATGATCGAAGGCCAGCTCGGCTCGGTGGATTTCCACCTCGCGCGATATCAGGCCGCGGCAAGCGCCGTCTGACGCCTCGGGCCGACATGTGAGGCTTCGAGCCGTCTCAGGTGCGACCGCCGCCCCTCCGGCTGCGGGCTTACCACGCGCGTCGCCGGTCAGCGGACAGCCGCGCAACGAGAACGCAGCCGGCCGAGCCGGCAGCGACGATCACGCAATCGGCCTCGATGGGCTTCGCGCCCACGGTCAGAAGCGCGCGTAGTCTGGCTTGCGCCGTTCGGCGAAGGCGCGAAAGGCTTCGCCCGCTTCCGCGGTCTTGAGGCGGCGCTCGAATTCGGCGCCCTCGGCAGCCATCCGCGCGACGATGGCCTCGCCGTCGCGCATCAGGCGCTTGGTGGCGGCCATCGCGGTCTCGTGCAGTTGCCCGGCGGGAACGACCTTGTTGGCGAGGCCGCAGGCGCAGGCCGCCTCCGCCTCCATCGCCTCGCCGAGCGCGAACAGGGCGAAGCTGCGGGGATGGCCGATGCGCTGCGGCAGCAGCAGGCTTGAGGCTGCCTCCGGCACCAGGGCGAGATCGACGAAGGGCGCCGACAGCCGCGCCCCGGCGGCGAGGTAGACGAGATCGCAGTGCAGCAGCATGGTGGTGCCGATGCCCACCGCCAGACCGGGCACGGCGGCGACCAGCGGCTTGGGAAAGGCGGCGAGACGGCGCAGCACGTCGTAAACGTGACGCTCGGAGTGGCGCAGGTCGCCGCTGGCGATGGCGGCGAAGTCGCCGATATCGTTGCCGGCGGTGAACACGCCGCCGGTTCCGGTGACGACCACGCAGCGGATGGCGGCATCATCGGCGGCGTCGCGCAGCGCCTCGGCCCAGGCGCCGTACATGGCGTTGGTGAGCGCGTTCTTCTTCTCAGGCCGGTCGAAGGTGATCGTCAGGATGGCGCCGTCGCGGGCGGTGAGGAGGTTGGCGGTCATGGCTGTCCCCGGTGGTTCAGTGCGCGGCGACCGGCGCGCGCTGCCGCAGGCCGGCCCGCTCGGCCATCCTGTCGATGAAGGCGGCGGAGGACTCCGGCGCCGTCAGCGGAATCATGTGACCGCCGTCGATCAGCTCGACGTCGACCCCCTCGATCTGCTCGCGGAGCCTGGAGCCGTGCAGCTCGTGGGACAGGATGCGGTCGCCGGTCCCGTACAGCACGCCGACCGGCACCTTGAGGGTGCCGTAGCGTCGGGCGAGGGCCGGCAGTTCGCCGCCGGCCTCGACCAGGTCGCGGCACGCGTTGCGGTAGGTGGCGGGTCGGGCAACCAGCAGGGCGCCGCCGCGGGTGGCGAAGTCGGCCGGGGCCGGGTCGGGCGAGAACAGCATCGTCAGCGTGGCGGCCTGGGTGCGGATGCCGAGCGGGACGGCGATCGTCCAGCCAAGCAGCCGGCGCATCGGGTCGGAGCGCACGGCAAGGCTGCTCAGCGCCTTGGGCGGCTCGCCCTGCGGCTGCGTGGCGGGCGAGATCAGGGCGAGGCCGGCGACCCGCTCGGGATGGTCGAGGGCGAGGGCGAGCGCAACGGCGCCGCCGAGCGAGTGCCCGACGACGAGGGCGCGCCCGATGCCGAGCTCGCGCAGGAAAGCGGCGACGATCGAGGCCTGCGCGCTCAGCGAGGCCCGCGTGCCCGGCTGCGAATAACCGGAGCCGGGCCGGTCCAGCATGATCAGGCGGTAGCGGCCCTGCAACCTTGCCTGGAGCGAATAGGTATAGGTTTGCAGCTGCGAGGCGAGGCCGTGGATCATCACGACGGTTGGCCCGCTCCCCTCGTCGAGGTAGTGCAGCCGCACTCCGTCGACGGTGAGGAAGCGGCCGCAGGGCGGCACCAGCTTGCCGGCATGGCGGGCGACGAGCGCGGTGAAGGCGACCAGCCCGGCAACGGGAAGGACGACCAGCAGGGCGAGGATGGCGAGGGCGATCGTCATCGGTGAAGCAACCGCGCGGCCGTGCCGGGTCGGTCCGAAAACGTCACCACGGAGGCAGGCTCAGGATCACCGTGGAACAGCTGCATGCTCGCGTCCCGCATGGATCGACCTTCTTCGCGAGCTTCCGAGATCTCAGACCCGCCAAGCAATTCAACGGTTCGCGGCCCCGTAGCGTTGCCAGCGGGCGCAACAGTCGCATCGGCCCGCCGCCTTCACCATACCCGTGTCAGGAAAGACGCAAGACCTAGAGCATCAGACCCTAAAAACGGGTCCGATGCTCTAACTTATTGTGCCGCATCGGATTAATCCGAAAACCGCTTCGCACTTTTCGGTCCGATGCTCTAGCAGCCGGTCGGACGGAGTCAATCGCGGCCGCGCACCTGCACCTCCGACGAAAAGCGGATGATCCGGCGACGAGGCGCGCGACGATGACGCCGCGGCATCCCCGTGCCCGTTGTTCGAAAGGGATCGTCGAGCGCCTGCGCCGAGGCATTGCATGGGCGTGACCGCGGCGCCATAGGGGAGCGTCCGCTTCGCCGGGCGCCCGGAGCCTTCGCGTGTCGACCAGCCGCAACGCCGTCCCCCCGCCGCCGGGGCCGCTCGCCGGGATCCGCGTGCTGGAACTGGCCCGCATCCTCGCAGGCCCGTGGGCCGGGCAGCTCCTCGCCGACCTCGGCGCCGACGTGGTCAAGGTCGAGCGGCCCGAAGGTGGCGACGACACCCGCGCCTGGGGACCCCCCTTTATCGAGGCGGCGGACGGCACACGTCTCGGCTCGGGCTACTTCCAATCGACCAACCGGGGCAAGCGCTCGATCGCCGTCGCGCTCGACCGAGCCGAGGGGCAGGCTCTCGTCCGGCGCCTCGCCGGCCATGCCGACGTGCTGATCGAGAACTTCAAGGTCGGCGGGCTCAAGCGGTACGGCCTGGACCATTCCTCGCTCGCCGCCGCCAACCCCCGCCTGATCTACTGCTCGGTGACGGGCTTCGGGCAGGACGGGCCCTATGCCTCACGCGCCGGCTACGACTTCCTGGTGCAGGGTATGAGCGGCGCGATGGCGCTCACCGGCGAGCCTTCGGGCGAGCCGATGAAGACGGCGGTGGCCTATGCCGACGTCTTCACCGGCCTGTACGCCTCCAACGCCATCCTGGCGGCGCTGCATGCCCGCGAGCGTACGGGGCGCGGCTGCCACATCGACATGGCGCTGCTGGACACGCAGGTGTCCGTGCTCGGCAATCAAGCCGTGCACTACCTGCTCACCGGCTCGGCGCCGCCGCGGCTGGGCAACGCCCATACGGCGATCGTGCCCTATCAGGTGTTCCCCGCCAGCGACGGCCACGTCATCATCGCGTGCGGCAACGACGGGCAGTTCCGTCGCCTATGCGCCGTGCTGGGCGCACCGTGGTGCGACCACCCCCTTTACGCGACCAACCCGGCCCGCGTCGCCGGGCGCGAGGTGCTGGTGCCGCTGATCGCGGAACGGACGCAACAGAGGACCAAGGCCGACCTGCTCGCCGCGCTGGAGGCGGTCACCGTGCCGGCGGGGCCGATCAACACCTTGGCCGAGGTGTTCGCCGACCCGCAGGTCGTGTGGCGGGGGATGGTGCGCGAGCTGCCGGGATACAAGTCGCCGGAGCACGGGGCGGTGGGCGGCGTGCCGGCCCTGCGCTGCCCCATCGTCATCGACGGCGTCGCGCAACTGGCCGGGCGGCCGGCCCCGGGGCTCGGCGAGCACGGCGGCGAGGTGCTGGCCGACGCGGGCTGGGGCGGCGGCTGACGGCCTGGAGCATCGGACCCTAAACCGGGTCCGGTCCGATGCTCTAACCTGTCGTGCCGCATCGGATTAATCCGAAAACCGCTGCGCACTTTTCGGTCCGATGCTCTACCCCGCCAGCAGCGGCATGTAGAGCAGCAGGAAGGCGTCGGCGACGTCCTCGACCGGCTCGGTGCAGCCGGTGGAAATCCAGGCGCGGGCGATGTGCAGGCCGCCGCCGATCACGCCCCTGAGCAGCAGGGGCGACACCCGGTCGTGGAAGCCGGGATCGGAGCGCAGCACATCCATGAGCAGCGAGCCGAACTCGTCCAGGCTCGCCAAGAACAGCGCCTCCGCCGCCGGGCTGACGTTGGCCATCTCGATCAGGAACAGCCGGGCGGCGGCCGGATCCCGGCGCAGGTGGTCGAGATAGACGAGCACCGCCGCGCGAATACGCTGGGCGATGGCGCCGGGGCCGCGCGCGCCGGCTACCCGCAGCTGCGCGACCAGATCGCCGTTGACCCTGGCGAAGCACTGCCGGAGCAGATCCTCGCCGTTGTTGAAGGATTCGTAGAAGTACCGCTCCGACAGGCCGGCAGCCGCGCAGATCGACTTGACGCTGATGTTGCGGAAGCCATCCCGTCCGTACAGCTCGATGGCGGCCTTCATCAGTCGGTCGCGCCTCTCCGCCCGGCGTTGTTCGCCGGTCTTGGCGCCCCACCGGCGTTCCGGCTGCGCTTGAGCCTCGCCCGTCATCCGTCTTTCGGAAGAAGGGAGGCGAGTTGCAACTGACATGGCCGCATGTCAGTTGTCGTTCGGCAGTCGCGACGCGTATTCGCAGCTTTTGTCCGGCCCGTTCCGCCGTCTTCGATCGGGTCGGTCGATCTTGCCGGTGAGGTGAGCAGGGACTGCGCTTCCTGTCGCCGGCCCGCGCGATGCGAGCCGGGAGTCGATGCATATCCTGCAGGGCCGAAGATGTCGAACGGGGAAGGCGAAGGTTTGCCGACGGACCTCGACGCATCGGCGATCGCCGTACGCTATCGCCTGGAGCGCGACCGCCGGGCGGCAGGCCGCGGCGAGCGGCGCTACCACGGTATGGGCGGCAAAAGGCGGCCGCTCGCCGATCCCTACACGGCGCCCGGCGAGCGGGCGCCGATCACCGACACGGTTGACGCGCTGATCGTCGGCGGCGGCTTCGGCGGCCTGCTCACGGCGGCGCGGCTGCGCGAGGCGGGCGTGGCCAGGGTGCGGATCGTCGAGGCGGCGGGCGATGTCGGCGGCACCTGGTATTGGAACCGCTATCCCGGCGCCGCCTGCGATATCGAATCCTACATCTACTTCCCGTTGCTGGAAGAAACCGGTTACATGCCGGTCGAGCGCTATTCCAAGGCGGCGGAAATCCGGGCGCACTGCCGGCGCATCGCCGAGCATTTCGGGCTTTACGACGACGCTCTGCTGGCGACACGGGTGCAAACGATCGACTGGCAGGCCGACGAGGCCGTCTGGGCTGTCCGCACCGATCGCGGCGACCATCTGAGCGCGCGCTTCGTGGTGCTGGCGACCGGGCCGTTGAACCGACCCAAGCTGCCGGACGTGCCCGGCCTCGACACCTTCGAGGGGCACAGCTTCCACACCAGCCGCTGGGACTACGCCGGCACCGGCGGCAGCGCGACCGAGCCGCTGACCGGGCTCGCCGACAAGCGGGTCGGCATCATCGGCACCGGCGCCACGGCGGTGCAGTGCGTGCCGCCGCTCGCCGCCTCCGCCAAGCACCTCAGCGTGTTTCAGCGCACCCCCTCCTCCGTTGATGCGCGCAACAACAGCCAAACGGACCCGGCCTGGGTCGCCGGCCTCCAGCCCGGCTGGCAGCAGGCCCGGATGGAGAACTTCACCGCGCAGATGGCCGGCCATTTCGCGCAGGAGGATGCGGTTGGCGACGGCTGGACCGTGCTGGCCCGCGCCGTGCGCGCGCAACTGGCGTCCAATCCCGACAAGCCGGCCGGCAAGGCGAACTTCCCGGCGCTGCTGGCCCAGGCCGACATGGCCAAGATGGTCGAGATCCGCGCCCGCATCGACGGCATCGTCGCCGACAAGGCCACCGCCGAAGCGCTGAAGCCCTGGTTCAGCCTGTTCTGCAAGCGTCCCTGCTTCCACGACGACTACCTCGCCGCCTTCAACCGGCCCAATGTGACGCTCGTTGACACGGAGGGACGCGGCATCGAGTCGATCAACGAAGCGGGGGTGGTCGTCGCCGGCCGGCAGATCGACCTCGACTGCCTGATCTTCGCCACCGGCTTCGAGACCGCATCCGACTTCGCCGAGCGCTCGGGCTTCCAGCTCAACGGGGTCGGCGGACTGTCGCTGACGCGCAAATGGGCCGGCGGCATGGCCTCGCTGCACGGCATGCACAGCCGCGGCTTCCCCAACTGCTTCTTCATCACCCAGGCGCAGTCCGGCATGTCGCCGAACTTCCCGCACATGCTCTCCGAACAGGCCAAGCACGTCGCCCACATCGTCGCGCACTGCCGGACGGCGGGAGTGCGCACGGTGGAGCCCTCGGCCGAAGCCGAACAGGCCTGGGTCGACACCATCATGCGCACCGGCGCGGGTCGCCTGCGCTTCCTGGAAACCTGCACGCCGGGCTACTACAACAACGAGGGTCGCGTGTCCGCCGCCCTGCTGCGGTCGTTCCCCTACGGCGATGGTCCCGTCGCCTTCATCGACCTCCTGCGCAAATGGCGCAGCGAGGGCGACTTCGCCGGCCTGGAACTCGACGGGGGCAAGACCGGCTCGGGCAAGACCGGCGCGGGCAAGACCGGCGCGGATCGGGCCGGCACCGAAGCGATCGTGGCCGTCGCCGCCGGCGTGGAGGCCTGAGCCGTGGCCCGAAACGCCGAGCGGTCCATCTTCATCACCGGCGCCGCGTCCGGCATGGGACGGGCGACCGCGCTGCTGTTTGCCGGCCGCGGCTGGTTCGTCGGCGCCTACGACCGCGACGCCGCCGCGCTGGCCACCTTGAAGAACGAGATCGGCGCCGGCCTGTTCGCGACCCTCGACGTGACCGATGCCGAAGCCTTCGAGGCGGCCGTTGCCGCCTTCGGCGAGGCGACCGGGGGCACGCTCGACCTCCTGTTCAACAATGCCGGCATCGGCGTGCCCGGCCTGTTCGACGAAACGCCCTGGGCGGACGTGATGCGGGTCATCTCCACCAACCTGCTGGGCGTGATGATCGGCATCCGCGCCGCCGTGCCGCTGCTCAGGGCGACGCCGGGATCGCTGTGCCTGACCAATTCCTCGTCGTCGGCGATCTTCGGCACGGCCGGCATCGCCACCTATTCCGCGACCAAGCACGCCGTGCGCGGCCTCACCGAGGCGCTGTCGATCGAGTTCAAGCGCTTCGGCGGACGCGCCGCCGACCTGCTGCCGGGGCTGGTCGATACGCCGATTCTCCCCGCGAACGTCAATGCGATGGCAGCGCCGGCCGGCATGTGGCGGCTGATTCAGCCAAGCGAGGTCGCGGCGGTGGTGTGGGCCGCCTACCACGGCGACCGCCTGCACTGGTACGTGCCCGACGAATTGAAGGACTTCGACGTGCAGGCGACCGCCGAGCCCGAGCGGGTTCGCGAGGAGCGGGCGGCGCTGGCAGCCTTCCGCTCCTGACAAGACGTTGACGCCTGACAAGACGTGGACGACCGGCGATGCCGAATGGCGGGCCGCGGATATGGGAGGGTGAAGCATGCCGATCCTGGGGACTGTGGCACCCGCGACGCGTGCCGCCGAGCCGGCGGCGGACGACGAGGCGGTGATCGCCGAGTTGCACCGCGCCGTCGCCGCGCAGCGGCGCGCCTTCGCCGCCGACCGCCATCCCTCGCTCGACGAGCGCCGCAGCCGCCTCGCCGCCCTGATGGGCATGATGGCCGCCAACCGCACCCGCATGAGCGAGGCGATGGCGGCCGACTTCGGCGCCCATCCCGCGCCGGCGTCCGATCTCATCGAAGTTCTGGGCGTCCTCGGCCGGGCGCAATTCGTGATGGCGCAGCTGGAAGAGTGGATGCGGCCCTCGGCGCGCGCCGTCGATCCGGCCTTCCTCGGCACGGCCGAAGCCTACGTCCAGCTCCAGCCCAAGGGCGTGGTCGGCAACATCGTGCCCTGGAACTTCCCCTTCGACCTGTCGGTCGGCCCGCTGGTCGAGATGCTGGCCGCCGGCAACCGCGTGGTCATCAAGCCCTCGGAGTACACGCCGGCTTGCGGCGAGCTGCTGCGGGAGATGATCGCCGGCGCCTTCGCGCCCGACCTGGTGCACGGCGTCAACGGCGGCGTCGAACTCGCCCGCGCCTTTTCAACCGTGCGCTGGGACCACCTGCTCTACACCGGCAGCCCCGAGGTCGGCCGCCAGGTAATGCAGGCCGCAGCCGGCAACCTCACCCCCGTGACGCTGGAACTCGGCGGCAAGTGCCCGGCGGTGCTGACGCCGGGCTCGGTCACCGCCAACAACGTCGAATCGGTGATCGGCACCAAGATGGTCAAGAACGGCCAGATGTGCGTGTCGGTCGACTACTGCCTGGTGCCGCGCCGCGACCTCGACAGCTTCATCGAGCACGCGACCAGTTTCGCCAAGCGCGCCGCGCCCAACTATGCGAGCGGCCCCGACTGCACCGGCATCATCTCGCTGCGCCACCTCGATCGGCTCACCGGCCTGCTCGACGAGGCGCGCGAGCGCCAGACCCGGATCGTGCCGCTCGAAACTTCCGCCACCATCGACCGCGAAACCCGCCGCATGCCGATGTCGCTGGTGATCGACCCGGCATCGGACCTGCGCCTGATGCGCGAGGAGATCTTCGGGCCGATCCTGCCCGTGCTGACCTATGAGGACCTCGACGAGGCCATCGCCGGGATCAATGCGGGCGAGCGGCCCCTCGGCCTGTACGTCTTCGGCACCGACAAGGGCGTGACCGACCGCGTCCTCGAGGAGACCACCTCGGGCGGCGCGGCCGTCAACACCTGCGCCATGCAGGGCGCCCTGCCCTCGCTGGGCTTCGGCGGGGTTGGCATGAGCGGCATGGGCCGCCACCACGGCATCGAGGGCTTTCGCGAGTTCTCCAATCCGCGCGGCGTCTTCGTGCGCGGCACGGGCGACGTGATCGACGCCTTCTATCCCCCCTATGCCAAGGCGGCCGCCATCGTTCAGTCCGTGATGGGCTGAGCCCGGCGTTCGCCGCCCCTCCAACGCAAGTGGTGATCCCATGACAGCCGCCGGCCTCGTCGAGCCCTCGCAGCGCGGCGGCCCAGACGCTCCAAATCCGGGCGCACCACGTTCAGCCGCGCCACGCTCCCGGCGGCACCTGCCGGCCTATCCCGCGCCGCGCGCGCGGCGCGCTCATCTCGGCCTCGTGGTGGCGATCACCGTCGCCCTGTACTACGCGCAGTACGTCGGCGGCGGCGTCGCCACCCTGATACTGCCCGACTTGCAGATGCCCTTCATCTACTTCGTCGCCATCCTGGCTGTCGGCAACCTCCTCGGCGCCTTCGCTTCGCTGCTGGCAGGGTTGGCCGACAGATTCGGCCGCAGCAACCTCGTCGTCGGCGGCCTCGTTCTCGTCGCCCTGCTCACGCTCGTCGGCTTTCCCCTGACGAGGGACCGCTTCGTGTTCGGCGTGGAATCGGCGGCGGTGTCCTTCGTCGAGGGCATCGTTCTCGTCGCCACGCCGGCGCTGATCCGCGACTTCTCCCCCCAGGTCGGACGCGCCACGGCGATGGGCTTCTGGACCATCGGCCCGGTGCTGGGCAGCCTGATGGTGAGCGCGGTCGCGACGCTGACCCTGCCGCATTACGGGACATGGCAGAGCCAGTTCGTCATCTGCGGCTGCGTTTGCCTCGCCTTCGCCCTCGCTGCCGCCGTCTTCCTGCGCGAGCTGTCGCCGGCCCTTCGCGACCAGGTCATGGTCAACGAGCACGACAGGGAGCTCAACGAGGCCAATGCCCGCCGCCTGCCGCAGGGGCCTGCGATGAACTTCCCTAGCGCCTTCCGCAGCCTGCTGCGGCTCGACGTGATCGTCTCGGCGCTGGGCGTTTCGGTTCTTCTGCTGTTCTATTACACCGCCGTCGCCTTCGGCACGATCTATCTCGTCACGGTGCTGCACTTCTCCGTCGCCGCCGCCAATGCCGTGGGCAACTGGGCGTGGGGAAGCAACGCCGTCGCCCTGGTCGCCGCCGGCGTGCTGTCGGACCGCCTGCGCGTGCGCAAGCCCTTCATGCTGGTCGGCTCGGTGGTGGCGCTGGCGATGACGGTCGGCTACCTGCTCGCGCCCGAACACCATCCCGGCTGGTGGACGATCGTCGCCCTGAGCTGCGGGCAGTCGGTGGCGGTGGCCGTTGCCTATGCGACCTGGATGGCAAATTTCACCGAAACCGTCGAAGCGCACAACCCCGCGGCAACCGCGATGGGACTTGCGATCTGGGGCTGGCTGCTTCGGTTGGTGGTGACGATCTCCTTCATCGCCATTCCCTTCGTGATCAGCACGGTGACGCCGCTCGTCGGCGCCGGGCCCGTTCTGGCGGAGTTCGCCAGGGTGCACGCCGCGCACGCGCAGCCGAGCGCCGAGCTGATCCAGGCCCTGGGCGCGATCAAGGCCGCCTCCGCGGAGACCGCCGGGCAATGGCGGACGTGGTACTGGATCTGCGTCGCCGGCATCGCTGTTTTCATCGTCTCGATCTTCGCCATGCGCGGCCCTTGGAGCCCTGCCCGGGCGAGGGCGGACGAAGCGGCCCATGATGCCAGCGTCGCGCAGCAGCTGGCACGGATCCGCTCGGTGGACGCGGCAGCGACGCGATGATCGAAGACGCGATTACATGCATATCCATATTGTTACGGCAGATCGACCTGACGTGGCGCAGCGTAGCGCAACAACGACTGTTGCATCCAGGGCACGACCAAGTCTCCTGAAAGCAAAGCGGCCGAAAGAAGGACTGACGTACCGGTCGTTCGAAGATATTCATCGCAGCACGCATCGAAACCACGTCGGTCCCGCGGCGGCCCGAAGCCGACCCGGGCGCAGACCGACCTCAACGACCAGGGCCAGCTCACGCGAACCATGACCGGGGGGTCACGCGCGAGCCGGTGTGCGGCAAACAACAGGGGAGTCTCATGAAAGGTCGTCTTGCCATCGCGGCCGGTGCCGCACTGTGCGCTTGGACCATGTCGGTCACGGCCTCGCACGCCGTTCTCGGCTTCAACGCGGGTGAAACGGACGGCACGGCCTTCGGTGCGCCGCTGCCGGAAGGCGTCTTCGCCGTCGACCTCGAAGGCTATGGCCAGCGCGACATCGACGCCAACCACAACTTCAACACGATCCTGGGACCGGTGCCCGGCGGCAACGGCAATGCGAGCCCCGGACCGGGCCCGAACCTGAGCATCAACATCCCCGACGTCGTCTGGTCGACGCCGATCACCTTCTACGATACCCGGCTGGAGTTCCTGTATTCGGCGCCGGTCGTGTCCACCATCGGCGGCGAGAAGAACGGCATTCCCCCCGGCTTGACGAACCGCACGGACGTGTTCAACCAAGCCTTCGGACCGATCTTCGCCCACAGCTTCGGCAATGGCTTCAATGCCGCGCTGATCACCTTCGTCCGCCCGCCGGCACCCTTTTCCGGCTTCGTCAACCACACCTACGCCGACCTTCGCACCGCCTTCAGCTACGTCAAGAACGGCTACGACTTCACGGTGGTGTTCGGCTACACCGGCACCTTCGGCGGACACCAGGGCGGACGGCAGGGCACCCTGTCGCCGGTTCTGGGCAATGCGGATGCCGTGGACATCGACTTCACCGCGACCAAGAAGTTCGGGCAGTTCGAGTTCGGCGTCGTCGGCTTCGCCTTCACCGACATAAACACACGCGGTGACAACACCACCATCCACCAGAACCGCCAGACCGCAAGCCTTCGCGGCGGCGCCATCGCCGTCGGCGGCCTCGTCGGTTACGATTTCGGCCGCTTCTCCGTGCAGGGTTACGCGACGCGCGAGGTTGCCGGCCGCAACCAGGAGATCATTCCCGGCCTTGGTGGCTTCCGGAACCTTGAAACGCGCGGTTTCCTTCGCATCGTGCTGCCCTTGTACGTCGCGCCGGCGCCGACGGCGGCGTCCCTGGTCAAGGCGCGCTTCTGACTTAAGCAGGTTTCGCAAAAGTGCCGCGCGGTTTTGCGATCCAAACCTGCGGCATGGCAAAGGCCCAAGCAGGTGAAGCGCTGGCCTGCCAACGCGGACCTGCTTAGCGCCGCAGCGCTCTTCCCGGCGACGGTTCCGGGATCGCTGGGCCGTCGCGGCGCACGATGTTCGAGGACGAGGTGTCCCCGGCCGCCAACGCATAAGAGTCTCATGCCCATTCGTCGCTCGGCAGCCGAGCCAAGTTGAACCGAAACGGGATCGCCGACACGGCGGTCCGATGCAACAGCGATCCCTCTACGACCTTCCTGGCCTGTACGACCGCCTCGTACCGCCCGGCCCCTGCGAAGCCTTCTACGGCCAGCTCGCCGTCGAGGCCGGCGGACCCGTCGTCGAGCTGGCCTGCGGCACGGGCCGGCTCACACTCCCTCTGGCCCGCCGCCTGGCCGGATTGGGTCAAACGATGACCGGCCTCGACAATTCACCCGCCATGCTCGCGCGGGCGCGAGCGAAAGCCGCCGGGATCGCCGTGACCCTGGTTGAGGGCGACATGCGCAGCTTCGAGCTGGGCCGTCGCGTCCCGCTGGTCATCATTTCATGCAATTCGCTGGCTCATCTCACCGAGCCCGAAGACCTTCGGGCCTGCTTGACGCGCGTGGCACGACAGTTGACGCCCGATGGCCTGCTGGCCTTCGACGTGGTCAATCCGGTGGCGGGACCGCCCGGCCCCGCCATCGTTCGTCACAGCACGCGGATCCGCTCCGACGTGAGGGTCGAGGCGGTGGAGCGCGGCGATGCCACGGGACCGTTCAGGCTGCTGGAATGGCGCGTCCTCGGCCGGCGCGAAGAGTGTTGCGGTGCCCGCGACCGGGGCATCCGCGACCCGTTGCGGGCTGACGCCTCGTCCGGCGCGGGGGCAGCGACCGGGGATGCCTGCGGGTTGGCCTCATCCACTCCCCTCGCACCGCTGGTCCTTCGCCGCTTCCCGCCACGCGAGCTGCCGGATCTGCTTGCGGCGGCCAGCCTGGACCTAGTCGCGCGCCACGGCGATTTCGCCGGCTCGCCCCTGACGGATGAGAGCGCCAACCAGGTCTGCATCGCCCGCGTCCGGCGCGATCGTTGAAGCCGCTGGCGGTCGCCGCCTTCATCGGGGGCGCGAGGTGGGCACGTCCGACGCGGCTCACCGCTCAGGGCTCACCATTTAGGGTGAAGCCAGCGCCGACGGCTGGGCGGATCGAACATCGTGCGTCAGCTTCCGGGCGAGCGGCGGGGCGTGCGGGCGACGGGTGACACGCGCGCCCTGTCGGAAGCCCGCATCGCCAGGGCCACCTCCTCGATCAGGGAGGCCGCCCTGCGGATGCGAATCGCGCGATCGTCCTCGCCGCTGCGGGTCGCCATCCAGTAGCTGGCTTCAGCGCATCTCGACAGAGTTTCGGCGTGACGGCGCATCTCGGAAATCGGCATCGATGGCTCGCGTCTTTCACATTCGTTGGTATTTCGGTGTTAGGGCGCCCGGCATCCGGCAGCAATAGTGAACGTGCGGCCCGTTCGCGAAGGCCAGCTAGGTTGCATCCGGGAGACAGCGGCTCGATCGGACTCCGGCGTTCGATGCGGCACCGGGCGGCCGGATCGGCTGGCGCCGGGCAGCGGCGCCCTTTAGGATGCCGCCCGCGCTTGCCCCTGCGAAGACAACGAGGACATCATGTCGGGTACGTCCATCGGGATGCCCATCATCCGCCTCGCGATCCTCGCAGCCGGCGTTCTCTTCGCCACCATCACGGCCGCCCAGGCCGCGACATCGGCGATCACCGACGCCTTCGTGGCGGCAACGGCGCCGGCCTATGCCGCCCTGCTCCAGGCCGACGGCCTTGCCGAAAGCGCGGGCTCTCACCTCGTGCGCTTCGCCCGACGCGACAGCGCGGAGCAGGCGGAAGCCACCGGCGAACTCCGCGCCTGGCAGGAGGCCACGCGCCGCGCCGACATCGCCGCCGCGCACGCCCCGTCCATCGACGGGCTCGGCCCCGCGCTTTACCCGCTGGATGCCGTGGTGCTGCCGTTCAACATCCACGGCAAGGTCGATTCCGATCCCTACCGGCTGACCCTGACGCGGCTGGGCGCTCTGGGCGGAGCCGACTTCGACGCCCTCTACCTCCCGACCGAGGCGGCGATCCTGCAACGCCTCACCGAGGTGTACATCGATTACATCAAGAACGGCGACGAGCCGGGCCTGCGCCGCCTCGCCGTGCGCAATCTGCCGATCGTGCGACGCCTGCTCGGCGAGATCAACCGCTCCTGAGCCGCCAGCCCTGCGTCGAGGAACCGGTCGGCGACGCCACGGGCGAGGCTCTGACGTAGAGCATCGGACCGGATCCGATGTTCTAGTTCGGCAGCAGCCCAAGCACCACGCCGGCGATCAGCACCATCCCGAGCAGCACGCGGTAGACCACGAAGGGCCAAGCCGAGAAGCGCTCCAGCACGCGCATCAGGCCCCAGATCGCGGCGAAGGCCGAAACCGACGCGATGATGATGCCAAACAACAGGATCGACCAGCCATGCAGGCCAAGCCCGGCCTTGCGCAGCTTCCAGATCTCGAACAGGCCGGCCAGCGCGATGGTCGGGATGCCGAGAAGGAATGAGAAACGAGCGGCTTCGTCGCGCTGCAGTCCCAGGAAGAGCGCAGCCGTCAGCGTCGAGCCGGATCGCGACACGCCCGGGATCAGGGCGCCGACCTGGGCGCAGCCGACGATCAGGGCGTCGCGCAAGGTGACGTTGTCGATGGTGCGGACGTGGCGGGCGGCGCGTTCGGCAAAGGCCAGCAGGACACCCATCACCAGACAGGCGAAGCCGATCACGTAAAGGGTCCGTAGCGGCGAGCCGCAGGCGTTGAGCTTGGACGACAGCAACAGGCCGAACAGCGAGACCGGCACCGTCGCCAGCAGGATCCACACGAAGAAGCGGAAGTTCCAATCCTCGAAGTCGCGCCGCCGCACGGCCGCCATCGTGCCATCGCCGAGGCCGCGCACGTCGGCCCAGAAATAGCTCACCACGGCGGCCAGCGCGGCGAGCTGCATCGCGGCCGAGAAGGCCGAGCCGGGATCCTGCCAGCCCAGCAGCGCCGGCACGATGCGCATGTGCGCGGTGGAGGAGATCGGCAGCAGTTCGCTGATGCCCTGCACGATGCCGAGCACGCCGACCTTGACGAAGCCGAGCCCGACAAATCCCGTGTCGAGCCCCGAGGTGCAGGCATCCGCCATCGCCAACCCTGTCGCGTGCCGCCGATTCGGCTCTGACGCGGTACATTCCAGGTTCAGCTGAGGAGATCAACGCGTCGTCGGCGTGATGGGCGAGGCGCTCTTGGCCGGGGAGGCCGGCCGGCGGCCTGGGTCAGGCGATGAGGATCGCTCCGGCCCTGATCTTCCGTCGATCGGCAAGGGGAACCGAACGCGTCTTCGTGCGGTTTCCACAGGCTTTCTGAGGGGACAGCACCATGATCTTCGCCAAGCTTGGCGCCGCGTTCGTCGCGGGCGCGATCTCGTTCGCCGCCTTCCACTCCGCCGCTCTTGCCGCTTCGCCGGCGACGGACGTGTTCCTTGCCAATCTTGCACCCAACGTCGACTTCCTCGACCAGTCCAGCCGGTTTGCCCTGACCAACTCGAAGAACGCGCGGGTGCACGACTTCGCCCTCGTCCAGGCGCGCGAGCAGACGCTGGCCGCCAATGCGATCGACGAGTGGCGGCAAGGCAACGCAGCGGGCAGCCAGCCGGGCCGGCAGGCATCCGGCGACGGCCCCTTGTTGACCGGCCGATCGGCGGCTGTCGAGGGACGGAGCGCGGCGGTCGCGGACCAGCGCATGCCGATGGGACAGGAAGACCTCGACAGCCTCGAAGGTTTGAGCGGCGGCGACTTCGACGAACAGTACAGGGTCAAGCAGCGCGATGCGTTGCGGCAGGTCGAGGCCGATTACCAGGATTACATCGCCCGCGGCGACGACCCGATGCTGCTCGCGCTCGCCAGCCGCGAACTGCCCAAGGTCCGCCAGCGTCTCATGCTGCTCGGCCGCATCTGAGCCGACCCTCGGCGCCCGCGCCCTGCCTTCGCGCGCACTCGTGAGGAACCTAACCCGCATTTACCGCATTCCATATCTGCTTACTGAGGGGTTGGCACCATGAAGGCGATTGCTCTGCGTACCGTGCTTCTCGGCGGCCTGTTTTCGGTTGCCATCGCACAAGCACCGGCTTGGGCCGCCTCTCCCATCACCGTCGCATTCCTGGCCAACGTGAAGCCGAACATCGTCTTCCTTGATCGATCGAGCCGGCTGGCCGTCGATCGTTCCAGTAGCGCGACCCTGCGTGCCTACGCGCAGGATGAGGTGCCCGAGGTCACGCGGTCTGCGCAGCTGCTGAATGGCACGGCACCGAACGTGCAGCCTTCCGCGTTCGCATCGGCTGACGCGAACGCCTTGGTCACGGGGCGATCCGTTTCCGTGGACGGGCCGACAGGTGGTGCAGGACAGTCGGCCAACGGCCGTCAGCCCCTTGGTGAAGCCGATGTCGTCGATCTGTCGAAGATGTCCGGGCGCAAGTTCACCGACGCGTTCTGGCTCAAGCAGGTTGATGCACTCAGCCAGCTTCGGGCGGATTACCAAGCCTATGTCGATGACGGCGACGACTCGGCGTTGGTCGCGATGGCCAAGCGTGAACTGATCGTCGTCGAGCATCGGCTCGCCCTGCTCAGCAAGATCTAGCCATAGTTCAAAGGGTGGTAGACCGACCCGCGCGGCTCGATGGCTGCGCGGGTCTTTCCGTTTGTACGACCGGCTGATCCGATCAGTCGGTAGAACTCTCCGGCACGATGAGTTCATCGCATGATCGCGAGCGTCTCGCGGGATCGAGCACGCGCCGCTCTCCCGACGACAGCTATTCGGTGCCGAAGGGCTTATCTCCCCGCCGGCGGACGGCTTGCTGTTGGCGGTGGCGCTTGCTACATCCCGAGTCTCATCCAGGCTTTCACCCGCCGTTCGTGCGTCGGCTCGTGCCCTTCGGGGTGCGCAGCCTCGTTTCAACAACGAGGCTCCGGCAGGTGCAAGCCTCCCTAGATCTCGAACCGCCGGCGCCGCCCGACAGGGCTCTCCAGGAGAATGAATGTCAGACGTTTCGACTTATTCGCCCTCGCGGGACGACTTCGCCGCTCTGTTGGACCAGAGCTACGGCGAGAGCGAGGCTTTTGAAGGCACGGTCATCAAGGGCCGCGTCGTTGCCATCGAAAAGGATGTCGCGGTCATCGACATCGGGTTGAAGACCGAGGGTCGGGTTGCCCTCAAGGAGTTCCAGGGTCCGGGTCGCGAGGGCGCGATCGATGTCGGCGACGAAGTCGAGGTCTACCTCGAGCGCATCGAGAACGCGCTGGGTGAGGCGGTCATCTCGCGCGACAAGGCGCGCCGCGAGGAAAGCTGGGTCAAGCTCGAAAAGGCTTTCGAGGCTCAGGAAAAGGTTGATGGCGTCATCTTCAATCAGGTCAAGGGCGGCTTCACCGTCGACCTCGACGGCGCCGTAGCTTTCCTGCCGCGCTCCCAGGTCGACATCCGGCCGATCCGCGACGTCACGCCCCTGATGAACGTGCCGCAGCCCTTCCAGATCC
>CALMGA010000182.1:1500-2889 GCA_937863205.1 uncultured Beijerinckiaceae bacterium | reverse complement strand
TCGCTTCGTCACCTCACCCCACATCGCAGGCCGCCTGATTGGCCAAAGTCGAGCTTAGACCTGTATGGCGAAAAGCGCTCGCCGCAGAACCGCCGGCCGGACGTCGACGACTCCGCGATCTTCCACCTGCTGAACTTCTTCGGCGCCGATCGCGTGGCTGACGTCACGCCGGCGCGTGCTGGCGCCTATGCCGCTTGGCGCACGGCGATGCCTCAGGCTCGCTTCAAGGACCCTGCCGAGGCGCCGCGCGTCGGGCTGGCGACGGCATGCCGCGAACTCGAGGTGCTGTCGGCCGCGATCGGCTTCGCTCACCGCGAGCACAAGCTCCCCCACACGGTCGTGGTGCATCTGCCCGACAAGGCGCAGCCGCGCGACCGTTGGCTCAGCCGCGACGAGGCGGCTCGCTTGGTATGGGCGGCCTATCGCGGCGAGGCCAAGCACCTCGCGCGCTTCATCTTGATCGCGCTGTACACCGGCACGCGCCACGAGGCGGTGCTGCAGCTGCGCTGGCTGCGATCGATCGACTGCGGCAGCGTCGACCTCGAGGCCGGTCTGATCTACCGCCGGGGGTCGCGGGAGGCGGACAGCAGCAAGCGTCGGCCGCCGGTGCCGATCGCGCTACGGCTTGCCGGCCACCTGCGGCGCTGGCGGCGCGAGGCGATGGCGTGCGGACAGGCGCAGGTGATCGCCTACGGGGGCGAGCCTGTGCTGCGCGTCCGTCGATCGTGGAACACCGCGCGCAAGACGGCCAAGCTCGGCGCTGACGTCGTGCCGCACGTGCTGCGCCACACCTTCGGACTTGGGCGGTGCAGAATGGGCACTCGTTGGCGAAGGTCGCGGCGGTGCTCGGCACAAGCGAGCGGATGGTGGAGCAGACGTACGGGCACCATGCGCCGGATCATCTGCGCGACGTGGTCGACTTCGGCCGCCCCATGATGGGGCGCGCCCGTCACGTTTCTGGGACGAAAACGGGGCCAACGGTAGCAGGTAGCGCTACGGCGGGACCTAAGTCATTGAGATGACTGGTGGGCGGTGACGGGCTCGAACCGCCGACCCTCTCGGTGTAAACGAGATGCTCTACCAACTGAGCTAACCGCCCCTGCAGGGGATGATGCATCCGCCTCATCCGCGTCTGGCCACAGGTGCCGCCGCGGGTGATGCCCTTCAGCGGCGATCCATCCGCGGCGTCACCTTGCGATGCTCGAGATCGTGGTGGCCGTTGCCCGGCTCTAGCACCTTCTCCGACGCGCCGAAACCGTCCGACGGTTCGGATCGCTCCGTTCCGCGCGGTACTCTGCCCAAGCGATCGCGGCCGCGGCCTGTCCCGTCGCCGCCTTCGCGCGAGACCTTCATCGAGCCGGCCGGGTCGACGGCCAGCGGCTTGGTCCT
>CALMGA010000182.1:0-1490 GCA_937863205.1 uncultured Beijerinckiaceae bacterium | reverse complement strand
CTCCCGCCATAGGCCATGACGTTCAGGGCCAGGCGCCCGGCGCGGTCGAGCGCGTGCCGGTCATCACGGAAGCGACAGGGATGAGGCGGGCGACCAGCGGCGCGAGGCTCCGGCGGCCTGCTGGTCCGAGTCAGCTTGCCTCGCCGTCGTCGGGAGCAGCTCCCGCGATGTCGCCGACCCTGACGGGATCGGGGCAGTATTCGCGCAGGCCGCGGGCCGCGAGGTCCTCGACATGCGACAGGAACGCTTCCGGTCGGCAGACCTGCGCGCCTGCAAGGTCCCAGAACGCGTAGCGCCACCAGCGAAGGCGCGACATCCGCTCGACGATCCGGGGAGGGAAACGGAAGCGGATGTGGCGTGCCGGCACCCCCGCGACGACCGCGTAGGGTGGCACGTCCCGGGTCACCACCGATTGCGCTCCGATGATCGCGCCATCGCCGATCGTCACTCCCGGCGAGATGAAGGCTCCGTGCCCGATCCACACGTCGTTGCCGATGGTCGTCTGTCGGACGAGACGCGGCTCGCTTCCTTCGAGGAACGCCGCCGGCTCCACCAGCATCGCGCCGCCGACCTCGACATCCAGGATCTGGTCGGCATGCTGGTAGAAGAAGGGCGAGGTGCTGCACCAGTCGATGGGATGGCCGTGGCGACCGATCTGCACATCCTCTCCGATCGAGGTGTAGCGACCGATCGAGCAGGCGAAGTAATAACCGCTCACGCCGTAGGAGAAGGCTCCCCTCCGGAACGCGTAGGGGATCTGCAGCCATTTGATGCTGCACGGCGGCTCCAGGATGCAATCCTCCGGGAGCACGAAGCCCGGATGCAGAAGCGTGGTGATCATCCGTTCCCGGAGGCGCGCGATCATCGCCGCGGTCATGACGGGCACTTCACATCTCCTCGGGGACGCGCGGCGTGTCGATCAGCTCGAACCGCCAGCTGACGCCGCGGCGCAGGACCCTGGCCGGCACCCCCGCCGCCAGGCACTGCGCCGGGATCGGGCCCGAGACGAAGGAATAGGCGCCGACGACCGAGCCGTCGCCGATCACCGTTCCCTTGGCGAGGAACGCCTTGATCCCGACCCAAACGCGATCGCCGATCATGACATCGCGCGCGGGATTGAGGCGCGCGCCCGTCTCCACATCGACGATCGAATGCATGTCGCTGTTCACGACGTCGATGTCCGGCCCGAACAGGCATCCGCGGCCTATGACGATCCGTCCCGGCTCGTGCAGAAGGAGGCGGGTGACGCCGTTGAAGGACGAGCCCTCCCCGATGCGGATGCACCCGCTCCCGCGGGCGTAGAGGACCAGCAGGCCGGTGAAGCACCGGGCGCCGATCCGCACGGACGATCCGTCGGCGACGTCGATGTTCAGCCCCTGCGACGCGAAAGGCCCGTCGATGGCCACGCGATTGCCGTCGCCGCGCAGGACGATCGATCCGCTCACGCTGGCGCGGACCTCGTCATCGATCTCCACGAGGTTGTCCCGGCC
>CALMGA010000181.1 GCA_937863205.1 uncultured Beijerinckiaceae bacterium | reverse complement strand
CTAGTTGTCGGCGGCGAACATGTCGCGAACGCCGATCGATTACGAGCGTTCGGCGACGACCTTCATAAAGGCGACTTTGGCGGTCGACAGCCTGGAGGCGAGGTCGTAGTCCCAGTCCGCTCCGAGGGAGTTGGCGGAAAGGCTGAGCGTGAGAAGGGAGCCGCCGCTCCTGCCGTCACTGGCGAGCGCGTGCGTGGCGTTGATGGACCACTCGTCAGGGACGTCCGCGCGGAGGTGATCTTGAAGGATCAGGAAGCACGATGTCGCGGCCTGCGCCTGCGCGCTCTCGGTGTCGACGAGCGATCAGATGAGCATGTTATGAAGAAGTCGTGTATATTTCTTTCGAGATCAAATAGATTTGCGCACACACAACTCATATGGCTGTCTCCAACGTCTGATGATCTATCGTCATATGATCGATCGTCACGGCTACGCACTTGAGAAAGATTTGCATTCGAGACGCAGATCGCCCCTGCCATCAACCGTCCAAGATCGGTCCTGATTCCGATTCATTGACGGTATCAAGGACTCGGGTCGCAGCTACGCGGTCTTGTCACATCAGGTTCGACGTGAGCGTGCGAATGTCCAGCATCAACATGTAACGATTTTTAGATGATGCAGGGATGGCGAACTTCAGTATTAACTAAATCGTTGTTCCCGCATCACGCGATCCTAGAGGATTGAACGCGACAGAGCGCAGAGTATAAGCCGCCTCCGATGACCGATATCATCGGATCATGGCGGTAGATTTATGGTGCGATCGTCTCCACGTTCTATTCCGCCCGGCGACGGATCCGGGGGCAGCTCACCGCGACCGATCGATTCGTCGAGGCGAAGACTGCGGCACGATCCGTCTCCTTGCTGGCGTGATGATCCTGCTCGGCCGATCGGCTTGCTCCTGCTGATACGAGCCAGTAAGCACGTCCGAGAATGGATGGGCGGAGACTGTAAGTGACGAAGGACAAGGACCGGTTTGCATCTGCAAACGATTCAGGCGCACATCCTATCCTGACAATTCTTATACCAACGTACAACCGGGCAAGCCGGCCGCAGGCTATTGTCGGAAACTTGACGGCGATTATCGATCGTCTTAGCGGACTTGTCGAGCTTGTTGTCTCCGACAATGGATCGAGTGACGACACCTTCTCGAAACTGCAAACATACGGCAGAGACAACATACGGATCGAACGGCAGGCTGTTCATCTCTCGACAGTCGAGGAACATATCTTCAATTGTCTCGACTTTTGCCGCGGCCAATACATTTGGTTTCTTGGCGACGATGACGTCCCGCAGCACGACACGATCATCGCAGCTGTCGAACTGCTGCGGTCCGGTACGCATGACTTCCTGATCTTCAATTCCATCACCGTCAACGCCTTCGGGACACCCACAGGTGCGTGGATCGCGCCGAGCGACACGGATCTCGTACAGGTCGACTTCACCGACGGCGCGACGGCGCTGGGCTACACCTTCAGCATCGCCGGCATCTCGAACGCGATTATGCGCAAGGCGCCGCTGGCGAAGACCGATTGGCGAGCAATCTTGCAGATTCAAACGATCTATTCGCACGTCGCGTGGTGGCTCGTGGCGTTTTCCGGCCAGACCATGACGGTCGTGAACAGCATTCTGGTGTATTACCGCATTGATCAGGAGGACATCATCCATCGCTTTACGAGGCACATGGTCGATAATAACATGCCGGACTATGCGTTCTGGACGACGGGTATTGTCAAGCAACTGATATACGTCGAAAAGCACGGCGGCATCAGTCCTCGTCATATTTATAACATGTTTGAGCAGCGACAGGATGGCTCTTATTCTCGAATGCTTGACAATATCGTCGCTCTGATGTGGGCGCAGGTGAGCCTCGCAATTACCGAACCACATAGCAACAGAAATCATGTATCCGAGGCTGATCTAAAGTTGGTCGTTGACTGGATCTTAAGAGCAGACCCCTCGTACTACGAGATAACTTCACTTATCGGCGATCTACATGCGATGACATCATCACTGTCGCAGGACGCCATAGCCAAGCCCTACGTGCCGAGTTCTTTCGCTCGCAACCTTACGTCCACCGGCGAGAAACGTTTGGCGGAACTGACCGTGCTCTTCCAATCAGCGCAGGCCGGCAAAGGGTCAACCGCGGCTCTCGTGTGCCTGGTCAGCCGCTACTCGGGTTTCGCGATCTACCGCCATATCACAGGGTTTGTGGCCTTCGATGATGCCACCCCCTACGATCGACAGCATATCCTCCGGAAGTTCTACATAGCACCGCAACAGCCCACATTGCTCGTCGCGCGGACAGAGGAGGAGCTGAAGGACCACATCCTGATGACGCGCGCGAAACAGGCGACGCGAGAGATCAATGACCGAGCCGATCGAGGTCTGGAGGCTCTTGAACGGCTGCTGACCCAGCAGATTGCCGATCTACGCTCTCAAGTCGATCGCATCACGATGCAGCCGAACCACAACGCGACTCCCGTCTTCGACCACATGCGGCTTCTCGCGAACGGCTTCGGCCGAATCGTCAAGAAAGTGAGAGCCAAGCAAAGAGCATCACGAGAACCTTTCTACTTCGATCGCGCTTTTTATCTCGAACGCTACGAGGACGTGCGAAAGGCCGGCATCGATCCCTACCAGCACTTCCTCCGGTACGGCGCAGCCGAGGGCCGCATGCCGAATGCCTTGTTCCAGCCGGCCTGGTACATCAAGGCCTACATGGAACACCACGACAACTATTCGGCGGCGCTCGACGACTTCGTCCTGTCTGGTCTTGCGCAGGGGCGACGACCAAACCCGTTTTCGACGGCAGCCGAACACCTCGCCCGCTATCCCTTGGAAGCGCAGGCATCGCGCTGACGATCGACCCGCGCAACCTGCGAACGCTCAGTCCGGGACACCAAGCAGAACGTTGCCGGCGCCGAATGGGCCGGCCCTGGTCACCGCCACGCCGTCATGGCGCAGCTTGATCGACGTGGCGGAGGTTTTCGGGTCGACGGCCGTCGCATCCACCTCATCGTGGGTGCTGCCACCGTCCAACGCGATCGCGCCGCCGCAGAAGACCGGGCATGTCGCCGAGGCCGCGGGATAGACGCCCAAGCCGCCCTTGATGATCGGGCGAAGGACGTTGCGGCTGGAGCCTTTCACGCCGAGCGCCGCCTGCATGGCGGTTTCACCGGTGTCATTGGCAAGAACGTCGCCGAAGCTCGACAGGGACGTCGCGATCAGCACTTCGGGTCGCGCGGCGCCGCTCACCATGTTGCCGGCGGAGCGGATGCCATCGGAATGCTCCGACAGGATGCCGACCGCGTTGCCGCCTCGGTCGCGATCGGGAAACATCGGCAATTGCACGCCGGTCATGCTCAGGCCCCCGTGCACCTCGTAGAAATGCACGCCGGCAACCGCGCCGGGCGCCGGCGCGGCATAGCCGCCGCTCACCGTGACGCCGCCGTACTCGTTGATGTTCTGGAAGAGGAAACCGGTGTTCGTGAAGGCGTCGCACACGGGGTGATCGATGTGGAGATCCTGGTTGCCCGTCCTGTAGAGTTGGGTAACGGTGGCACCTGCGGTCCAGGTTCCCTTGACGATCATGCAGGTGGATGTGCCCGAGCTCTCGAAGTCGCGGATGAATGTATCGGCGAAGTTGCCGTTGGCATAGAGGCCAACCGGCTGGAAGAGCCGTGCTTCGACCGCCGTGTTGTCGCGCTCCATATACAGGGAGCCGTTGCCGCCGGAGAGGCCTTCGTCGACCGCGCCGTCGAGGTAGTAGCCCCAGAAGAAGTCGGCGGCGGTGGTCGGACCGGCAACGGTGCGCTGGGCGTAGTTGTCGCTGACCTTGGCATACACGACGCCGCCGAAGTAGTATCCTATCGAGCTGTCGCGCGACGCGGTATGGTCGATGACCGGCGCCAGAGCGTACTGCACGCGGATACCGACCGGGCTGCTCAGCTCCGAGCCCTGCGCGCCGGCCTTGGGTGGCATGGAGCGTGTCGCCTCCAGATGGTCGATTTGGATGGCGTTTGGCAGATCACCGCAGCAGGTGGTGTGAGCCGGCGGTGCGTCGAGACCGACTTGGATCACATCGGAGGTTGCGCTCTGCACCAGGATACGGGTGCCTTGGCCGGCGACGGCGCCCCGGATGCTCCAGACCCCATGCACGTGAAGGAACGGCGTCGTGATCTTCCAGGTGCTTGAGATTGGGTAATCGTGGGCGAGCAGAGGCATGTCGAGCCCCCCGGAGACGGCGGCCGCCCGGAGCGCCGGCAGCCAGTCGCCGTTGGATGAGCCCCACCATTCCGGACGGACCTCCTGCGCCGGAGAGAACTTGACGGCGCCCCCACCGGCGACCTGAAAAACGGGCACCGCCGGGGCCGTGAACGGCCCGGCGATCGTCAGCAGGGCGCCGTCGACGATGATCGTCCCACCCGGCTCTATGGCGACCGGCGATCTCAAGATCGTGGTGCCGGTGACGCGAAAGGCGCACCCGGCCGGAATGGTCACGGCTGCAGCCTCGGCATCGGGCGCGAACGCGCTGGCGGCGCTGTCACAGGCCGGCGATCCCGAGGCATGCCGGCCGTCAATGCCGGGGCTGACGACCGCAGAAGCCGCGCCGGCAGCGGTTGGGGGCGTCCAAGCGGCGCACATCAGCGACCAAGCGAGCGCGTGAACCGTATTGACGGACGCGGTCTTCCGGTTCTTCATCTTGACATCCGCCGCGCCACTCACTCGATCGCGCAGCTGCATGGCATGCGCCGTTTGTCGAGATGGCGCGCGATTTCAACAAACCAAGTCGAGGCCGCGCGGCACCGGCTGCAAGGTCCGGAGTGGAAAGCGCGAGGAAAACGACTGGCTGGGGGACCTGGATTCGAACCAAGATTAACGGAGTCAGAGTCCGCTGTTCTACCGTTGAACTATCCCCCAAGCTGCTCGCAGATGCGGCGAACGGGTCGGTGCTGAATAGGAAGTCCTCTCGCCCCTGTCAACGAAGCGTTCCCGGCGCCGCAGGTGATCCGCCTACGTGAGTTCATCGGTCAGTTCAGGCGGGCTGCCTTCACTTGATAGGCGCCATCGTTGGCGCGGATGAACATCTCGTCCACCTGCGGATGGCGGACGGGATCGCCGGATTCGTCGGCGAGCAGGTTCTGCTCCGACACGTAGGCGACGTATTCCGTTTCCGCGTTCTCCGCATACAGATGGTAGAACGGCTGGTCCTTGCGCGGGCGCACGTCCTCGGGAATGGCCTGCCACCATTCTTCCGTATTGGCGAATTCCGGATCCACGTCGTAGACGATGCCCCGGAACGCGTACTTCCGGTGCTTCACGACCTGTCCGATCCCAAATTTTGCGGTACGCGGCTTCATCGAACCTGCTGGAAAACGCACGAAACAGCCTCCGCGCGCGGCTTTCGGACTGGCTTTGGGTAGCCATCGCCCAAAATCTTGTCAATCTCTCGGCAGGCCAACACGCGGAGTCGACCACAGCCGATGCGATCAAGCTCCGACGATCTGTTACGCCCGCCACCTTCGGCCGCAAATGGATCGCTGCACCCGCTCTTCCCGCACGAGCTTCTGACGCCCGGCGAAATGGCCGCAGCCGACCGCCTCGCAGCCGTCGTCCTGCCCTCGATGACGCTGATGCAAACGGCCGGTGTCGCCATCGCCGACCTTGCCTTGAGGATTGGCGCCGGGCACCTGCCGCCCCGTCGCATCCTGGTCCTGTGCGGACCCGGCAACAACGGAGGCGACGGTTATGTCGCCGCACGACGCCTGCGCGAGCATGGCTGCCTCGTGACCGTCGCCTCCGCCGTGGTCCGGGCGGCGCTCAAAGGCGATGCGGCCGAGGCGGCCTCGCTGTGGGACGGCGAGATCCTGCCGCTGGAGCGTGCCTCCCCGGACGGTGTCGATCTGGTCATCGACGCGCTGTTTGGCGCCGGTCTGGCGCGACCCATCGTCGGTGTCGCGGCGAGCGCGATCGAGCGGATCAACGCTTGGAGCCACCCCGCACCTGGCCGGACGGGTGCGGATGCGCGCCGCGCCCGCGTGCTCGCGGTCGACATGCCCTCCGGCATCGACGGCGCGAGCGGCATCGCGAGCGGTCCCGCCATCCGGGCAACGGACACCATCACCTTCTTTCGGCTCAAGCCCGGCCACGTCCTGCTGCCGGGGCGGCTGCACTGCGGCCGGCTCCACCTGATCGACATCGGCATCTCGCCGGGGGTTCTCGACACGATCTTGCCCCGCACCTTCCTCAACGCCCCGCCGCTGTGGCTGGCGCACTGGCCGGTGCCGAGCTTGGCCGGGCACAAGTACAGCCGCGGCCATGCCTTGGTGGTGTCCGGCCCGCCCGCGCAGACCGGCGCCGCCCGGCTTGCCGCCCGCGGCGCGCTGCGGGCCGGCGCCGGACTCGTCACCGTGGCGACGCCTGGGGCGGCACTGCCGATCCATGCGGCGGCCCTGACCGCGATCATGACCCGCGTCGCCGATGATCCAGCCGGCCTCTCGGACCTCCTCGGCGATCCCCGCAAGAACGCGGTCGCCATCGGGCCGGGGCTCGGCGTGGGCGCCGAGACGCGCGCCACCGTGCATGCGGCGCTGGCGGCAACCACCGCGCAGCCGCGGTCGCTGGTGCTCGATGCCGACGCGTTGACGAGTTTCGCCGACAACCCGCGCGAACTATTCGCGGCCATCGCGGAAAGCGGCCATGCCGTGGTGCTGACGCCGCACGACGGCGAGTTCGCCAAGCTGTTCGGTCAAGTGCTGGACGTGACGCGGGCGAAGCCGGAACGAACCCGCGCCGCCGCCGCTCGCAGCGGCGCCACGGTGATGCTCAAAGGCCCCGATACGGTGGTGGCGCACCCCGACGGCCGCGCGGCGGTGGCGATGAGCGAGGCCCCCTGGCTCGCCACCGCCGGCTCGGGCGACGTGCTCGCCGGCATGACCGCCGGCCTTCTCGCCCAGGGCATGCCGCCCTTCGAGGCGGCCAGCGCCGCCGTCTGGCTGCACGCGGAAGCCGCCCGCCGCTTCGGCCCGGGCCTGATCGCGGAAGACATTCCCGAGGCGCTGCCCGGTGTTCTCCGCGACCTCGTCACCCTGGCCGAGGCGGACGCCTGATCGCGGCGGCCGCCCGCGCAGCCGGTCGGTTTCGCGGGGCGACGCGCTTCTGGAGCCGGTCCAACCTGCCCGGCCAATGCCGCGCTCGTGATGTCCGGACCCGCCAAATGGCCTTATTTCCATGGTCCCTTCGGCCATCCGGCCCTCCAAGCCAGTCACGCCGATCGAATTCTTGCCCGGAGCGCCGATGCGGCAGCCTAACGCGATCGACTTCTGGCGCGGCTACGCCCTGGTGTCGATCTTCGTCAACCACATCCCAGGCAACTTCTTCGAGCGCTTCCAGTATCGCAACCTGACACTGTCCGACTCGGCCGAGCTGTTCGTCTTCCTGGCGGGATGGGCGATGCGGCTGCTGATCGAAAACCCGAAGCGGCCGATGTCCACGTTCGCCGTGATCCACAGGCTATGGGGCCGCGCCTTCACCATCTACGTCGCGCAGACCTTCATCACCGAGATCGCCATCTTCATCCTCGCCGCCTCGTCGGTGGTGCTGGACGCGCCCTTCCTGCTTGATTGGCACAACGTCGGCGCCGTCTTCCACCAGCCGGTGGAGGCGCACATCGGCCTTGTGCTGCTGACCTACCAGCTCGGTTACTTCAACATCCTGCCGCTCTACGTCGTCCTGATGGTCGCCGCGCCTGCCGTCGCCATCCTGTACCGCACCGCGCCAGCCCTGGTGCTGCCGCTGTCGGTCGCGCTGTGGGCGCTCACCTCGCTGCTGGGTTGGAACATCCCGTCCTGGCCGGTCGAGGGAACGTGGTTCTTCTCGCCCAGCGCCTGGCAGCTCATCTATGTCCTCGGCTTCCTGCTCGCGGGCGAGCGCACCGACCTCGGCGCTTTCGCAAGGCGCAACCTTCGGGGGCTGCGCTTCGTCGCCTGGCCGATCCTGATCGTCGGTCTGGCCTGCGCTTCGACGCGCTACTTCCCCGACCTGTTCACCCTGCCGGCGACGAGCTACGTCCGGCTGTTCGACAAGACCTTCCTGTCGATCGATCGGCTGCTCAGCGTGCTGGCGATCATCACCGTGGGCGGCGGCCTGTTCACCCTCATCGCCCGGCCGATGCCGGCGCTCGGCCGCTTCCTGTCGCTGCTCGGCCGCAACAGCCTGCACGTCTTCTGTGCCGGCTCGGTCTTAAGCCTCATCGGACAAATCGTGCGGTTCGTGTACGATGGGACCCTTGTGACCGATCTGATCTTGTTTATCGTCGGCGTCGGCATCATGGCGCTGATCGCATGGATGGTTGAATGGCGGACTCGCTCCAAGGCCGAGGCGGCACGGACGGTCGCTCCGGTGGCCGCTTCCGCCACCGCGCAGGCCGCCACCTCGCTGCCGGCATCCTGATCCCCCTGGCGCTCGCCGTCGCGCCAGGTCCCGTTCGCGCCGAAGACATGCCCGTCGAGTCGCCGCCCGCTCTGAGCGAATCTTGCGAGGCGCCGGCCAACGACATCTCCACCAGCGCACCTTTGCCCAACGTCGCCAAGGCGTTGGCCGCGCACCGGACGGTGGAGATGCTGGCCGTCGGCTCAGCGGCCATGAACACCATCGGCCTGCATTCCGGCGTTGCGAGCTATCCCCTGCAGCTCGAAAACATGCTGAAGGTCGCCCTGAAAGGCGTCGACGTCGACATCATCAACCGCGGCACGGGCGGCGAGGTGGCGCAGACATCCTCGGACCGCATCCACAGCGAAGTGGCCCTGACCAAGCCCGACATCGTGCTCTGGCAGCTCGGCACCAACGACGCCCTCGCCCGCATCGACCCCGCCCAGTTCACTGACGTCGTCACCTCCACCATCAACTGGCTCAAGGCCAACGACATCGACGTGGTGCTCGTCGGGCTGCAGTACACCCCACGCTTTTCCCGCGACGAGAACTACTTCGCCATCAAGCGCGCGCTGGATGCCATCGCCAAGCAGGAGGGCATCCTTTACGTGAAACGCTACGAGGCGATGAAGTTCATCACGCAGACGCGCGCCAAGGTGCACCTGATGACCAGCGACGACTATCACCTGTCGGAGATCGGCACCCAGTGTCAGGCCGAGCACGTGGCGCGCGCGATGATCGCGAGCCTGTTCGTGCGCCGCTTCCGTCCGGCGCCCGCGACCGGTGCCGCTGCGGGGGCGACCCGGTCGAACTAGCGACCCTCGCCGGCGCAAGGGCGAGGGGCCCGAGCCTGATGCTGTTGCACCTCCGCTGGGCGCGTCGTTGATTCAAGGCATATCGAGGTCGGCGCGCGACGGCGCGTGCCCGCCTTCGAGCCGGTTGAGGAAGGCGACCATCCTGGGCGCCTGACCGATGGCGCAGGCCGCGTGCGCCGAGCCGTCCTTCACGTAATAGGCGATGAAGTCGAGCTTGGCTGGGTCGCCCGACATCACGATCTCGTCCCAGTCCGGCGCGTAGCCGGCATAATCGACGCGCTTGTCGCCCTGGTTGCTCCAGAAGAACGGGGCGTTGGTGAAGGGTCCCTCGCGTCCGAGCATGGCGTGGGCGGCGTGGATGCCGTGCTGCTCGGCGAGCCGCCAGTGCTCGATGCGGGCCTCGACGCCGGTGCGCGCCTCGGGAAAGGCGGCGATGTCGCCGGCGATCCAGACGTTGGGTGCGATGCTGAGGTTGCTGCCGACCGACACGCCGCCGTCGTCGCGATGCCGGACGCCTTCGATCATCTCCGCTTCCGGCTGGGCGCCGGCGGCGATCAGCACGAGGTCGGCATCGAGCACGGTGCCGTTTTCGAGGTGCACGCCCCGAACCGCTCCGTCGCCGGCGAAGCCCTTCACCTTGCCCTCGACGAAGCGGACGCCGCTGGACTCGTGGTGCGCCTTGATCGCCTTGGCGACGTCCTCGCCGAAGCGCTTGGCGAAGGGCAGCGCTTCGGGCGAGGCCACCGTCGCCGTCAGCCCGCGCTTGCTCAGAAAGGCCGCCGCTTCCAGGCCGACGAAGCCGCCGCCGACCGTGACCACGCTCTTGGCGCCCTCGGCCGCGTCGCTGATCGCCACCGCATCGGCCATGGATCGCAGGGTGAAGACGTTCCGCAAGTCGTCGCCGGGAAAGGACGGGCGCGCGGCGCGGCTGCCGGTGGCCACGAGCAAGGCGTCGCCGATTACCGTACGCCCGTCGGCGAGCGTCACTTGCCGGCGCTCGGGGTCGATCGCCGTGGCCGGGCCGGTCACGGCGGAGATGTCGAGGGCGGCATAGAAGTCCTTTTCGAGCTGCATCGCTTCGCGCCGGGTCTTCTTGGCCAGGAAGTTCTTCGACAGCTTGCATCGATCGTAGGGCTGATCGGCCTCGCGCCCGATCATGGTGAGCCGCCCGGCGAAGCCCTCGCGGCGCAGCACCGTCGCCGCGGCGACCCCGGCTGCCCCGGTCCCGACGATGACGATGTGGCGTTCGCTCCCGACCGGCGCCGGGCGCGGGCGCTCGATCGGCCGGAGGCTCGCCACCGCCTCCTCGCCCTCCAGGCGCACGGGATAGCGCTTGAGGTGGTCCAGGGCCGGCGGCTCGCGCAAGCTGCCGTCGGACACGTCGAAGGCGGCCTTGTGCCAGGGGCAGTACAGGGTGTGGCCGCAGATCATCCCCTTGGCCAGCGGCGCTCCGTAGTGCGGGCAGTTGGCCTGGAATGCGCGCACGCCGTCGCAGTCGCGCACGAACAGCACCTTGGCCTCGCCCTCACCGGCCTGGGCCATGCCGTTCATCGGAATGTCGGCGATCGCCATCCGCAGTTCGCTGACTTCGTCCGCCATCGCCCGACCCTCCCTTTGAGCGAGTCTAATGAGCAGCGGCGCACCGGGTTGCCGACCGGAGCTGCCGACAAGGGTCGCAGCCGCGATCAGGCGGTGAAGTCGAGGCCCATCGCCCGATAGCGCTCGGGGTCGTCGCCCCAGTCCGGGCGCACCTTGACGAACAGGAAGAGATGGATGTTGTGCTCGGCCGCCTCGATGATGTCCTTGCGCGCCGTCGAGCCGATCGACTTGATGGTTCGTCCGCCCTCGCCGATCACGATCTTCTTATGCCCCTCGCGCGTCACGAAGATCGTCTGCTCGACCCTTGCCGAGCCGTCGGCCTGCTGCTTCCAGGACTCCGTTTCCACGGTGCACTGATAGGGCAGCTCGTCGTGGAGCCGCTCGAACAGCTTCTCGCGGGTGATCTCGGCGGCAAGCGCCCGCAGCGGCACGTCCGACACCTGGTCGGCCGGGTAGAGCCACGGCCCGTCCGCCATCATCGCGCCCAGGCGCGACACCAGCTTGGGTACGCCGTAGCCCTTCAGGGCCGAGATCATGAAGGTGTCGGCGAACAACCCGTCGCGGTTCAGCTCCTGCGTCAGGGCGAGCAGGCTTTCCGTTTCCACCGTGTCGATCTTGTTGAGGATCAGCATCTTCGGCACCCGCGTCCCGGCCAGCGCCCGCAGGATCGCCGTCACCTCCTCGTCCCCGTCCCTCCCATTCGCCTTGCGGGCATCGACCAGCAGGGCGACGACATCGGCATCGCCGGCCCCCGACCAGGCCCTGGCCACCATCGCCCGGTCAAGCCGGCGCTTGGGCGCGAAGATGCCGGGCGTATCGACGAAGATGATCTGCGCCTCACCCTCCAGCGCGATGCCGCGCACCAGCGCCCGCGTGGTCTGCACCTTGCGCGACACGATCGAGACCTTTGTGCCGACAGCCGTATTGAGCAGCGTCGACTTGCCGGCATTTGGGGCACCGATCAGGGCAACGAAGCCGCAGCGGCTCTCGGCGCCATCGGCCGGTGCGACGATTTGGTCGACGAGTGGCGCCGCCCCACCGCTTCGGGGGCCGTCCGGGGTCGTCTTCGCGCCCGTCATTGCCCGGCCTCGCGCATCGCTTCCACGACGAGCCCGTCGCCGACGCCCTCGCGTGCCATGAAGGCGGCGGCGGCGGCCTGCTCGGCGAGGCGCTTCGAGCCGCCCCGCGCCTCGGCATCCGCGAGCGTATCGACGCGGACCGCCACGGTGAACTCGGGGGCATGGTCGGGACCGACGCGGCCGAGTTCGCGGTACACCGGCGCCGCCAGACCCTTCGCCTGCGCCCATTCCTGGAGCGCCGTCTTGGGGTCGCGCAACGGGTGATGGGGGGCATGCATCAGCGCCGCGAAAGCACGCTCGACCAGAGGGCGCGCCGCCGCGAAGCCGCCGTCCAGGAACACCGCCCCGATGATCGCCTCGCAGATGTCGCCGCCGATGGCCTGCCGCAGCGTCCTGCGCTCACCCGGCGCGAGGCGGATGAAGGGCTCGACCTGCCATCCCGCGGCGACGGCGGCGCAGCTTTCGCGACGCACGAGCCCGGCGAGGCGGCGCGACAGCTCGCCCTCCTCGGCCGTGGGAAAGGCCTCGACCAGCATCGCCGCCACCGCCATGCCGAGCACGCGGTCGCCGAGGAATTCGAGGCGCTGATAGCTGCAGATGCGCGACGCGGCGCCGCCGACATGGGTCAGGGCCTGGGCAAGAAGCGACCGGTCGCGGAACGCGTAGCCGAGATGCGCTTCGAGCTCGGCGAGATCGCGCCGGCCGCTCGTCAATGCACCGGCTTGCCCAGCCGGTTCCAGCGCACGGTCCAGGGCCATTGCCACACCTTCAGGGCCGACGACCCCGAAGTGGAGAAGAAGATGATCTCGGCGCGGCCGATCAGGTTGACGAAGGGCACGTAGCCGACGCCGCCCTGATCGGGCGCCACGCGGCTGTCGAGCGAGTTGTCGCGGTTGTCGCCCATCATGAAGTAGCTGTTGTCGGGCACCTTGAAGAGTTCGGTGTTGTCGTTGAAGCCGGTGTCGCCCTGAACTTCGATGACGGTGTGCTGCACGCCGCCGGGCAGGGTTTCCTTGTAGGTCGGCACGTCCGTCTCGTGACCCTCGTAGTCCTCCGTGTGGACCTTGGCGATCGGGTCGCGCGGCACGATCGTGCCGTTGATGTAGAGCCGGCCCTCCTTCATCTGGAGGGTGTCGCCGGGCAGGCCGATCACACGCTTGATGTAGTCGGTGGAGTTGTCGCGCGGCAGCTTGAACACCACCACGTCGCCCCGCTTGGGCGGCGAGGCGAGGATGCGGCCCTTGAAGAGATCCGGGCTGAAGGGCAGCGAGAAGTGCGAGAAGCCGTAGGAATACTTCGACACGAAAAGGTAGTCGCCGACGAGAAGCGTCGGGATCATCGAGCCTGAGGGGATGTTGAAAGGCTGAAACAGGAAGGTGCGCACCACCAGCGCGATGAGCAGCGCCTGGAAGACCACCTTGACGAGTTCGAAGACGCTGCCGTGCTGGCCGGTTTCCTGGACGACGTCGGTTTCGCCGTCCAATCCCGTGGGTCCGGTCATCGCTGCGGTCTCGTGTGCTGCATGGAGTCGTGGTGCCTGTGACATCGGTCGATGCGGCGCCGGCGGCATCGCCGAGGCCGGCGCGGACCCTCTGCGGATGGATCCATCGGGCCGAAGGCGCCGTGCATAACACGCGCCTTCCCAGCGGTACAGGCTCGCCCGGCCGTTGAGCTCAGCCGTTGAGCACGGTGGTGATGACCTGACCGCCGCGCAGCACCGACAGCTTCCAATAGTCGTGCTGGCCGGTGGTTGCCGCCGCGAGGTCCCGCGTCGTCTTGATCGCTTTGCCGTTGATCGACAGGATCATGTCGCCTTTCTGGAACTGCACGTTGGCCGCGTTCGAGTCGGGCGCGACCGCCGCAATCACCACGCCGTCGCGATCTTCGGTGATCGACAGCTCCTCGGCGATCGCCGGCGACATGTTCACGGCGGAAATGCCGGCGAAAGGCGTTTCGCCCTTCAACACCACCGGCTCGGGTTTGGGCGTGCTGGGGGCGGCATGCAGCGCGACCTTGAGCTGCTCGGTCGCGCCGCCGCGCCGCACGCTCAACGTCACCGTGCCTCCCACCGGCCGCGTGCCGAAACGGAAGCCGAAGCCTTCGGGGCTTTCCACCATCTTGCCGTCGACGGCCGTGACGAGATCGCCCTGCTTCACGCCGGCCGCCGCCGCAGGGCCCTGCGGATTGACCTCCGTCACCAGCGCGCCCGTCGGCCGGTTGAGGCCGAAGGACTCCGCGATGTCATAGGTCACCGCCTGCAGGCTGGCGCCGAGCCAGGGGCGGTGTACCACCTTGTCGCCGTTGCGGGCGGCGGCGACCACGATCTTGACCACGTCGACCGGGATGGCGAAGCCGATGCCCACCGAGCCGCCGGACTGCGAAAAGATCGCGGAGTTGATGCCGACGAGCCGGGCGTGCGTGTCCACCAGCGCGCCGCCCGAGTTGCCGGGATTGATGGACGCGTCTGTCTGCAGATAGAACGAGGAGATCGACCCGGCGGAGTTGGCGCGGGCCAGCGCCGAGATGATGCCCTGCGTCACCGTCTGCCCGACGCCGAACGGATCGCCAATGGCGAGCGCGATGTCACCGACCTCGACGGCGTCGGACGAGCCCATCTCCATGGATGGGAACGGCGCGCCGTCGCCCTTGCCGCTGGTGATCTTCAGCACGGCCAAGTCGTTGCGCTGGTCGCGCAGCACGATCTCGGCGGGATATTCGCTCTGGTCGGAAAGGGCGACCTTCACATCCGTCATCTGGTCGATGACGTGGTAGTTCGTGACGATCAGGCCGGAGGGGTCGACCAGCACGCCCGAACCGAGCGAGCGAGCGGTCTGCGAGCGCGGCGCCTGGCCGCCCTGCGTGCCGAAGAATTGCTGGAAGACGGGATCGTCGAACAACGGATTGCGCTGCACCTTCTCGGTGCGCGAGGCGTAGACGTTGACGACGGCGGGAGCGGCCTTCTTCACCACCGGGGCGAAGGACAAGGACACCTCGTCACGCGATTGCGGCACCTGCCGTGCCTCAGACCTCGGCTCGGCGGTGGCAGGCGATGGCCCGACGAGCAGCGCAGCCATGACGACGGCCGGCAACGTCGACCGGAGGACGCCCCTGCCGCCGGCGCCCTGCTGCGGCGCCGCTTGCTCAGACGTTGCCCGCAATGCGAACCCGGATGTCACCGCTCGCTTCCCCGCTGAGCCCAACGATCAGGCCGCTTCGTCGTCCCTCACCTGAGCAGGCCCGGAGTCCTTGCCTTTCGCCGACACGTCGCGGTCGACGAACTCGATCACCGCCATCGCGGCATTGTCGCCGTAGCGGAAGCCGGCCTTGAGCACGCGGGTGTAGCCGCCGTGACGCTCCTTGTAGCGCGGCCCCAGCGTGTCGAAGAGCTTGCGCACGAGATCGACGTCGCGGACCTGGGCAATGGCTTGGCGACGCGCGTGGAGGTCGCCGCGTTTGCCGAGCGTGACCAGCTTCTCGACCACCGGGCGAAGGTCCTTGGCCTTGGGCAGGGTGGTGACGATCTGCTCGTGCTTGATCAGCGCCTGGGACAGATTCATGAACATCGCCTTGCGATGCTCATGGGTGCGGTTGAAGCGGCGCTTGGCGCGGCCGTGATACATGGTGGCGTGCTCCTGTTATGCGCGGCCGCCGTGCCAAGGTACGGCCGCTGATCTTGCCTGCCCCACCCCGTTCGGGACGGTACTTCGAGCGGTCTAGTAGTGCTCCTCGAAGCGCTTGGCGAGTTCGTCGATGTTCTCCGGCGGCCAACCGGTCACTTCCATGCCGAGGTGCAGGCCCATTTGTGCCAGCACTTCCTTGATCTCGTTCAGCGACTTGCGGCCGAAGTTCGGGGTCCGCAGCATTTCCGCCTCGGTCTTCTGGATGAGATCGCCGATGTAGACGATGTTGTCGTTCTTCAGGCAGTTGGCCGAGCGTACCGACAACTCCAACTCGTCCACCTTCTTGAGCAGGGCCGGGTTGAAGGCGAGTTCGGGGATCGAGGGCGCAACCTCTTCGCGGCGGGGCTCCTCGAAGTTGACGAAGACGTTGAGCTGGTCCTGCAGGATGCGCGCGGCATAGGCGACGGCGTCCTCCGGCGTCAGCGAGCCGTCGGTCTCGACCTCCATGGTCAGCTTGTCGAGATCGAGGTTCTGGCCCTCGCGGGTGTTCTCGACGCGGTAGCTCACCTTGCGCACCGGCGAGAACAGGCTGTCGATCGGGATCAGGCCGATCGGCGAATCCTCGTTGCGGTTCTGGTCGGCGGGCACGTATCCCTTGCCGGTGTTGACCGTGAACTCCATCCGGATCTCGGCGCCCTCGTCGAGGGTGCAGATCGCCAGGTTGGGGTTGAGGATGGTGATGTCGCTCGTCGTCTGGATGTCGCCGGCCATCACCTTGCCCGGTCCGGTCTTCTTCAGGACGAGCCGCTTGGGACCGTCGCCCAGCATCTTGACGGCGATGTCCTTGATGTTGAGGATGACGTCGGTCACGTCTTCGCGCACGCCGGGGATCGACGAGAATTCGTGCAGAACGCCGTCGATGTGGACGGAGGTGATCGCCGCCCCCTGCAGCGACGACAGCAGGATGCGCCGCAGGGCGTTGCCCAGCGTCAGTCCGAAGCCGCGCTCAAGGGGCTCGGCCTCCATGGTTGCGAGACGCTTGGGATCGTCGCCGGGCACGATCTTGAGCTTGTCGGGCTTCTGCAGTTCCTGCCAGTTCTTCTGGATCATTGGGCTCTTCCTGATGCGGATGGCCGGATCGCGCGCCTGTCCGGGTCGTCGAAAGCTGTGCGCGGGCTCACACCCGGCGGCGCTTGCGCGGGCGGCAGCCGTTGTGCGGAATGGGCGTGACGTCGCGGATGGACGTCACCATGAACCCGGACGCCTGCAGCGCCCGCAACGCCGACTCACGGCCGGATCCCGGCCCGGACACTTCCACCTCCAGCGTGCGCATGCCGTGCTCCGACGCCTTGCGGGCGGCATCCTCGGCGGCCATCTGCGCGGCATAGGGGGTCGACTTGCGCGATCCCTTGAATCCCATCGTGCCGGCCGACGACCACGAGATGGTGTTGCCCTGCGCGTCCGAGATGGTGATCATCGTGTTGTTGAACGTCGATGCGACGTGAGCGACGCCCGACACGATGTTCTTTCGCTCGCGACGGCGGACGCGCGTTGCTTCCTTGGCCATGGTCCTGTCCTTCTGGCGCGCCCGTGATGCCAGGCGCTCGGGCTCTCGTTGAAGTCGAAGCACCTGATCCTAGGTCGGATCCGGTTCGATGCTTCGTATCTACTTCTTCTTGCCGGCAATCGGCTTGGCCTTGCCCTTGCGGGTCCGGGCGTTGGTGTGGGTCCGCTGCCCGCGCACGGGGAGTTGGCGGCGGTGGCGCAGGCCGCGGTAGCAGCCGAGGTCCATCAACCGCTTGATGTTGATCGAAACCTCGCGGCGCAGGTCGCCCTCCACCATGTAGTCGCGGTCGATTGTTTCGCGGATCTGCAGCACCTCGCTGTCGCTCAGCTCCGACACGCGGCGCTCGGCCGGGATCGACACCTTGTGGCAGATCTCCTGCGCCTTGGAAGCACCGATGCCGTGGATGTACTGCAGCGCGATCACCACGCGCTTGCCGGTTGGAATGTTGACGCCTGCGATGCGGGCCATGTCTACCTCTCCAGGAAAGGACCCGCGCAGCGGATCGGGCGACGTCGACGCCGCGTCCGGTGGAGCCCGGCCCTTGCGGCGTTTGGATGGTGCGCTTGGGAATAATCGCGCAAGCCTTGCGACAACGCGGGCGGGCAGCCTCCGGAGGGAGGCCGCCGATCTCGCGATTGCGCTGTGCGTGGGGGCTGGCTAGCGGGTTCGGCGCCCGCCGTCAAGCGCCGACCGGGCGCCCGTCGCGCCTCAATCGCTGAACAAGCGCGCGAAGAAGCCGGCGACTCCGCCCGGCTTCTCGACCCGCTGAACGGGTGATGACGCCACCGCCGCCGGCGGCGCTTCGGCAGGTCGCGCCGGGGCGACGGGCCTAGCGGTGACGGCAACAGGCTCAACTGTTGCAGGCTTGGCGGGCGCAACGGGCTTGGCGTCGGCCGATGGTTTATGGTTGGCCGTGTAACCGGCGATCGCGTCCATCAGCGGCGGCGACAGGCAGTCGTAGGTGGCGAGCCCGAGCGAATTCAGCTTGCCGCGCACCTCGCCCATCTCGGCCGGCGGAAACCCCTGCTCGATGATCGAGGACACGAAGGCGGCGAACTGCGGCGCCTGCCAGCCCTTCTGGTCGGAAAGCTCGACGTGCACGAAGTCGAGCCCCTTGAAGGGGTGATCCTTGACGATGCGACCGTACATGTGGACGCCGCAGGCCCTGCAAGCGTGGCGTTGGATCGCCGCCGCTTCATCGACGATGTGGAGCTTTTCCTCGTGGGACGTCACCCGCACCTTGTCGACCGGCACCACCCCGACCACGGAGAACAGGGCGCCGTCCGGCTTCCAGCATTTCGAGCAGCCGCAGGCGTGATTGTGCACGATATCGCCGGTGATGTGGACGGCGACCTTGTCGCTGGGACATTTACAGAACAGCGTGCCGCCGTTGAAGCTGCCGTATCCCGGCATGATGCCATTGTCGATGGCAGGGTGGAGACTTGGTTGCGCCATTCCGGAAAACTCCCTTTTGGATGATCGCGAACCGCCCCGAGCATCGGATGGCGGGCCCGCTCCGATCCCGAATCACCGCGCCGGGTCGGACGTGTCCGCAACCGGCTGCATATCTGTCATCCCGTGCGACGCGAGCCGGGCGCTGCCATGTTTAAGGCCGCGACGACAGCTTGGGAAGGCGGGTCAGCCCGGCTCCGGCGCAGAAAGATCGACGTGGAGGAAGGTGAGCGCCGTTTCGCCGAAGGTTCGTCTGTCGAGCAGGCTGTAGCCTGTCGGGACGACGAGGCTGGCGGCGGCAGCCTCCTCCACCACCGCCAGCGCGCCATCCTCCAACCAGCCGCCATCCCGCAGCGCCGCCAGCGCCGGCTCGGCTAAGCCCATGCCGTAGGGGGGATCGAGCAGGGCGAGGTGGAAACGCTGGCCCGGCGGGGCCGGCCCGAGCCTGCGGGCATCGCGGCGCAGCACGCGCACCACGCCGCCGAGACCGAGCGCATCGGTGTTGGCGCGGATCGCCGCCCGCGCCTCCGGACCGTCATCGACGAGCAGGGCGCCGGCGGCACCCCGCGACAGCGCCTCGAAAGCCAGCGCCCCGGTGCCGGCGAAGAGATCGATGACGCGGCGCCCGGCAATGCCGCCATGGCCGTGCTCCAGGATGTTGAACAGCGTTTCGCGCAGCCGGTCGCTCGTCGGACGCACCCTGTCGGACGCCGGTCCCTGAAGGGCGCGGCCACGCAGCCGCCCGCCGACGATGCGCACGGCTGTGTTACCGCTTGGGTGCGGGCCCGCGCGGGCCGCGCCCGCCAG
>CALMGA010000180.1 GCA_937863205.1 uncultured Beijerinckiaceae bacterium | reverse complement strand
TGGGAACCGGCGCGTAGCCGTCAAGCCAAAGATACTCAAGCTTGTATTTCGTCATTCTGCTCCCTCGTTCCTGTACCCGCGACCGCAGCCCGGCGTCGGGCGGTCAGGGCGGCCTTGCTGCATCAAATGTGCCACCGATGCCTGCGAATTAGCCGCCTGCGCCCTCGCGACGGCGGCTGCGGGCGCTCGCGCAGGGATCCGGCCGCACCCAGCTTGAGCTCAAGAGTTCCTTTGCCTCACCGGCTCGGGACGGTCTATGAGCTTCAACCAACCCGTTCGCTTCCCTTCGCAGCAGGTTTCGCAAAAGTACCCCGCGGCTTTGCGTTCAAAACCTGCGGCCTATCAAAGAGCTAGGCGGGTGAAGCGTTGGCCTGCCAACGCGGACCTGCTTAGCTGATTGCCCCATGGCGCGACCCCGAAAGGACCGGAGATGAAGACCGCCAGCGACGTGCTGAGATCGATCAAGGACAACGACATCAAGTACGTCGACCTGCGTTTCACCGACCTCAAGGGCAAGTGGCAGCACGTCACCTTCGATCAAACGATCGTCGACGAGGATCTGTTCTCCGACGGCACCATGTTCGACGGCTCCTCCATCGCCGGCTGGAAGGCGATCAACGAATCCGACATGATGCTGATGCCCGACCCGACCACGGCGGCGCCGGACCCCTTCTTCGCCGCGCCGACCCTGTCGATCGTGTGCGACGTGCTGGAGCCCTCGACCGGCGAACCCTACGGCCGCGACCCGCGCGGCGTGGCCCGCAAGGGCGAGGCCTATGCGGCCAGCAGCAAGGTCGGCGACGTCGTGTACTTCGGGCCGGAGGCCGAGTTCTTCGTGTTCGACGACGTGCGCTTCCGCGCCGACCCGACCAACACCGGCTTCGTGCTCGACGGCTCCGAATTCGCGAGCAATTCGGACACGCCCTACGAGGGCGGCAACCTCGGCCACCGCATCCGCACCAAGGCCGGCTACTTCCCAGTGCCGCCGCAGGATTCCGCCCAGGACATGCGCGGCGAAATGCTCGCGGCGATCGCCTCGATGGGTGCGCAGGTGGAAAAGCACCACCACGAGGTCGCCTCCGGCCAGCACGAACTCGGCTTGAAGTTCGGCCCGCTGACGCAGATGGCCGACCACCTCCAGGTCTACAAATACTGCATCCAGCAGGTCGCGCAGAGCTACGGCAAGACGGCCACCTTCATGCCCAAGCCGGTGTTCGGCGACAACGGCTCGGGCATGCACGTCCACCAGTCGATCTGGAAGGAGGGCAAGCCCGTCTTCGCCGGCGACAAATACGCCGACCTCAGCCAGGAGTGCCTGTGGTACATCGGCGGCATCATCCGCCACGCCCGCTCGCTCAACGCCTTCACCAATCCCACCACCAACAGCTACAAGCGGCTGGTGCCGGGCTACGAGGCGCCGGTGCTGCTGGCCTATTCCGCCCGCAACCGCTCGGCCTCGTGCCGCATTCCCTACACCAACAATCCCAAGGCCAAGCGGCTGGAGGTGCGTTTTCCCGATCCGATGGCCAATCCCTACCTCGCCTTCACGGCGATGCTGATGGCCGGCCTCGACGGCATCGCCAACAGGATCGATCCCGGCCCGGCGATGGACCGGGATCTTTACGACCTCCCCCCGGCGGAACTGGCCTCCATCCCGACGGTGTGCGGCTCGTTGCGCGAGGCGTTGGCGAGCCTGCGCGACGACCATGCCTATCTGACGGCCGGCGACGTCTTCACCGGCGACCTCATCGACAGCTTCATCGAGCTGAAGTCGGCGGAGGTGAAGCGGCTGGAGATGACGCCTCATCCAGTCGAGTTCGACATGTACTATTCCGGCTGAGGGCGCGACCCCGCGCCCTCACGCCGCGGATTGCTCCGGGCGGATCTGCTGACAGAATGGGCTGCCTGCCTAGAGAAAAGGCAAAAGCGTCACGGCGAGGCGTGGCGCGCCTGCCAGCCCGCCGCGTGCGAGCCGTCAACCGGCCGCGGTTGCGCCGCGGCAGCGCCGCGCAGCATTCCGCGGTACAGTTCGGTGATCCGCTCGACATGGTGCTCGGCCGTCGGCGGGGCGCTCCAATAGGCGCGGTGGGCGGCGTGCGACATGGCGACGACGCGATCGTCGTCGCGCATGGCGTCGAGGGCGCGGGCAAGGTCGGCGGCATCGCCGCTCTTGAACCACAGGCCGGTGACGCCATCCTCGACCTCTTCGCGCCCGGCGCAAGCGTCGCTGACGATCACCGGCAGGCCCAGCGCCTTGGCTTCCAGCACGGTCAACGGCTGGCCCTCGTACCAGAACGAGGGGAAGGCCAGCGCACGCGCCCCGCGCATCGCCGCGCGGACGCCGGCTGCGTCGTGCCAGCCGGTGAGGCGGGCTTCGGGGTAGCGGGCGGCGATGTCGCCGGCCACCGGGCCGTCGCCGACGAAGACCGGACGCAGGCCGACCCGCCGCGCCGCCTCGGCGAACAGCAGCGCGCCCTTTTCCGGCGACAGCCGGCCGACGAAGATGATCTCTCCGTCGGTGGGATCGTTCTTGGGGCCGAGGTCGGGCACGGCGACGGGATTGTTGATGCGGTGCAGCCGCGCGCTCCTGGGGACCAGCGGCGCCACGATCTCGCGCTGGAAGTCGGAGATCGCGATGTAGTCCGCGAACACCTCCGGCAGGCCGGCGACGTGCTTGGCGGCGGCGAGGCGCACATTGCGCCACAGCTTGCGGGGATAGGTCCGCGAATCGCAATTGGTCGCCCAGCACGCGCCCGACAGGGGACGCAGCTTGCACACTTCATGCGCCTGGTAGTTGTAGAAGCCGCCGTTGGGGCAGAACTGGAAATATTCGTGGATGGTGTAGACGGCCGGCAGCCGCGAGCGCGCGATCGGGCCGGCGATGGAGGGCGACAGGGCTTTCGCCCAGCCGTGGACGTGGATGATGGTATGCTCGCGCGGCAATGATTCGAGCAGCTCCCCGAGCCGCCGCGCCGCGGCCGCGTTCCAGATCCCCTGCACGGCGGCAGCGATTTTCGAGGGGTTGCCGATGAGGTCCATCTGGTTGAGGCACACCGTCTCGATGCCGTTGTCGGCGAGGTCCGGCGACACCGGGCCGGCGGCGGCGAAGACGATCGGGCGGTGTCCGGCCTTCTTGAGGCCGACGGCGCTGTCGAAGGCGACCCGCGCCTGCCCGCCCGTGACCGCAGCGTGATCGAAGCAGATCACCACGGTGAGCGCCGCGGAAGGATCGGCGCCGCCGCTGGCTGGAGACGTGCCTTGGGGGATCGCGTGTCGCATCATGGCGGCACGCTAGCCCGCCCGATTTAAGGAGTTGTAAGCGGACGCGTCGATGTTTACTCTTTGTTCCAATTCGACCCGCATTCCAGCTCTTAATCCC
>CALMGA010000179.1 GCA_937863205.1 uncultured Beijerinckiaceae bacterium | reverse complement strand
CATAACCGTCGCGTGTTTTTCCGGTTGCGATGCCGATATTGTAATCGTGCTCGCGCTGTACCTCGCAGACAGGATCGTATGAGGTCCACATGGCATGAACACGGACGGGATCGTAGCTGGCAACATTTGGCCAGTTATCATCGAAGGGCTTTTTGCTTCCGGGACAAAGTCGAAAGACCCGGTATCCCTGCTCGGCGTAACGGACGGCGTGGTCCCGTTTGGACAGCGCGACGCACGGCGGCGGAACAAGAGTATCGGAATCGGTATCGTACATACATTATCCCCGCCGCACTGCGGCAATATCGCTTATCCGCGCTTTAATTAACGAGGTGAAAACTATCCGTAGCTATTTGAAGCGGGCAGAATCCTTGCAGCTTCGCGCTCGCGGGTAGTTTGATCTTCTGCCAACCTTAGCAAGTCTATGAGATCACCGATCCGTCCGACCGGGATTGTGATCCCACGAAAGGCCCTGCTGACGTCCGGCCACCATTCATCTCTACTGTTGCGAAATTGTCGGCTGATGGCGAGACAGCGGCGCCCGCCTTCGATGTCGCGCAGCCGGACATCGAATCGTTCGCGCGGACTGGCGCGGGCGACCGTCCCGATGACGACGTCGCCTGTTCGATTTCCCATTGCTTGCTTCTTTATTCAAGGGTGGGTGACGCCCACGCGAAAGCCCCCTCACAATGGCAGGGGGCCTCACAGGCGACGTTGATGGGGTTGTTAGGAGTTGAGTGGCCGGTGACGCCGCCGGCCGGTGGTGAGGTTCCCTGACGGCGTCTAACGACTGTTGTTTGACCCGTTACGTAACGGTGTTCTTCCGTCTCTTCCGGCCGCCTTTGTGCGGCGGTACAGGCTCGTTCGCCTTGGACGCGTTTAAAGCCGATTGTTGGCTCGGATTGTCTCGGTCCCAATCTCGATAGCAACCCATCTTCATATCGAGGGCGGCCTTCTGACCGGCCTCATGCAATCGCTCGAAGAGCAACGTCCATTGACCAACAGCACCAAGGGCATTGATTCGGGCGACTGCCATGCGCTGGGACTCGTAGATCTTTGGAACATCGTCATACTTGCCCAGCCCGCGACCAAGCAGTTCGCTCATACCGTCTTCGAACTTGCGTCGGATCTCTTCCAGTAAGGTGACCGCTTTGCTTTCAAGCTTTTCGGTTCGTTCGCGGAGATTGTCGCAGCTGAAGCCAGTTTGGCTTTGATGCGCTCGCGATGCCTTGCTTGCCGCTCCGCGTTGGACAGAGCCAATGGCCATCTCCCGTTATGTAACGTTGCGGGCAGGTCCCTTGTCAGCACGTCGACCTTGTGAGACCATTGACGCGTTCGACCAAATTATTTCGTTTTCTACGCCTCTTATAACCGACGCGACTAGCGACGATCGTAAGGCTTTGTTGGTGCTAAGCGCCTTTGCGAAGATTTCTTCCGCGGCGCGACTCTCTTTTGCAGCTCGCCAGATCGCCCGTTTGGCAGCGTCGACAATCGGCTTGTCTGTTGGTTCGTCGATTATCATGATGTGACCTCCTCCGAGAACTGAATGGCTCATCTGTGACGCATGACTAAAGCAGTCGTCGCTGTATAAGGCAGCGGCGCCGTCAGGCAACTTTCTATGCCAACTGTAATTCACGCGCTGTAGCGTTGGGTGCGGAGCTATCATCCGAGGTCAAGTACTCCTCGACGGCGTCGAGGTCCCAACTGCACACCCACCGTTGCGCCAGCGGCAGATTGACAACTCCATTCGTCCACTTGTCGACCAGCCCGTACATGCCGTAGTCCATCGCGTTTGGATTGCGGGTGCGGCTTTTGATGAGCCGAAGCTCTTGGCGATGTGCCATGCGCCGCAACTTGGTTTCACGCACCTTCAAAGTCATGCTCTTCCTTTCCTGCAAGTGGTTCGGCTATGGACACAAATAATGCCGTACAGGCATCATGTGCCCACCGAACAGAAACGCCATTTCCGAACGTCCCGGAATCCGCCGACTGCCGTCCCCACGCTACGGGCGTGGCACCGTTTAACTCAAAACTTTTGTAGGATCATCTTTGATTGTGGGACGATCCTTCACTTTGATTTAAGATCATCAGCGACGAGCCATGTGTCGCGCCTTCTCCGCAATCACCGCTTCAGCGGCTACCGGGTCAAGGAAGTACTCGCGGCCAAGTTTGAACACTCCGGGTAAGAGACCCTGTGCAGCCAACCGGTTCGCCTTCGGCTTGGGCAGTCCGAAATACGTCGAGATCGCCAGCATGCCTGGGATCAATCGACCGCCTGAACTCATTATTTGTTCATGATGAGGTAACCTTATCTCATATATGGGCGGAAGCCAACGAACGTCAACGGGGATTGCGGACTTTTATCTCATTTCAAGCTATGCAGGCCGAAGGCGGTTCGGAGGGGTTATGTTTCGGTATGCGGACATCGAGCGAGCTATCGCTCAGATGAATGAAATCCCACCCGAGGCGATGGCGAGCTTCCGAGGTCGTGTCAGAAACTTCCAGCGTATCGGGCTGGTGAAGCGCTCGTCGGGGGTAGGACAGAAGGTGGAGTGGACGGCTGATGATGCGGTCTATCTAGCAGCCATCTTCGAACTGTCGCAGGCAGGCATCCCGCCCAGCACAATCAAGGCTATCCTCGGCAAGCACCCTGACTTTCTATGGTGGTTTCCGGCAGCGGAGGCGGACGATTCCGATCGGTTTCTCTTTGTCGGTGGGAGCTTGATGAAGCCATTCGCCAAGGCGGAGCAAGCCGACGAAATCGCGGTCGACACGGGAACGGCGGAGGACGTGCTGGCCGCGCTCAAGCGCCCCGGCAACGCGCGCCTCGTAGTCATCAATCTGTCGGTGTTGCTCACCCGTCTAGCGGAGCATCTGAAGGACGTGTGACATGGGCGTATGTCGCAGATCATGTCGCGCGGAGCTGCCGCAACCAAACCTAAGTTACTGAAAATCAACGAACCTATGTCGCATTCAGCGCGACATGCAAAAGCAGGTTTGGAACAATCAAAAAGGTAGAAAACTCTGATAAATCAATGGCGTCCCGGAAGGGATTCGAACCCCTGACCTACGGTTTAGGAAACCGTTGCTCTATCCTGCTGAGCTACCGGGACCGCACGTCGCCGTCCTACCATGAACGCCACCAAGCTTCCAACCGCGCGGATGCCAATCGTCGCCATTTCGCCCGTGCTCGTCACGCTCACCGACCAGCTCGGGCTGAGGCTCGGCGTCATGATCGTTGTCACGGTAGGGAATGCCACGCTTGGCTGAACCTGATCCGGAGTTCTTGTGCCGAGATTTGTGCCGGCTTTTGCAACGGCTGCGCTGAGCGGGAGTATGGGTGACGGCGGCCTGAAAAGCGCGGCCGTATCGAGGCGGATGGCCTCAACCTCGGCCAACAGCGCGGCCATCACATCGCGCTCAACGTCCTCCGGGGCGGAGTTAGTGACGGAGATTGATCGCGTCTCCACCGACAACCCTTGCTTTCGCCGTTCGGCCGCCTCGAAGTCCGCCATGCACTCCGCGAAGTGGGCGGCGGCGGTGCGCTTCGGAGGGATCTTCGGTGCGGAGGCTCCGTTTCCATTCCCGCTTGCCTGTCCAGGGCGGCAGCATGAATGCCCGGAGACCTTGCGGGATCACCCGTCGGAAATAGTAGGTTTCGTGCCCATCGCGGATGAGGACCGACCTGAGCGCCGCGATTGTACCGCCCGATCGTATGACCGGCGGTGTCCAAGGCACTCATCAAAGTGGAGTTCCAGCCCAAGCAACAGCTTAGGAAAGGCTGGCGCGCCAGCCGCAATGAAACCACGAACTCCTATGTCATTGTTGTTGCGCTCACTTCCCCGTCTCCGGCGTCCATGGCACGGCGTTGAACGACTCGAGCGCGGCGTGGATGGCGCGCGCGGCGGCGAGGTGGGCGGGGTTGGCCAGGGCGAAGGTGTCCGTTGTCGCCGCCATCAGCAACCCGCCGTCCGGGCAGCGCTCCACCACGACGCCCGGCGGCGGCGTCACCAGATCGGCGAAGCGCGGGGCGACGTAGCTGATCCAGGCGAGCGAAAGGTCGTCCCCTCGCCCCTTCGGCCAGAGGTCGCGGAGGTCGGCAGGGCAGGCATGGGCCTGCGTCGCCCCGAACACCTCCGCCAGCGCCAACACCAACTGCCGGAACACCTCGAAGCCGACGAGGTGCGGCTCGGGCACGGCGAAGTGGCTCGTCGCGACGCTGGCGCAGTTGCGGAGGCTGTGGGGACCGCTGTTGCCCCCGGACATGAAGACGGTAACATAGCGCGATAGCTGGTCGGTGTCGCTGTAGTTCGTCATCTGCACCCCGGCCTCCGGCACCAGCCGGCCGGTGACGTGGCGCTCGGTGGCGGCCAGCACGCGGGCGATCTGGGCGGGCAGCGTTGGCTGGAACGGGATGCGGGTGACGTCGTCCTCCGCCCAGTGCATCCAGTGCGCGAAGGCGGGGTCGATGGCTTGCAGCCGCGCGACGAAGGCGAGCCAGCGCGCCGCCAGCGCTTCGGCCGGCTCAGCCCGCGCCCCCCAGGTGGCGACGGCGGAGAACCAGTGGCGGCGGGCGACCAGCCTGGGCCTGTTCTCGTCCGTCATCGCCGTCTCCTCTGCCCCGGCCTGCTTGGCGGCAAGAAACCGACGACGACATTGCCGAGCTCTCTTTCCCTGAACACCTCCCGGAAGTGATCGGCCGCGTCCTGCTCGGCGAAGTACACCTTGAGCCTTGCCCCGCGCGCCTCCGCGGCGCGCAAGTGCTTCCTCGTTGTCTCAACCAGCTTATTTGTGACTCTGCCCGCAAAGGGCAGCGTCAGGAGATGCGAGTATTCCTCGCCTTTGGCGTCGGCGAAGTCGCCCGCCTGCATGTCGCCATCGACGAGGTCACCGGCGTAGCGGAAGCAGTCGTCGGGATATTGCGCTCTGTTTGTTACCGGATCGACGATGCGCACGGCGAAGCCACGCGGGAGGGGCACGATAGGGTTGACGCGCCGGTGCACGTCATCCTCGTAGTCCAAGACATGTTTCTTCTTACTACCAAACGTGTCGATCTCCGGCGCGGGGCAAAGCTGCGGCCCGTCGTCCTTCCCCGCCGGTCGCGGACGCCCGCGCCGCGCCAACGCAACCTCAACCACCGCGAGATCGAGATAGAGCTGCTCGCCGAGGTCGCGGCCGAGCGGTTCGCCGGTGGCGCCATCGTAGTAGATGCCACCCCGGCTGTGCGCGACCACCACGGCCTCATCGCCGTCGGGTTTTGCCCAGGCAAGCCGCAATATGCCGGCCGGCCCGTCGCGGCGGTAGCGGATGTCGGCGGCTTCGGGCAGCGTGCCTTCCGTGACGCCGCCGCTGTTCGGCGTTGGAATGATGAGGGCGCCGAGCACCGCCGTGGGCGCGGCGAACCTGCTGGCGAAGACGGCCAGCGCGCGCACGATGGACGGGCTCGCATCGACGAGGAGCGAGCGAGCAGCGACCGGCAGGGCGTCCGCCGTTCTGGCCGTGGGCGTGTCCGACGGTTCCGCTTCGGCCGAGCCCCATCGCCCGCTCGCCCGGCCGCTGCCGGCCGGCACGCGCGGCTGGTCGGGGTCGTACTTGACGAGGGAGTGGGCAGGCGGCCGGGCGAGCGGCAGGCCGAGGTGGCGGGCAAGGTTCTGCGGCGCGCGGCCGTCGTCGAGCAGCGCCTCGGCGAGAAACAGGCGAAAGGCGCCTTCCTCCGTCGCCAGTCGCGGCAGGCGAGCGAAGGCGAGCTCGATGTGGGCGAGCGCCACCTCGCCGCGTCGCCAACGCTGGCTGGCGCGCTTGGCGAAATGGGGGACGAGCGGCGAGACGGCGTGGCCGTAGGCCGCTGCCAGCAGCACCGTCAGGCGATCGGCGTCGCCCTCGCGAACGCCATGTCGGGCGCCCGGGTCGTTGCGCGCGAGCAGGGAGCCGCGCCCGAGGATCAGCGCCGCGTCGCCGATCGTGGGCGTGGCGTGGAAGGTGCTGCGTCGTCGCCGGCCATCGTAGCTTTCGTGCAGGTTCGCGAGGGAGCGCAAGGAGAGTGCCTGTGAACGCATCGGCGTTCACAATCTAAACT